>NZ_JBSHNE010000003.1:168173-436451 GCF_053646035.1 Streptomyces sp. NPDC055287 | reverse complement strand
TGCGTCGGAGAGTCGTTGGATGAGGAGTACGCCTGCGCCTTCGGCCCAGCCGGTGCCGTCGGCGTCGGCTGAGAAGGCCTTGCACCGGCCGTCGGTCGCCAGCCCCCGCTGACGACTGAACTCCGTAAACATGCTTGCGTCGGTCATGACGGTCGAACCACCCGCCAGAGCGAGGTCGCACTCGCGACGGCGTAGAGCCTGACACGCGGTGTGCAGTGCCACCAAGGAGGACGAACACGCGGTGTCGACCGTAAGGGCCGGGCCTTGGAGGCCGAGCACGTAGGAAAGCCGGCCCGATGCCACGCTCAGCGCGGTCCCCGTCAGCAGGTATCCCTCAAGGTCCTGGTGTTCGGGTGCACCCTGCATGTCCAACGCGGACGTGGCCGCGTAGCCGTTGTTGCTGACGCCGGTGTAGACGCCGGTGTTGGTGCCGTGGAGTGTGGTGGGGTCGATGCCGGCGTGTTCGATGGCTTCCCAGGCGGTTTCCAGGAGCAGCCGTTGTTGGGGGTCGGTGGCGAGTGCTTCGCGGGGTGAGATGTTGAAGAAGGCGGGGTCGAACTGGTCGGCGTCGTGGAGGAAGCCGCCGTGGCGGGTGTATGTCGTGCCGGGCTGGTCGGGGTCGGGGTCGTAGAGGGCTTCGGTGTCCCAGCCGCGGTTGGAGGGGAAGCCGGAGATCGCGTCCCTGCCCTCGGACACCAGCTCCCACAGGTCCTCCGCCGAAGCCACCCCACCCGGGAACCGGCAACCGATCCCCACGATCGCGATCGGCTCGTGCCGCTCCGACGAGAGCTTGTCCAGCTGCGATCGCGCCTCCTGCAGTTCAACGCTGACCTGCTTGAGGAAGTACCGAAGCTTTTCCTCGTTTTCCCCCATGGAACACCCCTCGGACAGCGAATTGGCGTGGTGCATGCGGCCGGGCGGGGAGGGCAGGCGGCAGCGCCCAGGCCCCGTAGGCGTAGCCAACATTGCTTTGTGCACCGGCGGCTGTCATCGCCCAGATTGCTCACCGGGTACGGCCGGCGCCGATTCGAACCATCCGCCGGAAAACGGTGACCACGGCAGGGGAAGGCCGAAGGTTTGCCGCTGTGACCGGTCAAAAGGGGAGTTCGGGCGCGATGGGACGAGAGAGGGCGGACCGGCGCGGCACGCCCTCATCCGTGTGGTCCGTTGCTGCCGTATGAACGGTCAGGACGCGTAGAGGTCCGGCAGGGAGAAGGCCAGCGGGCACCGGTCGCCGTCGACCATCTTGGCCCGCTCCGACGGCTCGAGGGACACGTCGACTTCCACGATCGTGCCCGGTTCGATGTGTACCGGACCGGCGGTACCCGCGACTACGGCGCTACGGCTGCCCGAAGCAACGCTCTGTGACACCGCTTCGATGAGCCAGCGCCCTGCCGGGACGTGGGCGATGGTCCAGACGTCGGACGAGCGCTCGACCCGGCAGCAGCGGGCAGGCCGGTCCGTCGCTGCGGTTGCGTGAAAGGCGGCGACGAAGGCCGGTGCGTGAGCCATTCCGTCTCGCCGGCGAATTCGGCCAAGAATGGTTCCATAAGAGAACGGCTCGTCGTCATTTCCGCCAGCAAATTGAACGGCGTCGGGCCCCAGAGTTGCCAGTCGCCGATATTGACCGGGCGGCACGCCGAATGTCTTGCTGAATCGAGTGGTGAATGCTCCAATGCTGCAGTAGCCCACTCGGATTGAAATGTCGGCGATACTCTCATTGGTGCACAAGAGCCTTCGCTTCGCCTCTTCCAGGCGCACCGCCGTGAGGAAGCGAGCTGGTGGAAGGCCGGTCTCCTCCCGGAAGACGCGCGCCATGTGGTAGGGCGTCAATCTTGCGATCTCTCCGAGGTCGTTGAGTGACAGCGGCTCCTCGTACCGCTCCCGTATGCCCTGGACGACGCGTTCGATTTCAGTCCGCACTGCTACCCCCGTGTCTGAGCACCCTGGAGGGCGGCGGCGTTCTCTGAACTGCTCGTCGCCGCCGTCCGGTTGGGCGTTGCATGGCTCCGTCCGGATGGTGGAGGCATGCTCCCGCAGGCAGGGAATCAGGGTGCACTTGACGTGTCAAGCGACTTGTGATCAGGGGAATGTCGGGTGGGAACAGCCGTCGACGGCCGGCGTCCCGCCGAGGGTTGCGCGCAGCGGTGGCGTCCGGTGCAGGTGGGAGGCGTGCATGCCGCTCCGCCCGCTCGGCTCACGCAAACGGTGGCCCGTCATGGGCGGGGGAAGGAGGCGAGTGCCGGGAATTGAGAATGAGGTATTCCGGAACAACCCCTCACAAGTGGAGCGCTGACGCCCGGTTACGTCCTCGACGGACGGCGGCGTCGGCTCGATTCAGGCATCCTTCGCCCGTACTGCTTCCGGCGCCCTGGCCCGGCGTACCGCCCGGGTCCGAACACCTTTTCGCCGACTCCCCGGACAGGGCCGGACATGAATAATGCGAAACTCGCCGAATCTTGCGGCGACCAGCCACTTTCTTCGTTCGAAGAATTCACCCCTGGAGGCTGTCCTTTGCGATCGTGCGGATTCTCGCGACGACTTCGGTTTCATTCCTTCCCGACGCTGCCCACTTCGCCGGACGGCCATACCTTGCCGCAATGCTCCCGCTGTCCGCCCACCCGCTCGCCTGCCGCCCGCCGCCCCGTCGGCTCCGCCCGCGTGCCGCCGCGGATCACGTCGGGCGACGAACATGCCACACGGCGCTGTCAGATCAAGCACATATCACCGTCATCGCGCTGTCACGCTGAGGTGTGCTCAGGGCAAGCTGGGACAAGACGCCGGCGCTGCCTGCCCCGACTCGGCGTACGAGGGCGAGCAGGACTCGGCCCCCAGCAGTGTCAGAGCCTCCGCACGCCCCAGTTCCCGCCCGTGTTCATAGGCCGCGTGATACGCGTCGGGGCCCAGAGCACCCTCCAGCGCGTCTACCAGGCGTACGACGTCGGGATTGCCGTTGTCGGCCGCGCCCCGCAACGCATGGGCGGCCCCCAGGACCCGGGCGGCCTCCGCGGCGCGTCCTTCGTGCCACTGGAGACCGGCGAAGCCCACCCCGGCGGTGGCCACCACCGTCATACGGGAGGCTTCGGCAGCCGACGCGTAGGCGGTGGAGAAGCACTCACGGGCCCGCGTGGTGAGGCCGGCGGCCAGGGCGAGCTGTCCTCTGGCACAGGCGAGCATGGCGCGGAAGGCCAGGTACGGCGAAGGGAGGCGGTCCAGTTCGGTGGCCGCCGCCCGGAACTGAACCTCGGCCTCGTCCGGCTCGCCTTCCAGGCGGTGCAGATCACCCAGTGCCATCCGGGCCAGTACCACATGGCCCAAGGGGCGGCGGCCGCTCGGACCGTCGGCCACCATCCTCAGCAACTCCTTCCGAGCCGGGCGGACCTCGCCCCGGCGCAGGCGGGCCTCGGCCAGCCAGACGTGCTGCAGCAGCGCCTCGTCGGCGGTTCCGAGCTCGCGCAGCAGCGCGATCGACTCCTCCAGCGCTTCGACGGCGCCGTCACAGTCACCGAGGTTGTTGCGCATGAAGGCCAGGTACGTCAGCGAGGTGGCCTGTCCCCAGCGTTCGCCGGCGGCTCGAAAGGACGTGACAGCGGAGGTCATGTCCTGGTAGCCGCTCTGCAGGCCGTTGCGGGAACCCTGGAGGAACGCGCGCAGCAGGTAGAGGACGCCGCGCAGCCACGGCTCGGCGACGGGAAGTTGACGGTCCACGGCCGCCAGGCCGGCCGGGGTGTCGTCCATGAGCAGCGCCAGCGCGGCCTCCGCCACAGCCCCTACCGGTGACTTCTCCCGGCTGGCGTCGCCGTCGTGGAGCCGGGCCCGCAGCACCACCAGGAGCGGGTCGGTCCATGCCGGATCGCTCTCCCCGCACAGCACGGTGTTGAGCAGACAGAAGGCGGCAGTGGCCGTCCACGCCTCCTCCTCGCCCGCGCCCGGCAGTTCCAGCGCCGCACGGAGCCGGCTCGCCGCTTCCGCGTGATGGCCCTGGACCGTCCAGAAGAACCCGAGGGCCGCTCCGAGCCGCACTGCCGCACCGGCCGAGCCGGATTCGCAGGCGTGCTTGAGGGCCGCGACGAGATTGTCCCGCTCGGCCGCGAGCTCCTTGAGACGGGGAAGCTGGTCCGGGCGTGGATGGAAAGGTCCCGCGTTTTCGGCGAGGTGAAGGAAGTACGCCATGTGCGCGTCTTTGGCCGCGCGGGTCTCCCCCCGCTCCGCAAGCCGCTCCATGCCGTACTCGCGGATCGACTCCAGCATGCGATAGCGCGCCTCGGGTCCGGGCACGACCTGCAGCAGTGATTTGTCGACCAGCGCCGAGAGTGTGTCGAGCCCGGCGGGGAAGCGGTCCGTACCGGCTCCCGCCCGCGCCGCACCGTTCTCCCGCGCCGCGTCGGCGTCCGTTGCCGTACCGGCTCGGCCCGTCCGCGGCGTCTCCCCGCAGACCGCGGCCGCGCTCGCAGGTGTGATCCCTGCCGGGAACACCGCCAGCCGACGCAGGTGGCGCCGCTGGTCCTCGCCGAGCAGCAGCCAGCTCCAGTCCACCACCGCGCGAAGGGTACGGTGGCGTGGCAGCGCCGCCCGGTTCCCGCCGGTGAGCAGCTGGAAGCGGTTGTCCAGCCGCGTCGCGAGCTCCTCGGGCGGCAGGCCGCGCAGCCGGGCCGCGGCCAGTTCGATCGCCAGGGGCAGGCCGTCCAGCCGCCGGCATATCTCGGCCACGAGCCCGGCGTTCCCCTCGGTCACGGCGAAGTCCGGCCGCACGGCGGCAGCGCGGTCGGCGAAAAGGCGTACGGACGGGCAGGAGACCGCCTCGGCGGGGGAGGCCGACGGTCCGGGCACCGGCAGGGGAGGAATCGGGCACAGGGCTTCACCGAGTATGCCCAAGGGTTCACGGCTTGTCGTCAGGACCCTCAACTGAGGGCATCTGGAGAGCAGTTCGTCCGCGAGGCGCACCACGGCGGTGACCACATGCTCGCAGTTGTCGAGCACAAGCAGGGTCTCGGCCCCCGACAGCGCCTCGATCAGGCCGCTCACCGTGTCCTGCGCGGTGACTGCCACTGTGGCCAGCCCCGAGTCGCGCAGGCCCAGCGCGGCCGTCACTGCCCGGGGGACATCCTCGGGCTCCGTGACCGCCGCCAGTTCCACCAAGCACACACCACCGGGAAACGAATCGGCTATCTCGGACGCGCAGGTGGTGGCGAGCCTGGTCTTGCCCGCGCCTCCCGGCCCGGTGAGCGTGACCAGACGGCCCTCGGCGAGCTGCGTCCTGATCCGCGTCAGCTGCGTGCCCCGTCCGATGAAACTCGTCAACGGGGCACGGAGATTCGGGCGACGGCTGCTCCGGGCGCGAGGCGCGCGCGCCCCGTCGACGGGTTGAGCCCGCACGGCCGGATCACGCGTGCGCTCCCCGCGCAGCGCCGCGAGGTGCGCCGTACGCATCCGGGGCCCGGGATCGGCGCCCAGCTCGACGGCGAGCAGTTTGCGGAAGCTCTCGTACTCGGTGAGTGCCTCGGTGTGCCGGCCCATGTCGCACAGCGCCCGGACGAGCAGACAGCGCAGTCGTTCGCGGAGTGGATGCGCCGTCACCTGCGCCTCGAGTTCGGCGATCAGGCCGCAGTGCTCCGGCGCCTCCACGACCCCTGCGGCGAGTACGGCGTCGGTGAGATCCTCCACCGAGGAAATCCTGAGCTCCTCCAGCCGGGCAGCCGGGGCCGCTGCGAAAGGGTGGCCGATCGCCTCCGCCAGCGCGTCGCCGCGCCACAGTGCCAGTGCGTCACGCAACTGCGCGGCCGCGGCGGCGGGCTGACCCGAACCCAGCAGTTGCCGGCCGGAACGCGTCAGGCTCTCGAAGCGCAAGGCGTCCACGGAGTCGGGAGCGAGCCCCAGGCTGTAGCCGCCGGACGACCACCGCACCGTCTCCGCGAACTGCGGCAGCGTGCGCCGGAAGCGCGACACCAAAGTCTGCAGAGCGTTGGCCGGATCCGCCGGGCCGCCCTGCGGCCAGACGGCCCGCACCAGCGATTCGACCGTGACCACGCGGCCCGCGTCCAGGGCGAGCCGCGTCAGCAGCACCCGCAGCCGCGGACCGTTGATGTCCACGACAGTGCCGCCGGCCACTACTTCAAGAGGTCCCAGGATTCCCACACGCATGCAGACACTGTGCCAGCCACCGCGCCGGTGCACCGATGAGCGGCCGGATCCAGCGGTGGACGGCCGAAGTTGCGCAAGCTGGGAGATGACAAGGGGGACGGCCCGTTGGGACCCTGGGGCCCGCAGCCTCCACCGGAGCCCCGGCCCGCAAGCCCTCGGGTCCGGCCCGGGCCCGTCGCCCGACGACGACAGTTCTGTACGGAGGCAACGCGCCGTCCGCCGACCGGACGAGTGGGTGTCCGGGCACGTGGCACGCGCGCCGGCCGCCGCTTTCCCCGGGCCGGTCCGGGGGCCGCCCGCGACGCACGCCCGCGTCATCCGCCGCATTCTGCACCGACTTCGCCCACGTGGAGGAACCGCCCATGAACAGCGCGCCGCCCGTCGAGCCCGCCGCGGTCGCCCGCCGCGACGAGGACGCGGAAGCAGTGTTCTACGCACTCATGCAGAACCCCTCGAACGACGATCCGTACACGGGCTACCGCAGACTGCGGGAGCTCGCACCCGCCCTGATCACCGGCGACGGCACCCTCGTGCTCACCGGGCACGCCGAGTGCGACGCCGCCCTGCGCCATCGCGAGCTCGGCCGCGGCGACGACATGGACGGTTTCCGGATGGCGCCCGTGCCCGAGGAACAGGTGCGCGAGGTGATGGCCGTACTGCGGCGCAGTATGGCCTTCGTGGATCCCCCGCACCACACCCGGATGCGCAAGCCGGTCAGCTCCGTGTTCACCCACCGCCAGGTGGAGGCGCTGCGCCCGTCCGTTACCGGGCACGTCGACCGGCTGCTGGCGGCGCTCGCGACGGAGACCGGGGCGGACTTCATGGCGGCCGTGGCGGACCCGCTGCCGGAAATCGTCATCTCCGACCTGCTCGGCATCCCGGAGGAGGACCGTGCGTCGGTCGTCCCCAACTCCCGTGCGCTGGCAGCACTGATGGAGCCGGTGACCGACGCGCAGGTCTTCGCCGAAGCCGCCGCCGCGCAGCGGGATCTGTGCGCGTACTTCGAGGACCTGCTGGCCCGGCGCCGGGCCCGTCCCGAGGACGACCTGCTGAGTCGGCTCGGCGCCGCGGGGGAGGGCGCGGGGCTGGCGGACGACGAGATCGTCTCGACGGCGCTGCTGCTGCTCGGAGCGGGCATCAAGACGACGACCCACCTGCTGGGCAACGGCATGCGGGCCCTTCTTGAGCATCCTGGCGAGCTGCGCCGGCTGCGCGACGACCCGGAACTGATCCCCTCAGCCGTACAGGAATTGCTGCGGTACGACACTCCGGCACAGCTCGACGCGCGAGTGGCCCTGGGAGCCGTGTCGTTCGCAGGCGTCGAACTGAAGGCCGGCCAGACCGTCATGACGGTGATCGGCGCGGCCAACCGGGACCACCGGCGTTTCCCGGACGCCGACCGGCTCGACGTGGGCCGCACCGAGAACGGCCATCTGTCGTACGCGGCGGGGGTGCACTTCTGCCTCGGTGCCCAACTGGCCAACCTGGAGGCCGAGGTACTGCTGGAGCGGCTGTCGGCGTACACGGACATCAGCCCGGCCGGCCCCGCGCAGCGCAGGCCCGGACTCGGGCTGCGGGGCTTCGACCGGCTGCCGGTGACGCTGGAGAGGTGACCCGGGCGGTGACCCGGCGGTGACACGCTGGGTGACCCGGGGCGGTGACACGGGGGCTGCGCCCGGGCGCCCCGCGTCACCGCCGCCGAACGGGCGGGCTGTCGGCCCGGCGTGCCACATCCGCGACCCGCGGATGCCGACCGGCTACTCGGCTATCGCCGTGCGCATCGTCCAGTGGAACACCACCGGCGCCGCCGAGCCGTCGTGGGCCGCGGTGCCGGCAAGTCGCTCGAAGTGCTCGTACCCATTGCCGTGCCGCAGTTTCACTTTGTCACTGACGATTTCCCCGCCGGTTACCGCTATACGAGCCGTACGTGCCTCCGGCGGAATGTCCGCGGGGCCGCCGATCAGTACGGCGTCCACGGTTGTTCCGGGCGGGTTGGATGTCGCTGAATTAGGCATGTTCCGCTCCGATTCGGATGAGGTGCCCGGGGTGGCTGCAACGATGATGGAACGGTCGGCCTGGTTTATCCACCCTTATCTTGACCCCTACCCGGACCTGCGCCGCTGCCCACCGGATTAGGGGGGTGGGTCTCCGGGGCGAGGCTGTATAGGGTGCGGTCGTGACGCTATCCCCGAAGTCCGAGCCGACGCCGAAGCTTTACGCCATCAGCGACCTCCACGTGGCTTTTGCGGAGAACAGGAAACTGGTCGATGAAATCCGCCCGGAAACGGAGGACGACTGGCTGATTATCGCCGGTGACACCGCGGAGAAGCCCGCCGATGTGGCCTGGGTGCTGCACACGCTCGCCGGCCGGTTCGCCAAGGTGGTGTGGACGCCCGGCAATCACGAACTGTGGACTCCTCGTGAGGATCCTGTCGGGCTGCGTGGTGAGGCGCGCTACCGGAATCTGGTGGAGATCTGCCGGGAACTGGGGGTCGCGACGCCGGAGGACCCGTACCCCGTGTGGCGCGGCGCCGGCGGGCCGGTCACCGTCGCGCCGCTGTTCCTGCTCTACGACTACTCGTTCCGCCCCGAGGGGACGCACACCAAGGAGGAGGCGCTGAGCGCGGCCTATGAGGCGGGCGTCGTGTGCACCGACGAGATGCTGCTGCACCCCGACCCGTACGCCTCGCGTGACGACTGGTGCCGCGCCAGGGTGGCGGCGACCGAGGAACTTCTCGCCCGACGGGACCCCACGCTGCCCACCGTCCTGGTCAACCACTGGCCACTGGTGCGTGAACCGACCAGGATCCTGCGCTACCCGGAGTTCGCACTGTGGTGCGGCACCGAGCGGACCGCCGACTGGCACACCGTGTACCGGGCCGCGGCCGTGGTCTACGGCCATCTCCACATTCCGCGCACCACCTGGCACGACGGCGTCCGTTTCGAGGAGGTCTCGGTCGGATACCCGAGGGAGTGGCAGCGGCCCGGCCACCCGTCCCCGGCCCTGCGCCAGATCCTGCCCGCGCCCGGGGCCTCCGCATGATCGAGGAACTGATGCCGTCGGGTGTCGCGGCCGTGGCCACGACGGGGGATGTGCCGGAAGGCGGCCTCTACCCGGAGGAGGAGAGGCTGATCAGCAGGGCGGTGCCCAAGCGGCGCCGGGAGTTCGCCACCGTAAGGGACTGCGCCCGGCGGGCACTTGTACGGCTCGGGGTGCAGCCGGGGCCGATCGTGACGGGGGAGCGCGGCGCCCCGCGCTGGCCGGAGCTGACCGTGGGGAGCATGACGCACTGTGCGGGATACCGCGCGGCCGCCGTCGCGTGGCGGCGTGACATTCTGACGCTCGGCATAGACGCCGAGCCGGACGAGCCGCTTCCGCAGGGGGTCCTCGACGCCGTCACCGTGAACGGCGAGCGGGCCGCCCTGGCCCGGCTGACAGCCGGCCGGCCCGGGGTGAACTGGGACCGGCTGTTGTTCAGTGCCAAGGAGTCGGTCTACAAGGCGTGGTACCCGCTGACCGGGCGATGGCTGGATTTCACCGACGCGGAGTTGGACTTCGACCCGGAGCGCGCCACCTTCACGGCCCGGCTGCTGGTGCCCCCGCCGTCGCCGGAGGGGCATGGTCCCCTCACGGCGTTCAGCGGCCGCTGGGCCGCCCGCGACGGGCTGCTCGTCACCGCAGTCACCGTTCCAGCCGTCCCATGACGGTTCCGATACGCAGCGCTGCCGCGCTGAATCAGCCAGTGGTACAGACCTGTCGGCGCTGTCGCCCGCTGTCCGATCCTGGCGGAGAAGCGCAGGTGAAGCGGGTTGAGGGCGGCTTCGAACAGGTGAGCAATATGGGCGATGACAGCGACGCGGAGGAGCCGCAGGCTGGAGAAGCCGACAGGGGGCCGGTCGCCGTACCCGGGCACACCGCTCCCTGTCCGCACAGTCAGACAGCAACTCGGCACCGAGTCAGGCCCAGGTAACGCGTCGCCGAGCCTCCGGCCTGTTCCAGAGACGGGGGAACGTCATGCGGCTGCAATTGCTGGGTCCGGTGCGCGCATGGCGGCAGGGTACCGAAGTGGTGCTCGGGCCGCCCAAGCAGCGCGCGGTCCTCGGGCTGCTCGCCGGCCGCGCCGGTGATGTGGTGGGGGTCGAGGAGATCGTCGACGCCGTGTGGGGGAGCGAGATCCCACGTACCGCGGTCAACGGAGTCCACACCTACGTGGCCGGCCTGCGCCGCGCCCTCGAATCGCAGCGCGGCAACCGGGAGTCCGGAGGGCTGCTGGTGTCGTCGAGCGGCGGCTACTCCCTGCGGCTGGAGCCGGACGCGGTGGACGCCCATGTCTTCGTCCAACGCCATGCGCAGGCCTGCCGGCTGC
Organism: Streptomyces sp. NPDC055287; assembly: GCF_053646035.1. Taxonomy (NCBI): domain Bacteria; kingdom Bacillati; phylum Actinomycetota; class Actinomycetes; order Kitasatosporales; family Streptomycetaceae; genus Streptomyces; species Streptomyces sp. NPDC055287. Next base: position 425,943 of record NZ_JBSHNE010000003.1, on the reverse strand, counting down.
GCGCCGAGGGTGATGTGCAGGGCGCGCTCACCCTGCTCGACTCGACCCTGTCCCTGTGGCACGGCGAGGCGTACGCGAGCGTCCCGGGACCGTACGCCTCCATGGAACGCACCCGTCTGCAGGAACTGCGGCTCGCGGCCACCGAGGAATGGGCCGGTGATCTGCTCACCCTGGGGCGGCACACCGAGGTCGTCGCCGTGCTCTCCGACCTTGTGGCGAAGGAACCGCTGCGGGAGAAGCTGCGCTGGCTGCTGATGTTGACGCTGTACCGGTGCGGACGACGCGCGGACGCGCTGAAGCTCTACCGGGACACCCGGCTCCTGCTGCGCGACGAACTCGGCATCGAACCCGGGTCCGAACTGCGCAGCCTGCACGAGCAGATGCTCAGCGGCCACCCCGGCCTGGGCGGGCACACCTCACCGGGGGCGCTGGCCACCGTGAGCCCGTCGATGCCGGAAGAACCCGTTCCGCTGGCGCGGTCCGTGGTGCGTCCCGCCCAGCTCCCGCCGCTCGCCCGCGGATTCGTGGGCCGGTCGCTGGAGTTCGCCCAGCTGCGCCGGCTCGTCACGGCGGGCGTCGAACACCCCCAGGACCGCACCACCATGGCGGTCATCTCGGGACCTCCCGGCGTCGGCAAGAGCGCCCTCGCGCTGCGCGTGGCGCACGAGATGTCCGGACGCTTCCCCGACGGCCAGCTCTTCGTCGACCTGTGCGGCACGGCCGCCGGCCGCCGGCCGCTGGGGGCCATGGAAGCCCTGGCCTTGCTGCTGCGCAGCCTCGGCATCGAGGAGGGCGCGATGCCGGCCGACCTGCCCGGCCGCACAGCCCTGTACCGCAGTCTGCTGTACGGGCGCCGGATGCTGCTCCTGCTGGACGACGCGTTCGACGCGGAGCAGTTACGCCCCCTGGTGCCGCAGGGCCCCGCCTGTGTGCTGATCACCAGCCGGTGGCGTCAGGACGGCCTGGTGGCCAGGGACGGCGCGTACCGCGTGGAACTCGCGCCGCTGCCGCCCGAGGAGTCGGTGAACCTGCTGAGCTATCTCGCCACGAACGAACGCGTGGCGCGCGAGCCGGAGGCCGCTGCCCTCCTCGCCCGGCTGTGCGGTCACCTCCCGCTGGCGCTGCGCATCACGGCCGAGGCGCTCGCCGCGCGGCCGGAGCTCTCCGCCCGGAAACTCGCCGAGGCCGTCGAGGACTGTTGCATGGAACGGCTCGACGTGGTGCGGGACGCCGCCGCCAGCCTGCGGACCGCCTTCGGCCGCTCCTACCGGGCGCTGCCCCCCGAAGTGGCCCGGATGTTCCGGATGCTGGGTCTGTACGACGGCCGCGTGATCACGGTGGACATCGCCGCGCGGCTGTCCGGTGGCAACGTTGCCAGAGCCCGCCGCCAGCTCGAATCGCTGGCGGAGGCCAACCTGCTGGAGAAGGCGGCCGGCGACTGTTACCGGTTCCACGACCTCATCGGGCTCTACGCGGCCGAGTGCGCCGAGGAGGAACCGGCACCGAGCCGTACCGCCGCTCTCGCGCGGGCGCTCGCGATGCAGGGCGAGGAGACGGGCACCCGATGCGCCCCGCCGGGCCAGGTGGCGCCCGGGAAACGATGCCTGGCTTCCGGAGACGTCCGCTGAGCCGGTCCGGCAGCGCCGCACGCCGCATCACCTGCACCGTGGACGTCCAGAGGCCGTCCAGACCCTCTGCAGGCACATCACCGCAGACTGAGGGCGCACCGGTCAGGAGAACGATGCCCGCACCTCGCGGGCGGTCCCGCCATGTCTAGGGAAGGTCTACGCATGTCATCCACTCTCTACGGGATCCCCGAGCACTTCGATGTCATCGTCATCGGTGGCGGGCCCGCAGGGGCGACCACCGCAGGACTGCTGGCGCAGCGGGGTCACCGCGTCCTCGTGCTGGACCGTGAGCGGTTCCCGAGGTATCACGTCGGCGAGTCGCTCATCCCGGCGTTCATGCGGCCGATGGAGGAGCTGGGGCTCACCGAGCGGATGGACGCCCGCGGCTTCGAGCGCAAGTACGGCGGTTCGCTGGTCTGGGGCAACAAGCAGGTGCCCTGGAACTTCTCCTTCATCAAGGGCGGGGCGTACGCGTACGCCTATCACACGCGCCGAGCCGATCTCGACGCGCTCATCCTGGACCGGGCACGCGAGCTCGGGGCGTTCATCATCGAGGACGCCACGGTGAAGGAGCCCATACAGAACGAGGACGGCCGGGTCACCGGTGTCCGCTTCTCGCTGCGCGGCGAGGACGACGTCAAGGAGGCCACCGCCGGGCTCGTCATCGACGCCTCCGGCCAGGCGCGGGTACTCAGCCGTCGGCTCACCGAAGTGCGGTGGCACGACGAGCTGCGCAACGTCGCCGTCTGGACGTACTACGACAACTGTGAGCGGCTGCCCGGGGACGAGTACACCAACATCCTCATCGAGGGCCTGGACGACGGCTGGTTCTGGGCGATCCCGATCGACAAGGGCACCATCAGCGTCGGCTACGTGACCCGCTCCGCCACCGCGGGCGAGACGGACCAGTCCCTTCAGGAACTGTTCGCCGCCGAGGTGGAGAAGTCCACCAAACTGAAGAAGATGCTGGCGCCCGGACGCCGTTCGGCGGGCTTCCGAACCGCCCGTGACTGGTCGTACCACAGCTCCCGTTTCTACGGGGACGGCTGGGTCCTCGTCGGCGACTCCGCGGCCTTCGTCGATCCGCTGTTCTCCACCGGCGTGGCCCTGGCGACGCTGGCCGGCAGCGTCCTGTCGAAGATCGTCGACCAGATCATCAAGCACCCGGAGATCGAGGAGAAGGCGCTCGACCGGTACGCCACGGCCTACTCCGGCTTCTTCGACGAGATCCGGATGTTCGTGGAGCGGTTCTACGACCGCACCAAGTACAAGGAGTTCTACTACAGCCTCGCCCAGGAAATGATCGACCCGGACAAGGAACGGGAGCCCTCGGCCGACTTCGTCAAGCTGATCTCCGGACTCAGCGGCCAGCACCCGATGTTCCAGATCAACCTCGACGACCTGATCCCGGGTGCCACCGAGAGCACCGACCCGTCCGCGTGAGCGTCGTGCCGCGCGGTCCCCGCCAACCCACCGACGCGAGCTGATCGAGGTCAGTGCCCATATGTCGAGCCATCAAGTGCAGTTGCTCTTTCTGGATCTCGCGCTCATTCTGGTGCTCGCCCGCGGGCTGGGCGCGCTGGCCGCCCGGATCGGCCAGCCGCCCGTCGTCGGTGAGATCCTCGCGGGCATCCTCCTCGGCCCCACGCTCTTCGGCAGCGCGCTGGCCGACCGGGTGTTCCCCGCCGACGTACGACCCTTGCTGAGCGCCCTCGCGAACATCGGCGTCGCGCTGTTCATGTTCGTCGTCGGCCTCGAACTCGAGCACCGCTTCCTGCGGGGCAGAACGCGGGTCACCGCCGGAGCGGCGCTGGGCTCGACCCTGGTGCCGTTCGCCCTGGGAATCGCCCTGGCCTTCTATCTGCTCCGCCGTCACGACTCCGACCAGCCGGCGGCCTTCGTGGTGTTCGTCGGCCTGTCCGTGTCGGTGACCGCGTTCCCCGTCCTCGCCCGCATTCTCGTGAGCCGGGGCATGTCCCGTACGGCGATCGGCGGCCTCGCCCTCGCCACGGCGGCGCTCGTCGACGTCGTGGCGTGGTCGGCGCTCGCCGGGGTCCAGGCGGTCGTGGCCGGCGTCGGTGAGTACTGGCGAGCCGCCCTGCTCATCCCGTTCGCCGGACTGCTGCTGGCGCTGCGCCCTCTGCTGAAGCGGGCGCTCACGCCCCCGGGCAGCGGCACCTCCCTCACACACATGGGCTTCGTCGTCGTACTCGTCGGCGCCCTGCTGTCGTCGGCGGCGACCGAAGCCATGGGAATGCACTACATATTCGGCGCCTTCCTGTTCGGCGCGCTGATGCCCCGGGAGGGTGCCGACGCGCTGCGCGAGGAGATCTGCGACCGCACCGAACAGGTCACCTCACTGCTCCTGCCGGTGTACTTCGTGGTCGCCGGCTTCCAGGTGGACCTGCGCGGAGTGGGCCTCGAGGGCATCGCCGAACTGGGTGTCATCCTGCTCGTCGCGATCGGCGGCAAATTCTGCGGCACCTACGTCGGCGCACGCTCGCAGGGCCTGCCCGCCAGAGGGTCGGCCACCCTCGCCGCACTGATGAACACCCGCGGCCTGACCGAACTGGTCATCCTGGGCGTAGGACTCCAACTCGGTCTTCTGGACGCGTCCCTGTACTCCCTCATGGTCGTCATGGCGCTGGTCACCACGGCCATGACGGGGCCGCTTCTCACGCTGATCGACTCCAGACGCGCCGGGGTTCCCGAACTGCCGGAGTACGACGAGCCGAAGGACAAGGAGTCCGCCGACGAAGGGGCCGGCGCCGGGGGGAGAGGCAGCCATGCGGTTGGTTGAGCGGGAATCCGAGCTGGCCGCTCTGTCCGAGGTGCTCGACGACGTTGCCCGGGGACGGGGGAGCATCGCGGCCGTCAGCGGAAGCATCGGCTGCGGCCGCACGGAACTCCTGGACGCCGTGCGCGCCAGGGCGGCGCGGTCCGGGTTCGTCGTCCTGCGTGCCACCGGCTCATGGGCCGAGCGGCACTCTCCGGGCGGCGTACTGGGCCAGTTGTTGCGGTACGCCGATGCCCCGGCCGGCGACGGCGGCGAGATCGCCGCGCTGCTGTCCCGGGTCACCGCCGTCGGCTCCGAGACCGACGGCGGTGCCTTCGAGCAGTGGCCGCCCGACCCCGCCACCACGGCCGCGCTGCACGAACTGTCCACCGAGGTGGTGCGTGTCTCCGAGCGTGCACCCGTGCTCCTGTGCGTCGACGACATCCAGTTCGCCGATTCGCTCTCCCTGCACTGGATCCTGCAACTGGTGCGCAACCTGCGCTCCGCCCGCATCGCGCTGGTCGTCGCCGAATGCACACTGTCCCGGTCGGCCCACCCGCATCTGCACGCGGAACTGCTCCGCCAGCCCAACTACCGGCGCGTCCTCCTGGACGGTCTGTCGTCCACGGGCGTGGCGACGGTGCTCGCCGAACGCATCGGCGCCCACGACGCTCTCGCACTCGCGGAGAGCTGCCACCGCATCAGCGGCGGCAATCCGCTGCTGGTCCGCGCCCTCGTGGAGGACCAGCGCCATGCCGTCAGCTGGCCGGGGGCCGGGGCCCGCGAGCCCGTCGTCGCCGACGCCTACGCGGACACCGTCCTGAGCTGTCTGCACCGGGGCCGGGCCCCGGCCCTGCCGCTCGCCCAGGCGCTCGCCGTACTCGACGCGCAGGACACCGGCACCGGACTGCTGGCCCGGCTCCTCGACGAGGAACCCGCCACCGTCGAGCAGTGCCGTACCGCGCTGGAGGCCGCCGGGCTCCTCGACGGCACCCGTCTTCGCCACCCCGTCGCCCGCTCGGCGGTCCTGCGGAGCCTGCCCCCGTCCGGCCACCGCGACCTGCACCGCCGCGCGGCCGAACTGCTCTACGAGGACGGGGCAAGCGCCCTTCGGATCGCACCGCACCTGCTCGCCGCCGAACGGGGGCTCGGCCCCTGGGCGGCGACCGTTCTGCGAGCGGCCGCCGACCGGTACCTGGCCGCCGACCGGGCCGAGGACGCCCACGCCTGTCTGGACGCCGCCCTCGCCGTGTGCGAGGACGACGCGGAACGGGTCGCACTGCGCGCCCAGCTGGCCGCCATCGCATGGGTGCTCAACCCCTCACTCAGCGCCCGCCACCTCGGTGAACTCGCCGCGGCGCTGCGGGACGGCCGCCTCCCCGACCGGCATGCCCTGACCCTGGCCAAGCATCTGTTGTGGCACGGCCGGTTCGAGGAAGCCGTGGAGGCCGTCGAGCGGATGGGGGAGCGGGGTGACGCGGCCGATCTCGACCCGGTGAGCGCATCCGAGCTGCGCGCCACCCGCGAGCTGCTGTCCGCGACCTACCCACCGCTCGTCGCCTCCGCCGTCCTCGCCCTCGCCGAAGGGCCGCGTGCCCCGTCCGGCGGGCGCGCGGGAGCCGCTGACGACCCTAGGGTCCAGGGGGCGGCGGCACTCTCCCAGGTGCTGGCACACGGGCCCCGCTCCTCGGCGGCCGACGACGCGGAGGCGGCGCTGCGGGTCATGCGGCTGGGCAAGAACAGCCAGGAATGGATCATGTGCTCCGTGGCGGCGCTGCTGTTCGCCGAGCGGCTGGAGGCCGCCGACAACTGGAGCGACCACTGGCTCACCGAAGCGCGCGGCCGGCGTGTCCCCCTCTGGGAGGCGGAATTCGCGTCGCTGCGGGCGAGTATCCGGCTGCGGCAGGGAGACCCCGTCGCCGCCCGCCGGCTCGCCGAGTCGGCACTCGCCCTGGTTCCGGCGGACAGCTGGGGCGTGTGCCTGGGCGGGCCGCTCGCCAATCTGGTCCAGGCCGCCACCGAGACGGGCGACTTCGCGGCGGCCGAGGAGTACCTTGCCGTACCCGTACTCGAAGGCATGTTCTCCACCCGCTTCGGGCTGTACTTCCTGCACGCCAGGGGGCGTTTCCACCTGGAGACCCAACGTCCCTACGCGGCGCTCGACGACTTCACGGCCTGCGCCCAGCTGATGCGCGGCTGGGGATGTGATCAGCCCTCACTCGTGCCGTGGCGTACGGAGGCCGCCCGCGCCCACCTGTCGCTGGGGGACACGGCCAAGGCGCACGCCCTCGCGCGCGAGCAGCTGAGCATGGCCGGCAGCGACCGCACCCGTACGCGCGGCCTCACGCTGCGGGTGCTGGCCGCGACCGCGGACCCCACCGAACGCGTCGGCCTGCTCACCGAGGCGGCCGACATGCTGCGGGCCGCCGGTGACCCGCTGCAGGCGGCCGGAGCCCTGGCCGACCTCGGCCGGGAGCATCTGCGGGCGGCCCGGTCCGTCCGGGCCAGGCCCGTGCTGGAGATGGCCGCCCAGCTCGCCGAACGGTCCGGCGCCCGCCCGCTGGCGCGGGCTCTCGCGGCCGACCTCGACACGATCGGGCCCCGCAGGACACGGCTCGCCGACGACCCGGCCGAGCGGGCGGCGGCACTCGGTCTGCTCAGCGGAGCGGAGCGGCGGGTGGCCGAACTGGCCGTGGGCGGACACACCAACAAGGAGATTTCGGAAAGGCTCTGCATCACCGTCAGCACGGTGGAACAGCATCTCACCCGTGTGTTCCGGAAACTCGGCGTCAGGGCGCGCAGGGACCTCCCCGCGGAAATAGTGCTCGACGCGGCCGGGTGAAACACTTTCGCGCACCATATGAGACGTGAGGGAGATATCACGTATGACCGCCGCACATCGGATGGCGCAGCAGTACGACGTGGCGATACTGGGCAGCGGTATGGCTGGTGGCATGCTGGGTGCGGTACTGGCCCGCAATGGCGTCAAAGTCCTCCTCCTGGACGCGGGAACACACCCGCGGTTCGCAGTCGGTGAGTCCACCATTCCCTACACATCGGGAATGACCCGGCTCATCGCCGACCGGTACCAGGTGCCGGAAATCATGCCGCTGTCCAGCCACAAGGGCATCACGAAACATGTGTCCAGGTACTGCGGACAGAAGCAGAACTTCGGCTTCGTATATCACGAAGAGGGAAAGCGGCAGAATCCCACGAAGGTCAATCAGCTGGTGGTCCCTTCGGCCATCAGGACCGAAACGCACCTCTTCCGCCAGGACATCGACTCGTACCTGTTCAATGTGGCGGTCAAGTACGGGGCCCACCCCCGGCTGGCGACCCGTGTCACCGACGTCGAGATCGATCCGGACAAGGGCACACTGCTGCGCACGGATCGAGGTGAGGAATTCCGTGCCAGTTACGTCGTCGACGGCAGCGGATTCCGCTCGCCGCTGGCGGAGAAGTTCGAGCTGCGCGAAACCCCGACCCGTGCCCGCACGCACTCGCGGACTCTCTTCACGCACATGATCGGTGTGGCGCCGTTCGACGACGCGCCGGCCGCCAGGAAGCACCGGCAGCCCAACCCCTGGCACAACGGCACCCTGCACCATGTCTTCGACGGCGGCTGGCTGTGGGTGATCCCGTTCGACAATCACCCCGACTCGATCAACCCGCTCTGCAGTGTGGGCCTCACGCTCGATCCGCGGGTCTTCCCCAAGGACGAAACCCCGGCTCAGCAGGAGTTCGACGCCTTCCTCGCCCGCTTCCCGGAGATCGCCTGGCAGTTCCGCGAAGCCAAGGCGGTACGCCCCTGGGTGTCGACGGGCCGGCTGCAGTACTCGGCCAAACAGGTCGTGGGAGACCGCTTCTGCCTCACCTCGCACGCCGCCGGGTTCATCGACGCGCTGTACTCGCGCGGGCTGACCAACACCCTCGAACTGGTCAACGCCCTCGGCTGGCGGCTGATCGCCGCATCCCGCGACGGCGACTGGTCCCAGGAGCGTTTCAGCTATCTGGAAACCCTCCAGCAGGGTCTCTTCGATTTCCATGACGACCTGGTCTACAGCTCCTTCGTGGGGTTCCGCGACTATGAGCTGTGGAACGCGGTGAACCGCACCTGGATGCTCGGCACGATGCTGGGCAACGTCATGCTGGAGGACGCGTACTACCGTTTCACACGTTCTCGCGACGACAACGTGTTCCTCGAGCTGGAGAAGAGCACCAACCCGGGGTCTCCGCTGCCCGTGAGCGAGGCGTTCAACAGAATGGGTGTACTCGCCAGGGAGGTGTGCCAGTCGGTCGAGGCCGGAGGCGTCACACCGACCGCCGGAGCAGCTCGGATTCTGGAACACATCCGGCAGGCCGATTTCATCGCACCCTCGTTCCGGTTCGGAGATCGCGAAACGCAGTGCTTCAGCATGTCACCCGTGAAGATGGCGACGAATGCCGTGTGGTGCCGCCGTGAAGCTCCACCCGAGATCGGACCCAGGATGATCAATGCGAGCAAGGGTCTCGTACGCATGCGGCTGCGCGGCTGAGCATTCTGCCGCCGCGGCGGTGAACCCCTGTCCTGTGGATAGGGGTTCACCGCTGTAAGTACCGCGAATGTCAGGGGTGTTGGGCCGGGAACGCGAAGCCTAATCTGGCCGCAACGGCGCGTGAGCAGACGGGGAGCAATGGCGCTCCTGACACAGCCGCGCCGGCTTCGGGAATTTCTTCCCAGAATCCGCACCAGCACGAGAAGGCAGTGTATGGACGCGAACACAGCGCAGGACACCGCGGAGTTCATCGCCGTCGTCGGCATGGCGGGCCGCTTCCCGGGCGCGCCGGACACGGACCGTCTGTGGGATCTGCTGATGGAGCGTGGCGACGCCATCCGACCCGTACCGGCCGACCGCTGGGACGCGTCGGCGCCGCTGGACCCGGAGCGGGAGATCCAGGGCGTGGGCGGATTCCTGGACGACGTCGACCGATTCGACGCGGCCTTCTTCGGTATATCCCCGCGCGAGGCCGCCGCCATCGACCCCCAGCAGCGCCTCATGCTCGAAGAGGCCTGGCGCGCCCTGGAAGACGCGGGCCAGCGTGTTTCCGACCTCGCGGGCACTCGTACCGGCGTGTACGTCGGCGCGTCCTGGCACGACTACGAGCTGCTGCGCAAGGATCGCGGCGCGGCCCCCACCCAGCACAGTCTGGTGGGCAACGCGCTGGACGTCATCGCCGCCCGGCTGTCGTACGTGTTCCGGCTGCGCGGACCGAGCCTCACGGTCGAAACGGGCTGTTCGTCCTCGCTCGTGGCCCTGAACCTGGCAGCGCAGGCACTGCGCCAGGGCGAGATAGACGCGGCACTGGTCGGCGGGGTCAACCTCATCCTGGATCCGCATGTGACCGTCGGCCTCACCCACTTCGGCGCCCTCTCCCCCCATGGCCGGTGTGCCACCTTCTCGGCGGAGGCCGACGGCTTTGTACGGGGGGAAGGTGTCGCCGCCCTCTACGTGAAGACCCTCGACCGAGCCCTCGCCGACGGCGACCGCATCCACGCGGTCATCACCCGCACGGTCGTCAACAACGACGGCGGCGGCGACAGCCTGGTGACCCCCAGCCCCGAGGGCCAGGAGGACCTGCTGACGCGGGCCTACGGTGACGGTGGCGTGCCCTTGGAGAAGCTCGCCTACATCGAGGCGCACGGCACGGGAACCGGCCGCGGTGACCCGATCGAGGTCACCGCCATCGGCCGCACCGTCGCAGGACACCGCACCGGCGGCCCCCTGCTCATCGGATCGGTCAAGACCAACATCGGCCACCTGGAGGCCGCCGCCGGCATAACCGGCCTGTTCAAGATCCTCCTCTCGCTACGGCACCGCACCGTGCCGCCGAGCCTGCACTCGGAGGTGCTCAACCCCGCGATCCCGTTCGACGACCTCAATCTGCGCGTCGTGCGCGAACCTCAGGCCCTGCCGGGCGACGAGCCGCTCTACATGGGTGTCAACTCCTTCGGATGGGGCGGCACCAACGCCCACGTCGTCGTGATGAGCCCCCCGGCGCCGACCGGGGCGGAGCCAGGGATACCGTCCGTGGACACCGGCCTGCCCGCACTCGTCACCCTCTCCGCGCAGCAGCCGCCCGCTCTCGCCCGGCGGGCGGGGGAGCTCGCCGCCGCCCTTCCCGCCGGGTCCGGCGAGGACACCGCCCTCACCGACCTGGCCGGCACCCTCGCCTGGCGCCGCGACCACTTCCCGTTCCGCGCCGCGTTCGTCGCCGAACGGCGGGAAGAACTCCGCACCTCGCTCACCGCCTTCACCGACTCGGGCCAGGAGACCGACATCGCGGGCGTCGTCCGCGGCCGGGCCGTGCCACACGGGCGCACCGCGTTCGTGTTCCCGGGCCAGGGCTCCCAATGGAGCGCCATGGGCCGGGAACTGTACCGGGACAGCCCGTTGTTCGCGGATGTCGTACGCCGCTGCCGCGCGGCCCTCGCCCCCCACGTCGACTGGGACCTCCTCGGCATGTTCGACGGCACGGCCGGCGACGAGTGGACGACCCGCATCGACATGCTGCAGCCCACCCTGTGGGCGATGTCGCTCGGTCTCGCCGAGCTGTGGCGCGCCTGTGGTGTGGAACCCGACGTCGTCCTCGGCCACAGCCAGGGCGAGATCACGGCCGCCACCGCGGCCGGCATCCTCAGTTACGAGGACGCCGCTCTGGTGATGGCCCGCCGCAGCGCCATCGCGCGGCGCACCTCCGGACACGGCCGGATGCTCGCTGTCGATCTGGACCGCGAGGCGGCCGTCGCGGCTCTGGAAGGCTTCGAGGACACCGTCTCCCTCGCCGTGCACAACGGACCTCACTCATGTGTCCTGTCGGGAGAGAAGGACTCCGTGCTGATGCTCCAGGAGCTCCTCGAGGCGGAGGGCACCTACTGCAGACTGGTCAACGTCGACTACGCCTCGCACAGCCCGCAGATGGACGCGCTGGAGGACGACCTGCTTCAGGCGCTCGCGCCCGCGGCGCCGCGGGCCGGTTCCGTCGCCCTGATGTCGACCGTACGGACCAGGCTCCTGGACGGGGCCGAGATGGACGCCGCGTACTGGGTGGAGAATCTGCGCAGCCCCGTCCTGTTCGCCGACGCCCTGCAGGCCCTGCTGGACGACGGCGTCACCCATGTCGTCGAGATCAGCCCGCACCCGGTGCTCGCCCCGGCCATCGAGCAACTCGCCGCCTCCCGGCCCGAACCGCCGGCCGTCCTGACCACGCTGCGCCGCCACCACGGCAGCCGTGACGACTTCGCCCTGGCGCTCGGCAGCGCCTACGTCGCCGGGCTCGAGCCGTTCGGCGCGCTGCCGCGCCGTGCCCTTGCCCCCGTGCCGGGGCACCCCCTCGAAGGCGAGAGCCACTGGACGCCCCGGCGGCAGCGCGGCTCGGGAGCGGTCCGCGGGTTCGACCCGGAGCTCGGCCCGGCTCCCGGCCGGCCGGACGTGTGGCACGCCGAACTCGAACTCGCGGTACCCGATCTGCCCTGGCTCGCCGACCACCGGGTGTACGACGCCACGGTGCTGCCGGGCGCGGGGATGCTGACACTCGCCGCGCACACCGTACGGGCCCGTACCGGCACCCTGCCCGCCCGCATCGACGACGTCGTCTTCCACAAGGAGATAGCGCTGGGCGACGAGCCCGTGCGCCTGACCGCCGAATGGCACGACGACGGCGCCCGCGGAGCGTTCCGGCTGCTGTCCCTGCCGCCCGGCGGTAGGCAGTGGACCGTGAACACCACCGCCCAGGTCGGCCCGGGCGCCGACGGCCCCGGCAGGCCCGAGTTCCCCGACTGGTACGAACAGGCCGCGAGCACCGATCCGGACGACTTCTACGCGGCGTGCTCCGCCCGCGGCCTGAACTACGGGGAGGCCTTCCGCGCCGTGCACGCCCTCAGGCCGTCCCCCACGGGCGGGGAGGCCGTCGGCGAAGTGGTGCTCGCGGAGCGACTGCGCGCGGGCAACCGGCCACACGTCCTGCACCCGGCTTTGTGGGACGGGGCCCTCCAGGTCGCGCTGGCGCTCGACGAGGGCGACGAGGCCGTCGTGCCCACCACCGTGGGAAGCGTACGGCTGCTGGACGACCGCGACGAACCCGTGGCACGGGTGTGGTCGCACGCGGTGCGGCGGCCCGACGGCGCCGTGGACATCGTCGTCTTCGACGAGGAGCGCAAGCCGCTGCTGACCATGGAACGGCTCACACTGGAGCCGCTGCCGGGCGCAGGCGACGAGACGTCCGACGCCGGACGTCTGCACCGCATCCGCTGGACCGACGTCACGGCCCCGGCGAAGGAGAGCCGGACCTCCGAGGACGCGCGGAGCGAACCGGCCGCGGCCGGCGGTGGCCGCTGGATCGTCCAGGGGGACGCGACAGGTCCCGCCGGCGAACTGGCCGACGCGCTGGCCGCCGCCGGCGCCACCACCGTCGGCGCCGACGCCGGCGATCCGCTCGCCGTCGACGGAGCGGAGCCGGACGGCGTCGTGTTCATGGCACCAGGCGCCCGTTCCGGCCCGGCCGCCCAGCGTGAGGCGCTGAACCGGCTCGCCGTACTGGTACGCGCCTGCACGGCGCTCGGCGTCCCGCCGAAGCTCGCTGTGGTCACCGACGGGGCCCAGGCCGCGGACGGGGAGCACGTGCCGGACCCGGGGGGCGCCCAGTTCTGGGGCTTCACCCGCGTACTGCGCCGCGAGCACGGCGAGCTGGAGCCACGGCTGATCGACGTCGTACCGTCCGAAGCGGGCTGGGCCGCCGTCTGCGCCGACGAGATCCTGGGCTGTGGCACGGAGGACCAGATCGCACTGCGCGCCGACCGCAGGCTCGCGGCCCGGATCGTACGCGGAACCGGCTCCGTGATGCCCGGCGCCGAGTCCGGGGCGGCGGCACTGCCCGCGCCGGGCACACCGCACCAGCCCTTCAGGGTCCGGCCCGCCGCGACACGGCGAGGCGAGGCGGAGTGCGTACCCCTGGGCCGGCGTGTTCCGGGGCCCGGTGAGGCGGAGATCGAGATCTCCGCCTCCGCCGTGGACACCGACGACGTACGCGCCGCCCGTTCCGGCACGGCCACCGGCGCGGACGGCGGGCCGCACCTCGGCAGCGTGTGCGCCGGCACGGTGGTCGCCGTCGGACCGGGAGCCGGCGAACTCGCCGTCGGCGAACGGGTGGTGGCCTGTTCCCGTGGGGCCCTGGCCAGCCACGTCACCGTACCCGCCGGGCACGTCCGCAAGGTTCGCGACGGACTCCGCGACGAGGACGCGGCAGCGCTGCTCCTCGCCCACCTCACCGCCTGGTACGCCCTCGCGGACCTCGGCAGGCTCGAACAGGGCGAGACCGTGCTCGTGCACTGTGCGGGCGACGGCCCCGGGATCGCGATGGCGCGGGTGGCCCGTGTCCTGGGCGCCCGAGTCGTCGCGGCCGACGCCTCCGAGGAAGGCCGCGACCGCTTCACGGAGTTGGGCATCACCGACGTACTCGACCCGGGCGATCCCTCGTGGCTCAGCGGGCTCGCGCGGCTCACCGGAGGACGCGGCGCGGACGTCGTCGTCGGACCGTACACCGGAACCGCCGTGCGGTCCGGGCTGGAACTGCTCGCCGACGGCGGCCGTTTCCTGGACACCGGCACCCACACTCCGCAGGCCGGCCGCTCCGTCCCGCTGGACGTGCTCCGCAGGGGCGTCAGCCTCTCCGCGGTCGACCTGACCGGGCTGATCACGGGCCGGCCCGGGCGCCTCGCCCGCCTGCTCGGCGAGGTCTGGGACCTGGTCGAGGCCGGCCGGCTCGAACCTGTGCCGGTGCGCCGCCACTCCTTCGAGCAGCTGGCACAAGCCCTGCGCCAGGCACCGTACGGCGGCGGCGAGACGACCGTCGTCACGGCACCTACACCGGGCGGCGCGCGGGTGACACCTGTTCCGATGCCCGACGGCCGCTTCCGCGCCGACGGAACGTACCTGATCACCGGTGGTCTGGGGGCGCTCGGACTGTCGCTCGCCGAGTTCCTCGCGCACCACGGCGCCGGGCATCTGGCGCTGCTGGGCCGGTCGGCGCCCGGCCCGGAGGCTCAGCGGCGGCTGGAAGCACTCGACGCCGCCGGCGTCCGGGTCGAGACCGTAATGTGCGACGTCGGCGCCCCGGAGGCCCTGGACCGGGCCCTTGTCCGGCTGCGGGAGCAACTCCCCCCGCTGCGCGGCGTCGTACACGCCGCCGGGACCCTCGACGATGCCACCGTCCGCAACATCACGCCGCAACAACTGGCCGCTGTGCTTACTCCCAAGGTGGACGGCGCGCGCCATCTGGACGCCGCGACCGCGGACGATCCGCTCGACTTCTTCGTCCTGTTCTCCTCCGCCGCCGCCCTGGTGGGCAACACCGGCCAGGCCGTGTACGCCGCGGGCAACGCCTGTCTCGACGCCCTCGCCGAAGCCAGGCGCCGCCGCGGCCGGCCCGCGCTCAGCGTGCAGTGGGGCCCGGTCGCCGACGTCGGGCTCGCCGCCGACGACGCCCGGCGCGGAGCCCGGCTCGAGGAGCGGGGCATGGGCGGCATCGGCGTCGACGAGGCGTGGCCCGCGCTGGTCCGGCTGCTCGGTCAGGACGAGCCCGTCGTCGGATATGTGCCCATCAATCTGCGGCAGTGGTTCGACGCCTACCCCGACACGGCCGCGCTGGCGAGCTGGGCCCTGCTGCGCGCCGAGGCCCAGAACACCGGCGGGGGCGAGTCGGGAGCGGGGTTCCGCGCTCGCCTGGAGGCCGCGGCGCCGGAGGAACGGACCGGTGTGGTCGAGGCAGTCGTACGCGAACTCGCAGGCCGGGTTCTGCGGATCGAGCCGGGGGGCGTGGACGGGGACACCCCGTTCAAGGCGCTCGGGCTGGACTCCCTGATGAGCCTCGAACTGCGCAACCGTCTCGAAGCGGCTCTGGGACTGCGGCTGTCCCCGACCCTGCTGTGGTCCTACGGCAGCCCCCGGGCGCTGGCCGGCGCGCTCGCGGACCAGTTGACGGCGGCGACGGTGGAGGGCTGACCGACGACGACACCGCCTCTCCGCCCGTCCCGCCCCCACTGCGAGGAACCCGTACATGGAGCAGAACAGCACGTCCGCACCCGCCCAGCCGGCCAAGCAGACCCCGCTGACCCGCGCGCTCGCCACCATCCGCACCCTGCAGCGGCGGCTGGGCGAGCAGGAGGGAAACCAGCCGATCGCCGTCGTCGGCGTCGGTCTGCGCCTGCCCGGCGGCATCGACGACCTCGACAGCTACTGGACGGCGCTCGCCGAGGGCCGCGACCTGGTACGTCCCCTGCCCGCCGCCCGCCGGGAACCGTTCGCGGCGGAGTGGCAGGGGCTGCCGCAGCGCGGCGGATTCCTCGACGAAGTGCTGGACTTCGACGCCGACTTCTTCGGCATCAGTCCGCGCGAGGCGCGCCATCTCGACCCCCAGCACCGACTGCTCCTCGAAGTGACCTGGGAGGCACTGGAGAACGCGGCTCTGCCCGCCGACCGGCTCGCCGGCACCAGTACCGGGCTCTACCTGGGCATCATGTGGCAGGACTACCGGGACTGGCTGGCCGGCGAACCCGACGCGTACTGGACCACCGGAAACGGGCACAACTTCGCGGCCGGGCGCATCGCTTACGCGCTCGGCCTGAACGGCCCCGCCCTCTCGGTCGACACCGCGTGCTCCTCGTCGCTCGTCGCGGTCCACCTCGCGGTGCAGGCGCTGCGGCGCGGCGAGTGCGAGACGGCGTTCGCCGCCGGAGTCAATCTGATCATGTCGCCGAGGTCCATGCGGCTGGTGCAGGAGACCCGTTCGCTGTCGCCAGACGGCCTGTGCCGTACCTTCGACGCGCGCGCCGCCGGTTTCACCCGGGGGGAGGGCTGCGGCGCGGTCGTCCTCAAACGGCTGGACCACGCGCTGCGCGACGGCGACCGCGTCCATGCCGTGATCCGCGGCTCGGCTCTCAACCAGGACGGCCGTTCGGGGGGCTTCACCGCGCCCAACGTCCTCTCACAGGTCTCCCTCATCGAGACGGCGCTGTCCGCCGCCGGGATCGAGCCCGCCGACATCGGCTATGTCGAGGCGCACGGCACCGGCACACCGCTGGGCGACCCCATCGAGATGGAGGCTCTGGCGACGGCGCTCGGCCGGCGCAACGGCGGCGCGCCGCTGCCGGTCGGCGCGGTCAAGACGAACTTCGGGCACCTCGAGTCCGCCGCCGGAATCGCCGGTCTGGCCAAGGCCGTTCTCTGCCTGCGCCACCGGCAGGTACCGCCCGTGGTCCACTTCAACACGCTCAACCCGCGGATCGACCTCTCCGGCACCGGCATGACCGTGCCCAGCACGCTCACCGACTGGTCCACAGACAGCGGCGATCTCGCCGCGGTCAGCTCCTTCGGCATGAGCGGCACCAACGCGCAGGTCGTCCTCGGACTCCCCACGGCGGACGAGGTGTCCGCACTCGCCCCCGCCCCCACCTCACAGGGCACCGCCGTCACGGGGTTCGAGATCTCCGCCAGGAACCCGCAAGCACTGCGGGAGCTGGCGGGCCGGTACGCCGAGCGGCTCGCGGGCCTCCCGGCCGGTGACTATGCTGCCTTCGCTCACACGGCGGGTGCGGGACGGGCACGCATGGAGACCCGGGCGCGCATCACGGCCGACGGGCCCGCCGCGGCCGCGCAGCAGCTGCGTTCCCTGGCCGAGGGCATGGACGACCCGGCTGTGACGGCCGCCGGGACGGCAGGGGCGGAACACCCCGGTGACGAGCTTCCCCGTCGCGTGGTCGACCTGCCGTCCTACCCGTGGCAGCGGCGTCGGCACGCCCCCGCGCCACTGTCCCCGGCGAGCCTGCCCGCGCCCGCGGCGTCCTCAGCGGCAACCGGGCACCCGGTGGCCCATCACATCGTCTGGGAGCCCGCGTCGTTCGCGCCGACCGAGCCCCCCGGCCCGGACGGCGACCTGGTACTGGCGGGCGACGACACCGCCCTGCTGCGGCAGCTCGTGGACCAGGCCGTCGAGCGCTCCATCGGGGGCACACTGCTCGTCCCGGCGACGGGCGCTCCGGCCGAAACGGCCACCGCACCCGCGGCCCCGGCCGTCCCCGGCGCACCGGGTTGGCGGACCGGGGCCCTGCCCGGGAGCGGTCCGGACTGGCGCGCTTTCTGGGAGGGACGCCCACCCGGTGAAGCGGCCACCCTCGTCCTCGCCATGAGCGCCGGCCCCCAGCCGCCCGGCGAATCGCCCGGTGCGGATCCGGGCGCGGCGGGCGCTGCCGTGTGTGCCGCCGTGACGACGGCTGTCGCCGCCGCTCCGGCCGGCGGGCCACCGCACAAGGTGCTGGCCCTCACGCGTGCGGCCCGCCGCACCGCGCCCGGAGACCAGGTGACCTACACCGGTCACGGCGCACTGCACGGGCTGGCACCGGTACTCGGCCTGGAACTCCCCACCTCCTGGGGCGGCGTCATCGACCTGCCGGACCGCCCGCAGGCGCGGGACCTCGGCGCGCTGCTGGATCGCGTCGCCACAGGCGCAGGCCCGGGCGCCGCACCTCCCGCCTCCGCCGACCTGGCGGCCGTGCGCGACGGCCGCACGCTGGTCGCTCGCCTGCGCCCCGTGTCGGAGGAGGCGGCCGCGAAGCCCTTGCCGGTGCGCGCGGACGCCACGTACATCGTGACCGGGGGCCTCGGTGCCGTCGGCCGCGAGCTGGTCACCGACCTGGTACGCCGCGGCGCCCGCCATCTCCTGCTCATCGGCCGCCGGCCCGAGGAAGCGCTGGGCGAGGACGCCGCCGAACTGCTGGCCCGGCTGCGGCGGGACACCGCCCGGACCGAGTACCGGGGCGGCGGCTGCGACACGGACGCAGCGCTCGCGCGGGCGTGCGCGGTCCTGGAGCTGATGCCGCCCGTACGCGGAGTCGTCCACGCGGCCGGTACGGTCGAACGGGCGCCGGCCGCGCACACCGGTCCCGCGGAGTTCGCCGCCGCGCTGCGGAACAAGGCCGCGGGAGCCTGGTGGCTGCACCGGGCGTCGGCGGACTGGGAACTCGACTTCTTCACCCTGGTCTCCTCGGTGTCGGCCGTGTGGGGCACCGAGGAGTGCGCCGCCTACGCCGCGGCCAACGGGGCGCTCGACGCCCTCGCCGCGCACCGCGTGTCCCTCGGGCTCCCCGCGGTGAGCATCGCCTACGGCCCCTGGGCGCTGGAGGGCCGGGGCATGGCCGACAGTGCCTCGCTGGCGCTGTACGCCCGGCTCGGGGTCGGCGCCCTCGACGCCGCTCAGGGCTGCGGCGCGCTGACCGCGGCGGCCCCCGGTGACGGGGGCCATGTGGTGGCCTGTCCACTGGACCTGGCCCGCTTCCGGCACGTCATGTCGGGGCTGCGTCCCCGAGGGCTGACTGCTCCCGGACCGGCTCGGCCGGACGAAGCCGGGAACTCCACCGGCACCGGCCCCGGCGAAGACGCCGTGGCGGAGCCGTTCGTGGGGGAAGAGCTCGCCGGGCTCCCCGAGAGCGCCCGCACCGACGCCGCGCGGAGGCACGTGACCCGCATCCTGGCCGATGTCCTCGGACACGACGACGCCGGCGCGGTACGGCAGGACACCGGGTTCTTCGACCTCGGCCTCGACTCGATCGCCGCGGTTGATCTGGTGGCCCGGCTGTCCGCCGCCTTCGGCGCGGCCCTGGCCGTCGCCGACGTCTTCGACCACCCCACGGTCACCCGGCTCGCCGAGTTCGTCATGAGCCGCCCCACCCGGGACGCGCCGCCCCGGGCCACGCGTCCGCACGGCTCCCCGGCCCCGGCCGGAGCCGTGCCGGACAACCCGCAGCACGGCGAACCGGGACCGAGGACCGCGCCCCCGCCCGCCACGCAGGACAACCCCGCGTCCTCGCCCGCCACGGCGGCGGGTCCGGAACCCGTGGCGATCGTCGGCATGGCCGGACGCTTTCCCGGCGCCGACTCCGTCGACGACCTGTGGGACTTGCTGAACGAGGGCCGGGACGGCGTCACCACCGTGCCCGCGGACCGCCGGGACACCGCCGTACGGCACGGTCAGGACCAGGAGGGAGCCATCCGCATCGCCAGCGACCAGGGCGGATTCCTGCGCCACATCGACCGCTTCGACGCCGACTTCTTCGACATCCCAGCCCGGGAGGCCGACAACCTCGACCCCCAGCAGCGGCTGTTGCTGGAATCGGCCTGGCACGCCCTGGAGGACTCCGGCACCGACCCGCACGGCCTGCGGAACACCCGGACCGGCGTGTTCGTCGGCGTCAGCTACGCCGACTACGCCAGGCTGCTCGCGCGCGGCGGGGCCGAGCACGTCGACGCGTACTACAGCACCGGCACGGCGCTCAACGCGGCGGCCGGCCGCATCGCCTACTTCCTCGGCCTGAACGGACCGGCCGTCGCCGTCGACACCGCCTGCTCCTCGTCCCTGGTGGCGATACATCTGGCGGTGCGCTCACTGCGCTCGGGCGAGACCGACGCCGTCCTCGCCGGAGGCGTCAACATCATGCTGGATCCGGCGTCGTCCGTCGCCGTGAGCCGGGCGCACATGCTGTCGCCGGACGGCCGTTGCCGTACGTTCTCGGCCGACGCCAACGGCTTCGTGCGCTCCGAGGGGTGCGGCGTCCTGGTCCTCAAGCGGCTCGGTGACGCCCGGCGCGACGGCGACCGGGTGCTCGCGGTCATCCGCGGCAGCGCCGTCAACCAGGACGGTGCTTCCTCCGGGCTGACCGCACCGAGCGGCACCGCCCAGGAGGCCATGCTCAACGCGGCGCTCCGCGACGCCGCCACCGAGCCCGGCGAGGTGTCCTACCTGGAGACGCACGGCACGGGCACGGCGCTCGGCGATCCCATCGAAGTGGGCGCGGCCTGGCGGGCTTTCGGCGCCGGCCGCCGGCCCGGCGAACCACTGCGGATCGGCTCGGTCAAGAGCAACATCGGGCACTGCGAGTCCGCCGCCGGCATGGCCTCGGTCATCAAGACGGTGCTCGCGCTGCGCAACGGCGTGCTGCCCGCCAACCTCCACTTCTCCCGGCCCAACCCGCACATCGACTGGGCGTCGATGAACGTGCAGGTCGTGGAGGCCCGCACGCCTTGGCGCGCGGGCACACGGCCCCGCGTGGCGGGGGTGTCGGGCTTCGGTTTCACCGGCACCAACGCCCATGTCGTACTCGCCGAGGCACCGGAGGTCCCCGAGGCGCCCGCGGTTCCGGTTCCGGCCGGCCCGCCACCGGGCGCCGAGGCATCCGGCCGGCTGCGGCTGCTGCCCCTGTCCGCGCCCGACGAGCACGGTCTGGAGCGGCTGTCCGAACTGTGGCGCCGGCGGCTCGACGGCGCGCCGGACGGCGAACTGGCCGCTCTGACTGCCACGGCCGGTGCCGGCCGCGCCCACTTCCGGCACCGCAGGGCGCTGCTCGGCCGCGACAGCGGGCAACTGCTCTCCGCGCTGGACGGCCCGGCTTCCGCCCCTGCGCCACACGCGCCGCGCATTGCCTTCCTGTTCTCCGGACAGGGCAGCCAGTACGCCGGAATGGGCCGCGAACTGTACGAGAGCGAACCGGTCTTCAGGGAGGCGTACGACGCCTGCGACCGGATACTGGCCCCGGCGCTCGGCGCCTCGCTCACCGGACTCGTGCTGTACGGGGACGACCCGGGAGCGGTCGACGAGACCCGCGTGACCCAGCCCGCGCTCGTCTCGCTCGAGGTGGCGCTCGCCGAGCTCTGGAAATCGTGGGGCGTCGTCCCGTCCGTGGTGATGGGCCACAGCGTCGGCGAGATCGCAGCCGCGATGACCGCCGGTGTGATGGACCTGCCCACCGGTCTGACCCTGATCGCGGACCGTGCCCGGCTGATGCAGGCGACCGAACGTGGCGCCATGCTCGCCGTGATGGCCCCGGAGGAGGACACGGTGGGCTGGGCGCGGGAGTTCCGGCTGGACATCGCCGCGGTCAACGGCCCCCGGGCGACGGTGGTCTCGGGGGCTCCGGAAGAGATCGGGGCCTTCGCGGCCCGGCTCACCGAACGCTCGGTACGACACCGGCGGCTCAGCGTCTCGCACGCCTTCCACTCGCGGCTGCTGGACCCGGCCCTGGACGAGTTCGCCGCTTCGCTCGCCGGTGTGAAGTTCGCCGCGCCGGCGGTGCCGGTCATCTCGAACGTGTCCGGCCGGATCGCCGCGGCCGACGAGTACGACGCCGGCTACTGGCGCCGCCATGCCCGTCAGCCGGTCCGCTTCCTCGACGGGGCTTCCCGGCTGGCCGCCCTCGACGTGGACATCTGCCTCGAGATCGGGCCCGACCGGACGCTGGTCAACCTGGTCCAGGCCGCGGGCCTGGCCCCGCACGGAGGCATCGCCTCCTCGTTGCGACGGAAGGCCGGCGATCGGGACACCCTGCTCGCCTCCGCCGCGAAGCTGTACGAGCGCGGTCAGGATCTCGACTGGCGCCGGATACACGGCCCGGCCGACGCCCGGCGTCCCGACGCCCCGCGCTACCCCTTCGCGGCTTCCCGGTACTGGGCGCCGCCCGCAGCGAACGGCGCGAAGCCGCCCGCACCCGAGCCGCACCCGAGGCCCTCGGACGCACCCGCCTGGGGACGGGAACTGCGCTCGCCGGCGCTCCACGGACGGGTCTTCGCCACGGAACGCAGCACCGTCTACCCGCCCCACCTGACGGACCACCGGCTCTTCGGCGTCGTCTCCGTACCCGGGGCTTCCCAGATGGCGACCGCCCTGTCGGCGCTCGGCAGTTCGGGCGCGCCCGTCGTCCTGGAGGACCTGCACTTCCCCCGCGCCCTCGTCCTGCGCGACGGGGAACGCTACGACCTCCAGACCATCGAAGCGGAGCAGGACCACGGCATCAGGACCGTCAGCGTGCAGAGCCTCGTCGACCGGGACCTCGGCCAGTGGCAGGAGCACCTCGCCGCGCGGTTGGCGCCCCCGGAGGCCGGCCGCGGGCGCCCGGCGCCCGACCACCGGTCGTTCGCCGCCGCGGCCCAAAGGCACCTGTCCGGTGACGACTTCTATGCCCATCTGCGGACCCTCGGCTACCACCTGGGACCGTCGTTCCGGTGGATCCGCGACGTCTGGATCCACGGTGACGAGGCGATCGTCCGGTTCGCCGAGCCCGACGAGATGAACGAAAGCCCCGAAGGCTACGAGATCCACCCCGGGCTGCTCGACTCCTGCCTGCAGAGCACGGTCGCGTTCGCGGTCGCCGCCGCGCAGCCCGGCTCCGTCACCGAGGAGGCAGCCCTTGCCGTACCCTTCGCGGCCGACCGTGTCTCCTTCCCCGGACGCCCCGCACGTGACAAGGGGCTGTGGGGTCATGTGAGGGCCGTACGGAGCGCCGGGGAGTCGGCCGATTTCCTCGACATCGAGTCGGCGGACCTGCACCTGTTCGGCGAAGACGGGACGACGGTTCTGGCCGTCGACCGGTTCAGGTTTCGCCGCGCCCCCAGGGAACTGCTGGAGCGCTCGCTGCGGCAGCGGACGGAGCACGCCCATGTGCTGCGCGCGGTGGATACCGGCCGGACTGTCCCGGCCGGCGCGGGAAGATCCCGCCGAATCACTGTCGCCGGGGCGGGCCAACCGCTCGTCACGTCGCTGGTGCGGGCCCTTGAGGGTCTCGGCCACCGGGTCACCGTCGTCACCGAACCCGCGTCCGTACCCGGAACAGCGGCCACCGCAGCCGACTTGACGCTGGACGCCCGCTTCCTCGCGGCAGCGGCGGATGGGCCGATTGGCACGGCCGGTGTCCTCTCCCGCGTACAGGCCCTGACGCACACTTTGCAGAACGCTCCGCGCGACGTTCCCTACGCCGTGCTGTGCGCCGGCCCCGCCGAAGGGGGTGACCCCCGCGGGCCGCTGCGGGAGGCGCTGTGGGGGATGCTCGCCTCGCTGGAGGCGGAGCAGCACGACCGCAGGCTGGTGCGGATCACGGCTGCCGAGGGAGCGGGTGCCGCCGACCTGGCCCGGGCCCTGACGGGGATGCTCGACGCCGGGCTGCCCGAGACGCGGCTGGAGGTCGGCGCCGACGGGGTGCGTGCCGTGCGGCTGGTGCCGTACTCCGCCTCCGCGCCGCCCCGGAGGCCGGACTTCGCGGGCTCGGCGGCGCTGATCACCGGAGGCCTCGGTGCCCTCGGGCTCAGCACCGCGGAGATCCTCGCGGACTGGGGGGTGGGCGCCGTGACGCTGATGGGCCGCTCCGCCCCCGACGAGGCCGCGAGCGAGGTCATCGACGCGCTCGGTGCCCGGGGTGTGCGGGTCCAGGTCGTACGGGGAGATGTGACCGACGCCGACGACTGCCGGCGGGCGGTCGCCGATGCCGGGCGTCACGCCCCGCTCCGGCTGGTCTTCCACCTGGCCGGCGTCACACGCGACGGCGCCTTCGAGAACCTCGACGACCGGGCCTTCGCCGACGTCTTCGCCGCCAAGGCGGCGGGCGCGGCACAACTGGCCGCCGTTCTCGAAGGACACGAGCTCGACGCCTTCGTGCTGTACTCGTCCGTCGCGGGTGTCCTCGGGTCGCCGGGCCAGACCAACTACGCGGCCGCCAATGGCTGTCTGGACGGCCTCGCGCGGGCGCTGCGGGCGGACGGTGTGCCGGCCACCAGTGTGGCCTGGGGCCCCTGGACGCCCCGGCGGAAGGGCGGCATGGCCGCGTCGCAGGAGACAGGGCGGGCCATCGGCCGGCGTGGCATCCGGCCGCTCGACGACGACGAGGCCAAGGAACTGCTGCACCTCGCCGTCACCGGCCGGTCGTCCGGCCTGGTCGCCGTCGCCGTGGACAGCGTCCGCTACGCCGCCGAGGCGCACGGCCACCCTGGTGCGGCGCTGATGGGCACGGCACCGGTGGCCGGCGGACCGGCCACCACGGGGGGCAGGGGCGGGGGTCAGGACGACGCCGGGCGGCCGCGCGGCTGGTTGCGGAAACGGCTCGACGGACTCGACGCTCCGGCCTGTGACGAACAACTGCGCTCGGTGATCGGCGAGTTGGCGGCCGAAGCGCTCGGTGACCCGTCCCCGGTCGACGACGAACTCGGTTTCAGCGACATGGGGCTCGACTCGATCATGGTGATCGATCTGCGGACCCGGCTCTCGTACGCGCTGGGCGCCGACCTGCCCGCCACCGTCGCCCTCGACCACCCCACCGTCGCGTTGCTCGCCGCGTACGCCGCACGGCACGCGCCCGGTGCCGCCCCCGCACCGCGGAGCGCGGTCCCGGACGGCGACGGCAGCGACCCGGTGCCAGGCGCGGCACCCGACACCGACATCGCCGGCCTGTCGTTCGACGACCTCGTACACGCGGTGCGGGCAGACCTGTCAGAAGAGAAGTGAGGGCGCACACGGTGGAACCGGCAGAGATACGGCAGCTGATGGAGGACCAGCTACGGCTGTCCCGTCGGCAGCAGGCACGCATCCGCGAACTGGAGGCCGAGCGGCACGCCCCGATCGCCGTGGTCGGCATGGGGCTGAGACTCCCCGGTGGCCTGACCTCCCCCGACGAGTACTGGGACTTCCTGCGCGGCGGCACAACGGCGCTCGCCGGCATTCCGGAGGACCGCCCGGGGTTGCGTGCGGTGTACGATCCGGTCCCCGGCAAGCCGGGCAGATCGTACGTTGGCACAGCGGGATTCCTCGCCGACATCGCACACTTCGACGCTGATTTCTTCGGGATCTCGCAGCGCGAGGCCAAGCTCCTCGACCCCCAGCAGCGGCTGCTTCTGGAGACGTCGTGGGAGGCCATGGAGCGCGCGGGCATCGCCGTTCGCCGCTCCGACCGGCTCCCGGTCGGGGTCTACCTCGGCATCATGGCCTCCGAGTACACCGAGCGGCTCGAGGACCGCACCGACACGACACGTATCGACCCGTACTACACGACGGGCGGCGGGCTCTGCTTCGGCGCGGGCCGGATCAGCTATGTCATGGGCTTCTCCGGGCCCGTCGTGAGCGTGGACACCGCGTGCTCCTCCTCGCTCACGGCGCTGCACCTCGCGGTCAAGGGACTGCGTACGGGCGACTGCAGGTACGCGCTCGTCTGCGGCTCCAACCTGCTGCTGTCCGCCAACCTGATGGTCTCGCTGTCCCAGACCCGGGCGCTCGCGCCCGACGGCCGCTCGAAGTCCTTCCTGGCCTCCGCCGATGGCTACGGCCGCGGCGAAGGGGTCGGTGCGGTGGCGCTCATGAGGCTGGCGGACGCCGAGCGGGAGGGACGCCCCGTCCTCGCCGTCGTACGCGGCTCCGCCGTCAACCATGACGGTGCCGCCTCCGGGCTGACCGCCCCCAACGGCCCGGCCCAGCAGGAGGTCGTCCGAGCCGCCCTCGCCGACGCGGGCGTCGAACCGCGCGACCTCGGCTGGGTGGAGGCCCACGGCACCGGGACCAAGCTGGGCGACCCCATCGAGGTGGGCGCGCTCGACGCCGTCCTCGGCCCCGCGGTACGCGAGCGGGGCGTGCCACTGGCGATCGGCAGTGTCAAGTCCCGGCTGGGGCACCTGGAGGCGGCGTCCGGCATGGCGGCGCTCATCAAGACGGTGCTGATGCTGGAGCGGGCGGAGATCCCGGCAGCAGCCGACCCGGGGGACGGCGAGCTCAACCCGCACATCCCCTGGGACCGCATGGAGTTCACGGTGCCACGCGGCAACGCACCCTGGCCGGCGGCGCTGCCCCGGCGGGTCGCGGGTGTGAACTCCTTCGGCATGAGCGGCACCAACGTCCATGTGGTCCTCGAGGCGTACGCGTCACCGGAGCCGCCCGTGACCGCGGCCGAGAGCGAAGGCCGGCCCGAACTGCTCACCCTGTCCGCCAAGAACCCGGACGCGCTCGCGGACCTCGTCGCGGCGGTGACCGACCGTCTGCTGAAGACGGAACCCGCCCTGCTGGCCTCGCTCTGCCATACCTTGCGCAGCGGCCGTGCCGCTCACCCGTACCGGCTTACGGCCGTCGGACGCACACCCGCCGAGCTGGCCGAGGGCCTGGCGCGTGCCGCGCGCCGCACGCCGGAGGCCGCCAGGGCGCAGCGGCCACCGCGGGCGGTCACCCTGCGCGTTCCGGCGACGGACGGCCCGCCGTCCGCGGCGGTCGCCGCGCTCACCGCCGCGTTTCCCGACTGCGCCCCGGAACACACCGACGGGACGGCCGGCGCCACGGACCGGCTCGCGTCGGTCATCGGCCGGTTCGGTGTCCAGGTGCGCGTACAGCAGGACACCGCCGCCACCGACGACGGCGCGGGTGTTCAACGCGGTGCACCGGAGGGCGTACGCGTCGAGTGGGAGGACGAAGGCACCGTCGTCTCCCACCCGCTCGGTGCGGTGGAGGACGGCACAGCCGCCGGGGCGTTCGCGACGTGCGCCGGAGCGCTGTTCGAGGCGGGGGCCGATCTGCGTCTCGACGTGCTGCGCGCTCCAGGGGCGAGGCTGCTGGCCGACCTGCCCACGTACCCCTTCCGGCGCAAGCGCTTCTGGGTGGAGGAACCGACGCCCGCCGGTGACCGCGGCCCGGCGCCGAGGGCCGGCGCGGCGCGGGGGCAGGGGGAGGAGAGCGGCCCGGAAGCGGTCAGGGCCCATCTGACGAGAGTGCTGGTGGAGGCGCTGGACGCCTCGGACGCGCTGGACCTGCAGGGGTCCTTCCTCGACGCGGGCGGCGACTCGTTCATCTCGACGCTGTTCATCACCAAGGTGGAGGAGCGGTTCGAAGTCGGTCTGACACCGGAGGACCTGCCGCTCGACCTGCCGCTGGAGACGCTGCTCAGCAGGCTCACATCGGACATTCAGGGGCGCGCGGCGAACATCGCGGCGCAGGACCTCCCGGCGGAACAGGAGCGAAGCGCGTGATTCCCTTTCTGCGTCCACGCCGCAACGACAGCCCTTCCGTACGGCTGATCGTGTGTCACCACGCGGGAGGCTCCGGCACCGCCTATTTCCCGCTCGGGCGGCGACTGCCCGAAGACTGGGACGTGCTGCTGCTGGACCTGCCCGGCCGGGGCAAGCGGCACGCGGACGAGCCGCTGCGGACGATGACGGCCATGGTGGCGCGCGCGACGGAGGACATCCTGCCGTGGGCGGGTCCGCCCCTCGCGCTGTTCGGCCACAGCATGGGCGCGGTCGTCGCCGTGGAGACCGCTCGCGCGCTGGCGGAACGCGGCGTGCGTCCTGCCTGGGTGGGCGTGTCCGGGCGGCTCGCACCCGAGGACTGCGTACCGGACCGCCACCTCGATCCTGCGCTGCCGGACGAGGAGCTGATGGCGGGGCTGGCCGGTATGGGAGGTATTCCGGACCGGTTCGACGAGGTTCCCGAGTTCCGGCAGCGCTTCCTGCGCGTGGTGCGCGGCGATCTGTACGCCCTGGCCTCCCATCGCCCGGGCCCCGCCCGCCGTCCGCTGACCGTACCGCTCACGGCCTTCGGCGCCGACGGGGACCGGCTGGCGCCGTCTTCGCGGCTGCGCGGATGGTCGGCCGAGACCACGGGGACCTTCCGGCAGCGTGACTTCCGTGGCGGTCACTTCCACTTCCTCGACGACGCTTTCACAGGCCTGGCCGGGGTGCTGACACAGGAGATCGAGCAGGCCCTGCGGCCGCAGGCAGCCCCCGACGATCCGGTGAGGTCGACCGTGTGAGCGGTGACCCGCGCCCCTTTCCTCATGAGAGGCGAACATGAACAGCATCAACAACGAGCCGCCCGGCGTCGGCTCCTCCGCCGCGTCCGGGATGCCGTCGGCGCCCCATGAACTTCCCGACATGCGCGGGCTCATGGGCAGTTTCCCGACCGGTGTGTGCATCGTGACGTCCATCGACGAAGGCGTGCCCTGGGGAATGACCTGCACCTCGCTGTGCAGCGTGGCCCTCGATCCGCCGACACTGCTCGTCTGTCTGCGTCAGGGCAGTCCGACGCTGGGCGCCGTCCTCGGCAGCGGGTCGTTCGCCGTCAACCTGCTGCACGACGAGGCCCAGTCCTCCGCCGAGCTGTTCGCCTCCGGTGCGCACGACCGTTTCGAACGCATCCGGTGGGAGGCGGAGCAGGGCGCCCGGGGGCCGCACCTGGTGAAGTCGGCCCACACGATCGCCGACTGCGACGTCAGCGAAGCGAGCCGGGTGGGCGACCATGTCGTGATCATGGGCCATGTCCGGCGGATCACGCGGCTCACGTCGCAAAAACCCCTGTTGTACGGACTGCGGCGCTACGCCACGTGGCCCGAGGCCGTGGCGGACAGCCAGCCGTACCTCGACTTCATCAACTGACGACCAAGAAGCAGGACACCACCAAGAAGCAGGACACGAGCAGCGAACTGAGCAACCTCGAAGTCGCGTCGGGGCGGCCCGCGTTCCTACGATCGATGCGACGGCCGACGCCGCCCAAGGCTCTGTTCCCGTGCCGTGCCCTGCCGACCAGAGGAGACGATGTGCCCGCATCCCAGGACGCAGCCAGGCCTCAGGAACGAATCAGAGCCGATGTGTGTGTCATCGGCTCCGGCATCGTCGGACTGATCAACACCCTCGCCCTGGCGAAGCGCGGTCTGTCCGTCGTCTGCGTCGACCAGCCCACCGAGAAGCAGCAGTCCAGTTACAAGGTCGGCGAATCCCTGCTGATCTTCTCCAACGCCTTCCTGCGCACGCTCGGAGATCTGGACGACTCGCTCAGCAACTCGTTCCAGAAGGCCGGGTTCTGGATGGCCCACGGTCTCGAGGGGCGCACCGCCTTCGACGACTCCGTGTCCGAATGGGGATTCCAGAGCAAGCTTCCCGAGCGCTGGATGGACAAGTTCAACAACGCGTTCTTCCCCCGCGTGATGTTCCAGGACTCGCAGATCGTCCGGCCCGAGATCGAGGCGGAGTTGCGGGAGCGGGCGCGCTCCACCAAGGGCGTCACCTTCCTCGATCGCGGTCTCGTGCGCGACATCGAACTCGGCGACGACACCGCCGACCATGTGCTCACCTGGAGCTCGCGCGACAAGAAGGAGAGCGGCGAGATAGCCGCCCGCTGGATGGTCGACTGCTCGGGCCGGGCACGGCTGCTGGCCCGCCGCTACGGTCATGACCTCCCGCTGGACGAGGAGTTCAGGACCACCGCTGCCTGGGCGCAGTTCTCCAACTGCTCCGACGACTTGTTCGACGAGCGCTGGAACTATCACTTCCCCGACGGAGACGTGGCACAGAGGGACCGCAACACCCTGCACCTGTGGGGCGACGGTTACTGGATCTGGATCATCCGGCTCGGCGGCGACCGGGTCAGCGTCGGCGTGACCTATCACCGTGGCCGGCCGCCGGAGGACGGCAACGCCCGTGAGGTGTTCTGGAAGGTCCTGCGCAGGTATCCCATGCTGGAATGGCTGACCGAGGACAACGTCCTGGAGTTCAGTGCCTACCGTGACGTCCAGCACTGCACCGACACCTTCGTCTCGCCGAAGCGCTACGCCATGGTCGGAGACGCCTCGTCCATCATCGACGCGTACTACAGCCAGGGCATATCGCTGTCGATGACCACCTCCTGGCACATCGCCAACATCGCCCAGCGCGACATCCAGGAGAGCGCGCTCGACATGGCGTACCTGGACCATGTCAACCGTGCCGCGACCGCGGACTGGCGCATCATGCGCTCCATGGTCCGTTCGAAGTACAGCCCGGCCATCGCCGACAGCCGTTTCTTCATCCTCGATCACCTGCTGGACCTGATGATCTTCGGGGCGGCCATGCTCGCCCGGTTCCGGGCCGCTCGCTGGCTGATCGAGACCGGCGGGCACACCAGCGAGGAGACGGCCGAGCACGAACGGTTGCGCGAAGGGCTGAGCCGGCGCCTGTTCCTGTCGCAGTCGGCGCCCTGGCACCGGGTCGATCCGCACGTGGTGGCCGGACTGGTCGAACGCTGGCACCAGAGCCTGGAGCGGCGTGCCGTGTGGCGTCTGGACAGTGGTGTCCGGCTGCCGGCGACCAAGGCGGGGATGCGGGCGCACGCGGCGCTGCCGGGCATCTGGAAGCTTCCCTTCGGCGGACGGCCCGGCGCGGTCGACCTCACGCTGCCCGCGCCGTCGAGGGAGCCGGAGTTCCTGCAGGTGAAGGGGGACGAGTACCGGCCGGTGCACATGGCGGTCTCGGGTACGGCCCTGCTCACCCTGGCGTCGATCGCCACGTTCGTCGACATCGCGGACACCCAAGTGCGGAGGCTGCGGGGGCTCGGCGGGTCGCTGCGCAGGCGCCGGACGGGGTGGCGCTGAGGTGCCACGACGGACAGTGTCCGGTTCGGGACACGATGTGTAGTGTGGTTACACATGAAGGCGGAAACCCTGAGAGGGAACCTGGAAGGGATGCTGCTGTCTGTGCTGGAGCCTGGACAACTGCATGGATACGCGGTGATCGAGGAGCTCAAGCGGCGAAGCGGTGACGCGATCAACCTGCCCACCGGGACGGTGTATCCGGCGCTTCACCGGATGGAGGCCGCCGGGCTGGTCGGCAGCGAGTGGTCGCGTCACAACGGCCGCCGCCGCCGCAACTACTTCCTCACCACCGCCGGACGCCGTGCCCTGGCCGACAAGCGCATGGCCTGGCAGGAGGTCTCTTCCGTCATCTCGGTCGTGCTGGGAGGGGAGGCGTGATGGAAGCGGCGGTACTGCAGCGCTACACCGACCGTCTGGCGCGGCATCTGGTCGGGCCGGACTCCCGGCGGACCGCGATCATCGACGAGGTGCTGGACGGTCTCCAGTGCGCGGCCGAGGGCAATCTCGACGACTGCCCCGACGCCGAGGAGGCCGCGCACAGAGCCGTCCAGGAGTGGGGGTCGCCGAGTGAGGTGGCCCGCGCCTACAACGACGCCACGCTGCGCATCAGCGCGAACCGGCTGTCCATGCGGGCGGTCTGCGTGCTGCCGCTGCTGGCGGCGACCTGGGCGTGCGCCCTGCTGGGAGGCCCGGCCGGGCCCTGGGCGTACCGTCATCCGCCGACGCTGCTGATGGGGCTGTCGATCGTGGCGTTCGGCTGTGTCCTGTCACTCGCGGGGGCACTGTCCGGGCTGCGCAAGGGCAGCGGCATCGCGGCGGCGGCGGCCGAGCGGGACCAGACGGTCACCACCGGCACGTTGGCGGCCCTGATCGGCCTGCTCTGTGTGCTCGGGGCGCTCGTCCTCCTGCTGCTCAATCGCGGTCTGAGCCATCCCGAGTCCCTGGACTGGCCGATGGTCTCCGTCCCAGCCACCATCACGCTCCTCTCGGGCGCCTATTTCGGGCTGTCCCTGAAGCGTTTCCTGTCCGTGGTGCGGGGGGCCGGCTCGCCGCAGTAGCCCGTTCCGCCCAAGCACGGTCCGGTACTCCGGTACGAACGGCCCGGCACGAGAGCTCCCGGCGGGAGCGACACCTTATCCGGGTGGCGCTTCCGCCGGGAGCTCTGTGCGTGTCCGGGGCGGCGGCGACGCCAACTCGCTTACTGCGCCGAGGGATTGCTGTTGCGGAGCCGCAGTCGGCGGGCTACCTTTGCCTCGATAGGTAGTGTGGCTACACAATAGCGTCCCTACAGGAGGTTCAACCGTGGAGCGCATGACACGGTGGGTACTTGCCCATCGATGGCCCGTGGTCCTCGTCTGGCTGGTGCTCTTCCTTGTCGGGGGCGCCATGTCGAGCGGCACGATCGACAAGCTCACGTTCGAGTCGCGGCTCCCGGACAAGCCTGCCCAGGAGGCCAACGACACCTTCGCCCAGCGCTTCGCGCAGACCGGCGGGAAGAACGCGCCGCTGCTGCTCGTGGTGACCGTGCCCGAAGGCACCACCGCGGACAGCGCGGACGTGCGCGGACAGTGGGGCGACCTGATCGCCAAGGTCACTCCGCAGGGCGGTCGCAGCGTCTCGTACACGAGCACCGGCGACGACTCCCTGCTCTCCGAGGACAAGCGGACCACCGTCGCGCTCGTCTACCCGCCGGCCAACCCGTCCAACGTGCCCTACGAGCAGTCGCTGCCGGCCATAAAGAAGACCGTCGAGCAGACGAAGATCGCCGGTGCGCAGGTCGAGCTGACCGGCCAGCCCGTCCTCTCCGGCCGGGACAGCGGTGCCGAGCGCAGTCCGATCTACGAGACCCTGATCGGCGCCCTCGGCGCCCTCATTGTCCTGGCCCTCGTCTTCACCAGTGGACTTGCCATCGTGCCGCTGCTGATGGCCGCGGTCGCCATTCCCACCACGTTCCTGCTGGTTCGCGGCATCACCGGCATCACCGACGTGTCCTTCATCGTCCAGTACCTGGTCGCGCTCATCGGTCTGGGCATCGCCATCGACTACGCCCTGCTCGTCGTCACCCGCTGGCGGGAGGAGCGCAACAAGCCCGGTGCGGACGGCCCCGAGCCCGAAGCGCGGAAGGAAGCGATCGTTCGCTCCGTCGCCAGCGCGGGCCACGCGGTCGCGCTCAGCGGAGCCACTGTGGCCATCTCGCTCGCGGCCCTCGTGGTGCTGCCGGTGCCGTTCCTGCGCAGCGTCGGGTACGCCGGCCTGCTCATCCCGCTCGTCAGCGTCGCCGTGGCCCTCACCCTGCTGCCCGTGCTGCTGTACGCCTGGGGCGACAAGCTCGACCGGCCGCGCCGCACGCACCGCCCCGACAGCAAGATGTGGACGCGCATCGCCCACGTCACCACGCGCCGGCCGCTGCTCTGCGCGGTGCTCAGCGGCGCGGTCCTGCTGGCCCTGGCGGCCCCGGTGCTGGCCCTCCGGCTCGGCCAGCCGGCCACCTCGACCCTCGCGCAGGGCGGGCAGCCCGCCGCGGCGTTCGAGCGGATCGTCGACGCCGGCTTCGGCGAGGGCATCGCTCGACCGGTCGAGGTCATGGTGGACTCCGGCTCCGCCGACGACATGAACGGCAAGCTCGGCGGCATCGAAGGCGTCGCCGGCTCCGTCGCGCCGCAGGACTGGCAGCGCGACGGTCAGCGCATCGTCGACGTGTGGACCAAGGCGGACCCGTCGAGCGGGGACGGCCGTGACGCGGTGACCAGCGTCGTGGACACGGCCCGGGAGACACCCGGCGCGCTGGCCGGAGGCGGGCCGGCACAGGACGCCGACTTCATCGACGCGGTGTACGGATCGCTAGGGCTCATCCTGATCTTCGTCGGCCTGCTCACCTTCATCGTCCTCGCACGCACCCTGCGTTCGGTGGTGCTGCCGCTGAAGGCCCTGGTGCTCAACGCGCTGTCCACCTGCGCCGCGTACGGCGTGGTCGTCCTCGTCTGGCAGAAGGGTTACGGCAGCGAGCTGCTGTTCGACACCCCCGCTGTCGGAGCGGTGACCATCTGGGTCCCCATGGCGGTCTTCGCGTTCCTCTTCGGACTGTCCATGGACTACGAGGTGTTCATCCTCCACCGGATCCGCGAGACCCATCTCGACCTGACGGCCAAGGGGGAGACGGACACCGTGATCCCGTCGGTGGTGACCGGCATCAGTCGTACGGGTCGGCTCGTCACCTCCGCGGCGCTCATCCTCTTCCTGGCCTTCACCGCGCTGGCCAGCATCCCGATCACCGATGTGAAGGTGTTCGCCACGGCGCTGGCGGCGGGCATCATCATCGACGCCACCGTTGTCCGAGGCCTTCTCACCCCGGCACTCGTCACGCTGCTGGGGCGGTCCAACTGGTGGTTCCCCCGCTCCTTGGGCCGGTTGCTCGTCACCACCCCCGGACGAGGTTCCGGCTCAAGGTCCCCCTCCGCCTCCTCCGGTGAGGCACCCGCCGGCTCCGAGGAGCCGGCCGGCGAACCGGCCGTCGCCGCCCGTTCCTCGGAGCCGGGCCGACAGGGCCGCTGACCGTGTGAGCCACCGCCCCTCGGGGCGGTGGCTTACGCGTGCTTTCTCTTGCCTTCATCGGCGTCCGCGAGGCTGGTCGGGCGGACGCGCGGCACACCGCGCCGTCCGGGAATCGACGACTGCGAAGGGAACCGACAGTGTCCACACAGAGGCCGAGCTACGACGTGGTGATCCTGGGGTCCGGTATCGCCGGATCCACCCTGGGCGCCGTTCTGGCCCGCAGCGGAGTGAAAGTACTCCTCGCCGACGCGGCCACGCACCCCCGTTTCGCGGTGGGGGAATCGATGATCCCCCAGCTGATCGCCTGGCTGCAGGTGCTGGCCGAGCGCTACGACGTTCCCGAGTTCGAGGCCCTGGCCGATGCGGACACCATCAACGAGAAGGTGAGCAACACCTTCGGCCGCAAGCGGCACTTCGGGTTCATGCTGCACCGCCCCGGACAGGAGCCCGACCCCGCCGAAGGCCACCAGTTCGTCATACCCGACGCCCTGACCTCGGCGAGCCATCTGTTCCGCCAGGACAGCGACGCCTATCTCTTCCGTGTCGCGGTCGGCTACGGATGCGACACACGTCAGCAGTGGCGGGTGGGTGACATCGACCTGGCCGACGACGGTGTGACCTTGACCGGCACGGACGGCCAGGTCGTCCGTGCCCGTTACCTGGTGGACGCCAGCGGCTTTCGCTCACCGCTGGCGGACAAGCTCGGCCTGCGGGAAGAGCCCGCCCGCTTCAAGCACCATTCCCGCTCTCTGTTCACGCACATGGTCGGAGTACGTCCCTTCGACGACGTCGTGGACGTGCCGCAGGAGAGCCGGCCGCCCGTGGCCTGGCACGAGGGCACTCTGCACCACCTCTTCGAGCGCGGCTGGTTCTGGGTCATCCCCTTCGACAACCACGAACTCTCCCGCAACCCGCTGTGCAGCGTCGGCGTCACCCTCGACCCGCGGCTCTACCCCAAGCCCGAGGACATCAGCCCCGAGGAGGAGTTCGCACAGCTGGCGCGGCGCTTCCCGGCGGTGGAACGGCAGTTCGCCGGCGCCAGGAAGGTCCGGGAGTGGGTCTCGACCGGGCGACTGCAGTACTCGTCGAACAAGACGGTGGGGCGGCGCTGGTGCCTGATGTCGCATGCCGCCGGCTTCCTGGACCCCCTCTACTCGCGCGGTATGTCGAACACCTTCGAAATCATCAACGCCCTGGTGCCTCGCGTTCTCGACGCACTCGCGGACGACGACTTCGAGGAGGAGCGCTTCCGCTACGTCGAGGAGCTCGAGCAGGGGCTGCTCGACCACAACGACACCCTGGTCAACTGCTCGTTCATCGCCTTCTCCCACTTCCGTCTGTGGGACGCGGTTTTCCGGGTGTGGGGCAGCGGTAACACCCCCGGCACGCTGCGGATCAACAACGCCCTGCGCTCCTTCCGCGCCGACCGCGACGCGAGTGTCTTTGAAACCCTGGAGAAGGTTCCCCATACCGGACTGTGGTGGCCCGACAGCGACGCTTTCAAGGTGCTGCTGGACGGAATGGCACACGCATGCGAACAGTACGAGGCGAAACTCATCGACGGCGACGCGGCGGCGGACCGAATTCTCGGTCTCATCCGGGAATCCGAGGCGGTCTCTCCTGGATTCGGCTGGAAAGACGTGAACCAGAGGTTCATCTACCCGGACCGGCGCGCGATGACGGATTTCCTCGAGTGGGCGGCCGCCTCGCCCCTCCCGGAACTGAGCACGATCGGCCGCGAGAGCCTCGACGCGCTGAACAGGGCGCAGTCCCGGCCCGCCGCCGCGACTCCGAAGAGGTGAAGGACATGACCGCACGCGACGAGGCCGGCGTCCAGGAGGCCAACAAGGCCCTTGCGCGGTACTGGTTCGAAGAAGGCTGGACCCGGGGAAACGTCGACGTGGCGGACCGGATCTTCGCTCCAGGTTTCGTGCTGGGCGGTGAGCGAGTGGGCCCCGAAGGGCCCAAACGCAGTGTGCTGCGCCGGCATGCGGCCTTCGCGGGGCTCCGGGTCGAGGTCGGGCTCCAGATGGCAGACGGGCCGTGGGTGGCGAGCTGGTACACCATCCGGGCCACGCACGTGGGGGAGTTCGCGGGGGTGGCCCCGACCGGACTGCCGGTCACCTCGGAGGGAATTCAGCTGTGGCGGCTGGACGACGGCCTCGTCGTCGAGGACCACAATGTGTTCGACCTGTGGCGGGTCGTTTCCCAACTGCGTTCGGGAGAAGGGCGTGACGCCGGTCACGCCGGTCCGGAGCAATTAGTCAGGGACCGACGTGGATAATGTTCTTCTCGTACGCGAAAATGACCGCGTGCACGCGGTTGCGGAGCCCCAGCTTCTCCATTACTTTCTGGATATGGGACTTCACGGTGCTCTGACTCAGGGTGAGTTCCTGAGAAATCTCGGCATTGCTGTATCCCCGCGTGATGAGGCGGAACACCTCGATTTCCCGGTCCGTGAGCTGTTCCAGCGGCGAGCCGTTCGTCTCCTGCCGCGCGCTGGGGATCAGTAAGGAGCGCCCGGTGGCCATGATACGGACCGCGGCGGCGAGCTCCTGGGAGCTGCTCCCACTGGACAGGAGGCCTTTGACGCCGGCCTGCAATACCTGGCCCGCCGCCGCGTCCACATCGTTCACCAGGACGAGCACATTGGGGACAGGCGGCGGCTGCGCCCGGAACAGCGCACTGACGCTGGTCAGGGCCTCCGTCGCGTCCTTGTGCGAGTTCACGATGACGACGTCGGGCCGCAGCTCCCCGTACCGGCCGGCCGCGGTGGAGCCGTCCCGGGCGACGCCGACCACACGCAGGTCGGGGCAGTTGTCGAGAATGGTGCGCAGTCCGGTCAGAGAGATCGGGTGGGAATCGACGAGCAGGACGCTGGTGGGTGCCGAGCCTGACATGTGCTCCCCCGGTATGCGTGGACAGGGCTGACCTTGCAGACAGAATAGAGCGGCCGCTGTCGGTCCGATCCGATCCGACGCTTATCCCATATTGGCGAACTGGCGTCACGCCGGTGGCCCGGCCGGAGGCGTTGAGCGGCCCGTATTGAACCTCGATTTCGGTAAGCGGAATGCGAAGAACACCCGCTTCCGGGGCACGGGCCCCGGAAGCGGGTTCGTTCTTTGGTGCCGGTTGTCAGTTCCTCCGGCCGACGACCGCGGTCGTCAACGCGGGAAGCGGGACAGTCCGTTCCACGGTGAAGCCCGCGTCCGTCATCCACGAGGCACACTCGGCCGGCGAGAAACCCCGCGCCTGCGCGGACTGGAGCATCATGATCAGGCTGAGCATCAGGGTGTCCGCCCGGTCGCGCCCGTCGTCGATCATCGTGTCGTAGACGATGAGTGTTCCGCCCTCCCGGACGGCGTCGTGGGCCTTGCGGAGCAGCCGTGCGCGCTGCTCGTCCGGCCAGTCATGCAGTACGCCGCCGAACACGAGGACATCCGCCCGCGGCAGCTCGTCCTCGAAGAAGTCGCCACCCACGAAACGCAGTTGCTTGTCCACCCCGCGCCCGGCGACGAGCTCGTCGAAGTGCCTCTCCATCGACGGACGGTCCAGCACCGTCCCGGTGAGCCAGGGATGCGCGGCCGCCAGACTCGCGGCCAGATTCCCGCGCGCCCCGCCCACGTCCGCGAACGTCGAGTACGCGGACCAGTCGATGACGTCCGTCAGCGCGGGCGCGACGGCGCTGCTGAAGCTGTCCATCGCCGACAGGAACTGCCGCAAGCGCTCGGGGTCGTGGAAGATCCGGGTGAACGGAACCTCACCACCGGCGCCCTGGCCGCGGGCGTTGCCGCTGCGCAGCAGACCAGTGAGCGAGTCGTGGTCCCCGCCCATCAGTTCGCTGGTCATCCGCAGGAAGCCGCCCACGAAACCCGGCCGGTCCGGCAGCAGGTGCCGGGCCGCCCCGGGGCTGTTGCCGTACCGGTCCTCCTCCCGCACCAGCAGCCCAATGGCAGCGAGCGCGTCGAGGAAGTCCCGTGCTCCGCGCGGATGAAGCCCCGTACGGTCGCAGATCTCCTCGGCGCCCAGCCAGTCGTCGCCCAGCACCGTGAACACGCCCAGGTCCATGGCGGCCGTGAGCAGCTTGCTGCGGAAGAACGACCAGCCGACGAACATCACGTCGAAGGGGTCGTGCAGAGGGGGCCGGCCCGAGGAGCCGGACGGGGCTGACAGGGCCCCGTCCGCGACCGGCTCTGGCGTTGTCATCCCCGTCAGCCTCATTCCGTCGGTGTGGGACTGTTTTCGGTCCGTCGGACCGGTACCTCGCCCGCAGAGGTCGGGGGCGAAGGCGGAACCTGCGGCCCTCTCCGGCCTGTCCGGGAACGCAGCCACAACTCCGTAGGGCGTTCGTAGAATTGATAGAGCAGCGCACAGAGTGCTGTGGTGAGCACCAGGGCGAGCAAGACCCAGCCGGCATTCGACCAGTCGGCCTCGACGGGCCGCATATAGAACTCGACGATGCTCTTGCGGTCGAATACCGCCGAGGAGATCTCGAACAGCACGGTGAAGTGGAGAAGATAGAAGGCGTACGACCATTCGCCGAGGGCAACCATGGGCCTGGAGCGCAGCCAGGACGAGCCGCCTGCGATGTCGCGCTGGGCGACGGCGACCACCAGCAGGGCGTAGAGCGGCGCGGTGACCTGACCGAGGGCGTCGAACACGACGTACAGACGCCATGTCTCCTCACGCAGCAGCCAGAGCACGAACAGCCCCCCGACGAGCAGGGCGGAGGCCGAGCGGACACCGAGGGGTGAGCGCCACCCCTTGCGGACCGCGGCCGCCGCGACCATGCCCAGCAGGAACTCCCACACCCGGGCGATCGGCGAGTACGTTCCGAAGATCAGCCCGTCCATGCCCGTGAACGACGGGCGCGGTGTGGGCGGGTAGGCCTGCCAGAGCCAGACCTTGATGCCCCAGCCCACCAGGACCAGCACCACGGCCGCCCAGCCGAGCCAGCGCAGCGAGCGCCGCAGCGTGTACTTGGCGAAGAAGGGGAAGATCGCATAGAAGAACGCCTCGCAGGCGAGTGACCAGGTCACCGGGCTGGTTCCGCCCAGGATCCAGCCGGGCACCCACGCCTGGTACAGCAGGACGGCCGAGAGCGCGATCTTGATCAGCGTGCCGGACTGGCTGTCCGGGGCATCGGGGAGCTGCAGCAGCAGCGGTACCAGGACGCCGATGAGCAACAGCGGCCAGATGCGGGCGAACCGGCGCCCGTAGAAGGGGCCGACCCGGTCGCCGGCCATGTACGTCCAGGTGAGGACGAAGCCGGAGAGCACGAAGAAGAACGTCACACCGGACGAGCCCATGGCGAACACGGCGTCCGTGTGGGGGAGCGGCAGCAGGGTGCTGACGTGGGAGAGGAACACCGCTGAGGCGGCGATCCAGCGCAGGCCCGTGAGGGAGTTGAGCCGGACCGCCGGCCCGGCCACGGGTGCGAGCGCGGTGACGGGTGGGGACTCTCGTCTTTGAGCTGAGGAACTCATGGCAGTTGCACCAGCCATTTCGACGGCGATGGGAAAGAGCGGACCATTTTGTGACGGTGTCGCAAAATGCGATGCGATGTTGAGCCGGTGTAATCGGAGACGAGCCGAGCGTGCGGCCCCATTGCACCACTGGCCGATGAATCCGTGATTAAGTCGTCATAAATCGATCGTGCGCGAGTAATTGATTTACATTTCCCGCTGTCCGCCCGCATCCCGGAGGCTAACCTGATGTCGGCGCACAGCTGAATTGTCGAAGAGATTCGGGGAATGGCATGCGACGATTTCCGTACGGCAGGGCGATGGTGACCGGGGCATCGAGCGGTATCGGTGAGGGTTTCGCCCGCCGGCTCGCCGCGCAAGGGGTCGACCTCGTCCTGGTGGCCCGGCGCGGTGATCTGCTCAAGCAGCTCGCGAGCGGACTTGAGACCGAACACCGGGTGAACGTCGAGGTGATGCAGCTCGACCTCACCGACGAAGGCCAGGTCACGCAAGCCGAGGAGCGCCTCGCGGACGGGGCACGCCCGGTGGATCTCCTGGTGAACAACGCCGGATCGAGCGGTTCCGGGTACTTCGCGGAGCTGCCGCCGGAGCGTGAACTGCACACCGCGGTGCTCAACGCCCTGGTGCCGCTGCGGCTGTCACGTGCCTGCCTGCCCGGCATGATCGCCCGGGGCGCCGGCGGCATCGTGAACGTCTCCTCTCTCGTCGCGGTGCTTCCCAAGCCGCGCTCCGCCACCTACGCGGCTTCCAAGGCTTTCATGTCCTCGCTGAGCGAGAGTCTGGGCATGGAAGTGGCGCGACACGGTGTGCACGTCACCACCGTCCACACCGGCCTCACACAGTCCGGGTTCCATGCCGCGGCGGGTGTCCCGGCCTATACACTGCCGCGCATCAGCTGGCTGACGCCCGATCAAGTCGCCCGGTCCGGGCTGGAAGCGGTGGCGGCCGGCCGGCCGTCCGTGGTGCCGGGCCTCGGCTACCGCATCAGACTCCCGCTGATGCGCGCCATGCCGCGGTCGATCGTCAGGACCATCATCCGGCGCGTCCACAAGGCGTAACAGTGAGCGTTTTCAGCGTTGCCTCTCCAGGGTGAGGACGGCGGCAGCGATTGACGTCATGCGATTGGGGCTGGCCCGCGACCTGCGGAAGATCCGCCAGGACTTCAGCTGTGCCATCCCGCGTTCGACGGGTGCTCGTGCCTGGGCCAAGGCGCGGTTGACCGTGCGCTGGGTTGGGGACAGTTCGCCGCCGGGCGGTCGTTTGCGGCCGGTGGTCACCCACGGCCCGGCGCCCTGGTAGGCCCGGTCGGCGAGGATGGGAACACCTTGGCGTTCGCAGATCCGGATGATCCTGTGGGCGCGGGCTGCGGTGAGGTCGTGGGTCCGGCCCGGCAGGGCCGGGGAGATCCACAGCACCTGGCCAGTGGGGTCGGTGACGACCTGCACGTTCACGCCGTGGCGGCGGTGCTTGTGGGAGTAGTCGCCGCGGCTGTCGCCGACTCGGTCGCACTCGGCGAGGGTGCCGTCCAGCAGGACGTACTCGGGGCCGTTCTCACGCAGGGCCTTCAGCAGGCCCGTTGCCCGGTCGGCGAGCAAAGCGATGACCTTCGAGGTGTAGGCGTGGGCGGTGCCCACCGAGATGCCGAAGCCGGCGGCGACCTGGGCGAGGGTGTCGTGCTTGCGCAGGTACACCAGGGCGACCAGCGCACGCTGGTGCGGCGGGAGCTTGCAGCGGCGGTCACCCTCGCGGGTGACGATGAGCATGGTGACCCACTCGACCAGGGCATGCGGCAGGTCGAGTGCGGCAGGATAGGGAACCAACGAGGCTCCTGTGCCGGTGAGTTGAGACGTCGAACACCTCCCTCAACGGCACGGGAGCCTCGTGCGTTGCGTCCCCTGTAGCCATCACCCGATCAGTGGCCAAGCTGAAAACGCTCAGTGCTCCAGGGCGTGCACAGTGTCCCCAGGCGTGCACAGTGGTCCCAGCGGGCGGCGTGCCGACGGGCGAACCTGCGCCGCCGCCCCGTTTCCGCCGTACGGCGAGGAAGGACAAGTCATGACCACACCGAGCTCCATCTCCTCCCGGCACAGGGCGCGCAACAAGGTTGTCGTCTTCTTCCACCGGGTGGGGCTGCCCTTCGGCCCCATGCACCTGCTGACCGTTCCGGGCCGCAGCAGCGGCCTGCCGCGGACCACCCCGGTCGCTCCGGTGGTCGTCGACGGAGCCCGCTACATCCTCCAGGCGTACCCGGACTCCGACTGGGTCAAGAACGCCCGCGCCGCCGGCCGCGGGATTCTCGCCCGGGGCCGGCGCCGACTCCAGGTGGACCTGGTGGAGCTTCCGGTCGAGGAACGGGGGCGCGTGCTGCGTGAGTTCCCGGCACAGAACCCCCGGGGCGTCGGCGCGTTTCTGCGGAACGGCCTGGTGGACTCCGCGTCCCCGGAACACTTCGCGGCCGCGGCGCCGCGGTGCCCGGTCTTCCGCGCCACTCCGCGCGCCGGCTGAGCCGTTCCGCGGCCCACAAGAGGCCGGACATCGCGGACCTCATGGAGACGTGACGGCGGGCGGCTCCCACTCATCCGTGGGAGCCGCCCGCCGTCGTGGCGTCCGTACGCCGCGTCAGTGCGGCACGGGCGTCCTCTCGGGTGCCTCGGCCAGGGGCATCCCGTGCACATCGACACCGGCCGTGAGGTACCGCAGTTCGTCCGGACCCTCGTGGCGCAACCAGTGCGCCATCCTGCGCAGATCCTCCGGCTTGGGGTACACGAACCGGCACTCCGGATCGCGCAGTCCCAGGTGGTCCAGTACCACGGGGGCGTTCGCCACGGTCGTCATCAGCTGCTTGCCCGCGTCCGCGGTGGCCAGTTCGCCGCGGTCGACCGCCTCGCAAACCCGCACCATCTCGTCGAACAGCGCTTTGTAGCCATGTGATCCGGGCACCGGAAGGCCGGGATGGGCAGCCTCCTCCATTGCCCTGAGCACCCCTTCGTCGCCGGATTCCGTGTAGCGCTCGGTGAACCGGTCGAACCGGAGATTGATCGGGACCTCGGCCGCGCACCAGATGCGGTAGACGGCGTTCCACAGGGCATGGTCGGAGAAGGAGACGAACGAGCAGTTGACCAGTTCGTCGTTGTAGCGGATGAGGCCCTGCTGAAGCTCGTCGACGTAGCGGAAGCGCTCTTCGTCGAAGTCGTCCTCGGCGAGTGCGTCCAGGAGTCGCCAGGCCAGGGAGTTGACCACCTCACCGGTGTTGGTGAGGCCGCGCGAGTACAACGGGTCGATGAAGCCCGCCGCATGCGACATGAGGCACCAGCGATGGCCCACCGTCCGGTCGGAGCTGTACTGGATACGGCCGGCCGACACCCAGGGCCGTACGGTCCGGGCATCGGTGAACAGCCTTTCCACCGCCGGGAACCGGGCCGCGAACTGCCGGAACTCCTCCTCCGGGGACAGGTCCTCGGATTTCGGGTAGAGGCGTTCGTCGAGCGTGAGACCGACGCTGACGAGGGGGTTCTTGGAGTCGGGCGTGTTGTTGAACGGAATCGACCAGAACCAGCCGCGCTCGAAGAGGTGGTGCATGGTGCCCTCGACCCACGGGATCGGAGGCGCGTCCTCGGGTCCCACCCGCAGGCACTCGTCCGTGGGTCTGACCCCGATCATGTGGGTGAACATCGAGCGCGAATGGTGCTTGAGCGCCCCCGGAGGCCGGCGCAGGTCCAGCTGCCGGGCGAGGGGGGACCGGAAGCCGCTGGCGTCCACCAGGTAGCGGCCCTCGAGGCGCCGGCCGTCGGCTCCCACCACGGCGACATGGTCCTCGGCGAGTTCCACATCCTCGACCGCGAAGGCCTGGCGGGCCTCGCAGCCGTAGCCGATGGCCGTGTGGAAGAGGTACGCGTCGGTGTCCTGGCGGAACAGATGACTGGTCTGCAGTACCTTCGACGGCGGACTGAACTGAAGGAACTCCGCCGGATCCGGTTCCTTGCCCTCCTCGTGGCGGATGAAGCCGAAGTGCCGCTTGGTACCACTGGTCGGGGCGATCTCGTCCCGGCAGCCCTCGTACGAGGTGAGCGGCTCCAGTTCGGGTACGCCGTAGCGGCGGGCGAGCAGCCGGAACACCTTCAGTGTGTAGAGGGTCGTCGATTCACCGACGGCGAAGCGGGGG
Organism: Streptomyces sp. NPDC055287; assembly: GCF_053646035.1. Taxonomy (NCBI): domain Bacteria; kingdom Bacillati; phylum Actinomycetota; class Actinomycetes; order Kitasatosporales; family Streptomycetaceae; genus Streptomyces; species Streptomyces sp. NPDC055287. The sequence goes on along the minus strand of NZ_JBSHNE010000003.1, from coordinate 382,121 downwards.
TGCGTTCCGCTGTCGACGAGCAGGACCGAGACGCCCTGCCTCGCCAGGATCGCGCCCAGGGTCGAGCCGGCGATGCCGGACCCCAGAATGATCACGTCATGACGGCGGGGTGAGCTGGAGAGCGGCCGCGGGCGGTGTCCGGGCATGGGTGTCCTCCCTGGTGTGACTGGTGCGACGTCGGGGCGTGCACTGCGGGGGACGGCCGGGGTACCGGGAGTTGCCCTGTACCCCGGCCGGTTGTCGCCGGTTCACGCCGAGCGGCGGCGCGCCGGCGGTCGAGAAGGAGCGGGAGCGCCGGGCGCCGGAGTGCGGTTCGGTCAGCCCCGGGCTCCGCGCGCGGCGGCGGGCGGACCACCCATGCTGCCGCGGACACCGGCGGGCGGTCCCGGCACATCACCATGGGCGCCGGGCGGCGGCTGGAAACCGCGCATCTGGTGCGCGTTGGCGAGCTCCTGCATCTTGCTCCAGTCGGGCCGTCCGTTCGCGACCAGCCGGGAAAGCCCGATGAAGAAGTTCTCGACGCCTCCGGGAGTGGCGATGACCAGCAACTGCCCCGGCTCGTCACCGACGTTGAGGAAACGGTGCGGTACGCCGCGCGGACCGAACACGACGGTACCGGCGGTGACGATTTCCGATACGCCGCCGACCTCGAACTCGTAGCGCCCCTGGTTGACGAAGAACGCCTCGTCGACCGTCTCGTGCACGTGCATCGGCGGACCGCTGCCGGGACGGGTGGTGATCTGGTAGAAGCTGTACAGGCCGCCCGTGTCCTCCTTGCGCAGCAGGAAGCGGCCCTCTTCGCCGAACCAGCACACCGGCTCGACATCGTCCCGGTTGACCACTTTTCGTTCGAGCTTCGACACGGTTCCACTGTCCTTTCGGTCGGGTCGTCCTTCGGAGGACGGAGGCCGCTGCCCAGAAGAGCAGCGGCTGAAAAGGGGGCGATAAAGGAGCGGAAAACCCACTGGCCGGTGATGCCGGCCGTACGTCGGGAGCCCTCCGCCGTGCGACGGAATCAAGCGAACGCGGTGCCGCCGTCCGCGAGCAGGCAGCTGCCCGTGAGATACGCGGCCCGCTGCGAGGCGACGAACGCGATGACCTCGGCGACGTCCTCGGGCGTCCCGTTGCGCCGCAGGGCAGCACGCTCGGCGGCCGCCCGTCGCTGCTGCTCGGGGATGTGGTGGGCGAGTTCGGTGAGGATGAGGTTCGGCTCCACGGCGTTGACGCGTACGCCGTGCGGCCCCGCCTCCAGCGCCAGCGTGCGTACCGCGGCCTCCACGCCCGCTTTGGCGACGGCCAGTGACAGGAAGCGCGGCGCCGGCCGGCGGGCGAGTGCCGCTCCGACCGCCACCACCGACCCGTGCCCGCGGGTGATCATGGCCGGAAGTACTTCCCGGGTGGTCAGGAACAATGCCTTGAGCTGCTGGGTGACCACACGTTCCAGGTCCTCCCAGGCCAGTTCCGTCGCCGGGGCGATGGCAGCCTCGTGGGCACCCAGACCGGACGCGTTGAGCACCAGTACGTCCACCGGCCCCAGCTCCGCGGTGACGCCGGCGACCAGGTCGCCGACCTGGTCCGGATCGGTGACGTCACCCTGCAGCGCGACCGCGCGGCCGCCCTGCCGCGCGATCGACTCCACGACCTCCTGTGCCCGGTCCGCGCTCTTGTGGTAGTTGACCGCCACCTGGGCGCCGCGGGCGGCCAGCAGCCGCGCGGTGGCCGCGCCGATGCCGCGGCCGGCCCCGGTGACCAGGGCCACCTTGCCCGTGAACTCGTACGGCCCCGCCGGATGCCCGGGGGCTGAGGGAGCGGGCGGGTTGGTGCGCTGTTCCGCGTCTGCGGTGTTCACCGGATCGACTCCTCGGCTGAGAGATGGATGACGGTCGGGGGGAGGGGGCGTTCACGCCCAGGCCAGCCAGCAGCCGCACAGCGCGGCGCCGAAGGCGAGCGCGGCGAAGGCCGTACGCAGCCGGTTGGCGCGCGCCCAGGCATCGCGCAGCGTGCCCCAGTCGTCCGGGAACTCGCCGGCCTCGGCCCAGGCGTCGATGCGCCTGTTCATCCGCACATTGCGCAGTTCCGACACCAGGGCTACGCCGGCCACCCCGCCCAGTGCCGACGCGAAGGCGGCCTTCGCGTCGGCTCCGGGGGCGAGGAACGACAGCCCCAGCCCCATGGCCAGGGCCACCTTGTTGACGGTCGGCATGAGCGGGTCGAACCCGGGGTCGAGCCGCCGGTGCACATCGGACCAGGCCTGCCGGGGCAGGCTCAGCAGCATGGGCACCACGGCCTGCTCGACCGCTATCAGCGCCCCGGCGAGGACACCCGTGCACAGCACGAGCACGGCGGCCAGGGAAGCGACCAGCATGACGGCCCCTCACCCCGGCCCGAGGCCGGCAGGCCCGGTGGCGGCCGGAACCGGTGTGCGCTCCAGACGCCCGTCCAGCATCAGCCCGTAACTCTGGCCCCTGGCGACGCTGTCGAAGAACGCGTACATCATCAGGTCGCGCAGCCGTGAGAGCGGGGCGCTGTGAACGAGCCCCAGCCTGCCGATCTGCCACGAGGTGGTCACCATGTCCGCGGACCGGGCTCGCCGCGCGGACTCGAACCGGCGGAGGGTCTCCGGGACCGCCTCCGGTTCGCTGCGCCCGAGCATGTCGGCGAGCACCACGCCGCTCTCGATGGCCTGACCGGCGCCCTGGCTGAGGTTGAGTGTCATCGGATGGGCCGCGTCGCCGACGAGCACGACCCGGCCCCGGCTCCAGCCGCCGTCCGGCGGGCGGTCGTGGATGGCCACCGGCAGAATCGCCTCGTCCTCGGTCGAGGCGATGATCCGGCCGATGGGGTCCGGCCAGTGGCGGTACGCGGCGGCCAGCGCCGCACGGCGGGTGTGGCGCACGGTGTCGATGCCGGCGGCCGCGCGGTCACTGGTGATCGCGTCCCAGTACACCTCGTTCTCGTTCAGCCTGCAGTACAGGAAGCGCAGACCGCCCTTGCCCCACAGATTGAAGAAGGTGCCGGTGGGCACCAGTGACTCGCCCGGCAGCCGGGTGATGGCCTGCCAGGCCGTGTAACCGGCGTACCTCGGCGGGGGCTCGAAGCCCCGCCGCATCGTCGCCCGGACCGTGGAGCGCAGCCCGTCCGCTCCGACCAGCACGTCGCCGCGGGCCGTCGATCCGTCCGCGAAGCGGGCGGTGACACCGTCCGAGTCCTGGGTGTACCCCGTGAGCCGGGAGCCGAGCCGGATCCGGTGGTCGCCGACCGCCTCGGTGAGGACTTTGTGCAGAGAGGAGCGGCGCAGGGCGCAAGCCGGCGCGCCGCACTCCTCCGTGGGTCCGTCCAGCTGCCAGCGGGCCAGCCGTCTGCCGGTGTCGGACCGGAACTCGTGGAACCGCATGCGCACCGAGTCGGCGGCGACGGCCTGGTCGAGCCCGATCCTGCGCAGCGAGAGGAAGGCGTTGTGCCAGAGCATGAAGCCGCCTCCGGTCAGCAGACGCCCCGGAGAGGGGCGCGCCTCGAACACCTCCGCCTCGATGCCCTGCCGCAGAAGACCCGCCGCCGTGGTCAGCCCGCCGATACCGGCCCCGATCACCAGGGCCTTGCTGATGGTCGCCATGGTCGCCGCCGCTCAGGTGCGGGACGGCACGCTGTCGAGCCGGGTACGCAGATCGTAGATCCGCCGCTCGATGCCGCCCCCGCTCCAGTACGGGAACATGGGCGCGGCCATCTCCCGGTGCGAGGGGGCGTCCTCCCAGGCGCGGAAAGCCTCTTCGCTCTCCCACTCGGCGAGCAGGATGTAGCGGCCGGGCTCCTCGGCGTCGCGCAGCAGCTCGTCCCGCAGATGTCCGGGCGTGCCGCGCACGACCGCGGTGACCGACCGGTAGGCCTCCTCGAACGCCTCCTGGTCCTTCTCTTCGATACGGGCGGACACCATGACGCGTACGGTCACGACGGATCACCTTCCAACGGTGCGGGAGAGGACACGTGCTCGACGGTTTCGAGCACGCGTTTGTGAGCGGATTCGCGGAACTTCTCCAGACGGGCGCTGAGCTCTTGACGAACGGCGCTCTTCTGGAAGGCGTCCAGGGCGGTGTGGTCGGCCCAGTCCGCCATGATCAGATGTGTGTTGGGGCGGGACGGATCGCGCAGCAGCGTCTGGGCGACGCTGCCCGGCAGCCGGGCGGCGGCCCTCGCCGTCTCGAGCCAGGCCGCGCGGAAGTCGTCCACGCAGCCGTCGCGGACCGTCATCTCCAGTACGGTGCGTACCACGGTCGCTTCCACTCTCAGATGCCGCCGTCGGCGTCGAGCGTGGCTCCCGTGATGTACCGGGCGGCGTGCGAGACGAGGAACAGCACCACGTCGGCGATCTCCTCGGGCCGGCCCAGCCGGCCCAGCGCGATCATCTGCTCGTAACGGGCCCGCCCCTCGGCCGTGACGGCCTTCATCTGGTCGGTCTCCACCAGACCGGAGGCTACGCAGTTGACACGGATACCGCGCGGTCCCAGTTCCTTGGCCAGCGCCTTCGTCAGGCCTATGACACCTGCTTTGGACGCCACGTAGTGGGCGGCGGCGGGCATGCCGTGGTGGGCCACGGCCGAGCTGATGTTGACGATCGAGGCGACGTCGGCGACGTACGGCAGCGCCGCGCGTATCACGTGGTACATGCCCGTGAGATTGGTGTCGAGGATGCGGTGCCACTCGTCGGGGGCCAGTTTCTCCAGCGGCAGGTGGCTGATGACACCGGCGTTGTTGACCACGGCGTCGATCGCGCCGTACGTCCGGTGCGCCTCGGCGGACAGCCGCTCGGCCTGCTCGTGGTCCGTGATGTCGCAGCGTACGAGCGTGCCCTGCGCCCCCTGCTCGTCCAGCTCGCGCCGCAGGGAAGCGACCTGCTCGCTCTCATTGACGTAACAGGCCGTCACCGAGGCACCCTGCGCCGCCAGGGCCAGCACCGTGGCCCTGCCGATGCCCCGGGCGCCACCGGTGACCAGGACGTGCTTGCCCTTGAGCGCGAAGTCCGGGCCCGTCATCGCGCCACCGCCGCTCCGGCGCGCCCGCGTGCTGCCGCCTCGACCCGCTCCTTGATGAGAGCCATCTGGATCTTCGAGTTCTTGTTGATGCGCTCGACCATGGCCGGGTCGTCCACCGGGGCGTCCCGCTTCATGTGGAACTCCTGCACCCACCGCATCTCCACACCCGCGGGGGTCTCCCGGTAGGACCAGTCGATGTTCATGAAGGCGAAGGGGCCGGTCTCGACGCGATGGGCCCGGACCGACTTGTTCACCCGGTCCATGACGCGCTCGGAGACCCAGCTCCACACCTTGCCGTCCGGCTCGGGGTGGAGGGAGAGGCGGAACCGCACCGTGTCGCCCTGGCGGTGCAGGATCGTCGCGGAGGCGTACTCGCTGAAGAGGTCCGGCCAGTTCGCCACATCATTGGTCACGTCCCACACGAGGTCGAACGGCGCGTCGATGACGATGCTGTTCTCGGTGCGGGCCGCGGCCGGCCGCAGCTGCTCGTTGATCAGGGAGTGGATCTCGGGAAAACAGGTGACACCGTCGGCTTCCAGCCGGATGTCGTACCGGTTCTCCACCTCGGTGAGCACATTGAGCAGGCCCAGGGAGTCCACTCCCATGTCCTCGATCGTCACTGTCGGGTCGTCCACCTGAAGCACCTCGGCGGGAACCCCGGTGCAGCGCTGGACGATGGTCAGGAACTCCTCGTACGTGAGGGGTGGAACGGTCATGGAAGCCGGTCCTTTCGCAGTCGCGTGGTCAACATCGGACATGGGGGCCATCAGGGCAGCGCCCGGACGACCAGGGCGGAGTTGAATCCGCCGTAACCCCGGGCGAGCACCAGGGCGGTGCGCAACGGGACCTCCCGGGGCTCGGACACGAGATCGAGCCGGTGGGCGGCGTCCGGTACGACGCCCGGACCGGTGGGCGGGATCACCTGCTCGCGCAGAGCCAGCAGGGCGGTGACGACGTCGAGCGGGGCTCCACCCGCGTAGAGCCGTCCGTAGCGCGCCTTGGGAGCCGTGACGGGCACCCCGGCAGGACCGAACACCTCGACGAGACAGCGCGCCTCGGCCCGGTCGAGGTCGGGAGTGGCCGCCGCGTCGGCGAACACCACATCGATCTCGTCGGGCCGCACCCGGGCTTCCCCGAGGGCGAGTTCGACCGCACGGCGCAGCGCCCCGTGGCCCTGGCGGGCCGCGCCCGACGGCGCCGGGTCGAACGTGGCCGCGTGGCCGGCGATCTCGCCGTACGGCCGGTCGGCGCCGCGCTCGCGGGCACTGTCCTCGTCTTCGAGGACCAGGAGCGCGCCGCCCTCACCGGGCACATGACCACAGGCGTCCGCGTCGAAGGGAACGTAGGCACGCTCCGGGTCGGCGCTGCCGCTCAGCCGCCCCGACGTCATCTGGCAGGTCAGCGCGTACGGACTCAGCGGTGCCTCGGTGCCACCGGTGAGGACGAGCCTGGCGTCCGCGTGCAGTACGGCCCGACGGGCCTGCGCGATGGCGTCCAGCCCGCCGGCCTGCTCGCCGACCGCCACTCCGCAAGGGCCCTTCATGCCGTGCCGGATGGAAAGCTGTCCTGTGGTGGCGGCGTAGAACCATGCGATGGACTGGTACGGGCCGACGTGGCGCGGCCCCTGCGACCACAGGGCCCCGATCTCGCGCTGTCCGAACGCGTTGCCCCCGGAGGAGGACGCCGTGATGACCCCGAGGTCGAACGGCGAGAACGCTTCGGGCCGCACCCCCGCGTCCGCCAGTGCCTCTTCGCCCGCCAGCAGCGCGAACTGGCTCCACCGGTCGGTCTGCACGGCAAGCCGGGGATCGACGCCCGGCAGTACGCCGTCCTCGAAGACTTCGCCGACCACGCGCACGGGGAAGCGTTCCGCGTCGAAGTGCGTCACGGGACCGAGACCGCTGCGGCCTTCGAGCACATTGCGCCAGAACGCCTCAGTACCCCTGCCGCCCGGTGCTATCGCCGAGATTCCGGTGACCACCGCCCGGCGTGCGGCCGTCGCTGTGTCAGACATCGCGCCTCTCCGGTCCGGGTGCGGTGAGCACCATCGCGGTCTGGAAGCCGCCGAAGCCACTGCCGACGCTCAGTACGGTGTCCGTCCTGTGCTCCCGGGCGGTCAGCGGAACGTAGTCCAGCCCCAGTTCCGGGTCGGGGCTGTGCAGGTTGGCGGTCGGCGGCACGGTGTTCATCTCGATGGCCAGAGCACAGGCGGCGAGTTCCAGCGCACCGATCGCGCCGAGGGAGTGCCCCACCATCGACTTGATGGAGCTCACCGGAACGCGGTAGGCGTGCTCGCCGAGCGACTTCTTGAACGCGGCTGTCTCGTGCCGGTCGTTCTGCCGGGTGCCCGAGCCGTGGGCATTGACGTAGTCGACGGTCTCCGGGGCCAGCCGTGCGCGGTCCAGGGCCACCCGGACCGCCTCGGCCAGCTCCTCGCCGTCGGGGCGCAGACCCGTCATGTGGAAGGCGTTGCTGCGCTGTGCGTATCCCGCCACCTCGCAGTAGACATGGGCGCCGCGCCGGCGGGCCGCCCCCTCCTCCTCCAGGATCAGCACCGCCGCGCCCTCGCCGAGCACGAAACCGTCTCGGTCACGGTCGAAGGGACGGGAGGCGTGCGCCGGGTCGTCGTTGTTGGGCGAGGTGGCCTTGATGGCGTCGAAGCAGGCCACGGTGATCGGTGAGATCGGCGCGTCGGTCGCGCCTGCCAGCACCACGTCGGCGGCCCCGTCCTCGATGAACTGGGCACCCTGGGCAACGGAGTCCAGACCTGACGTGCAGCCCGTCGACACCACCCGTACCGGCCCCTGGGCGCCGGCCGCCCAGGCGACCTCCCCGGCCAGGGCGCTGGGCACGAGTGCCCTGTACAGATGCGGGTACGGGTCCTCGGCGTCGACCACCCAACGGCTGCCGCCGCCGCTCACGCGCACGTATTGCTGCTCCAGGGTGACCGTGGAGCCGACGGCGCTGCCGACGGAGACCCCGATCCGGTGGGGCGGCACGTCCTCGGGCTCGACGCCGCTGTCCGCGAGCGCCTCGCGCGCGGCGACCACGGCGAACTGCGCGCAGCGGTCCATGCGTTCGATCTCGTCCGGGCTCAGCCCGGCTGCGGCCGGGTCGAAGTCGCACTCCGCGGCGATCCTGGACCGGTAGGCCGAAGCGTCGAAGTGGGAGATGGCGCGGGTGGCCGTACGGCCCTCGGTCAGCAGCTTCCAGAACGCCTTGGCGCCGATGCCACCCGGCGCCACCACCCCGATGCCCGTGACCACGGCCCTTCGGGCACTCATACGGACTCCTGTTCCGGGAGCGGTTCGGTGTCCACGTGCCCGAGCTCGGGGCGCGGTGCCAGGGGGCCGAGCTGGAAGACCATGAAGGCGGGCTCGGCGCCGTGGTTCTCCAGCCGGTGGCGGACGTTGATCTGCAGGTGGAGCGCCTCGCCGGCCGCGAGCGGGACCGGCTTCCCGTCGACGAGCGCCGTGATCTCACCCCTGACGAGGTACAGGAACTCCTCCGAGTACGGGTGGTAGTGCTCGGTGACCACCTCACCGGGCTCCAGGGTGAGTACCCCCATGAATCCGGACGTCGTGTCCGCCGTGGCCGGGCTCAGCAGCGTCCGCAGGTCCCCGCCCCGCCGCCGGTTGGGCTCGATGTCCTTCGCCGCGATCTTCGTCATTCGGTTGCTGGCCACGCCAGCCTCCTCTCGTTGTCCCGCACGTGTGGTGCGGCCCCCCGTCCGGAGACCCCGTCGTCGCCGGAAGGTGCGCTCCGTCGTCGGAGCTCAGCTGTCCGCGTGCCAGGTGTAGAACTCGTGGGCCATGGCGTCCTTCGGGCCGCGCCATGTCTGCGGGTCGTAGGCGGTGATGTGTGCGCTCAACTGCTCACTGACACCCGTGAAAAGCGAGTGGCCGCGCATTTCGTCGATCGAATCGCGCACTTCGTCGTCGGACGCGATGTAGTGCATGTAGAGATCGTGGAAGCGGAACAGTCTGCGTTCCCTCACCCCGATCAGACCGGGCAGTTCTCCGGCGTCGGATTCCGCGAAGATACGCTTCACATCAGCCGCGGCGTTCGGTTTCATACGGGCCACGATGAGCGTGCTGCGCATTCACTTTCCTTCCGTTCCAGGTCGGGTGCCGCTCTGTACGCGGCGGAATCAGACTCACCTGGTGGCGTAAAGCGGGGATGAGGGCATGGAAAACCGCCAGGGAGCGGGCAGCGGGCCGACGCCGGCTCGGCCGGGGCCGTCCGCTTCCACAGCGGGGCAGCAGTGGCTGGCCAGGCCTGTGCGGCTCTCCTGGATTGCCCAGTCCGCGTCGCCGGAACCCGTTCGCCGCCGTCGCTCCCAGCCCAGTTGAGCAGGGGATTCTCTGGCGGGTCGGCCTGCGTTCGGGTGCGGGCTCCGACCGAAAGTACGCCCCGCCTCGTCCCTTGGGCCGTAGGCGCCGCCGACACCGCCTCGTTAGGCTCGCCCCACCCGCGCCGCCCTGGTTCCGGCTTGGGCACGTGTTTTGCGACGACGGGCGGGCGCGGTCATTCCTAGGGGGTTCTAGTGGACAGCCTGACCGTTTCGGAAACCGAGGAGAAGCGCGCCGCGACCGTGGACGCGGGAGCGATCCGGGAGGTGTGCGGCCGGTTCGTCACCGGTGTCGCAGTGATCACCTGCCAGGACAGCGAGAAAAACCCGGTGGGGCTCACGGTGAATTCGTTCACCTCCGTGTCGCTCGACCCGCCGCTGGTGCTTTTCTGCATCCATGGCGCATCACGGGGCTTGGCCGCGATTCGCGAATCGGACGCCTTCGCCGTCAACATTCTGGCGGCGGACCAGGCCGCTCTGTGCCGTGCGTTCGCCCGCCGCGACACCGCGGGATTCGACGGCCTCCCGCTCGAGGCCGCGGAGACCGGCTCCCCGGTCCTGGCCGACGCGCTCGCGTACCTGGACTGCCGGTTGCATGCCATGTTCCCGGGGGGAGACCACCAGATCGTCGTGGGAAGGGTCGTCGACCTCGGCCTGCTCCGCGAGGAGCAGCCGCTCGCCTTCTTCCGCAGTACCCACCCGAGCCTGGAGGTCCTCGCATGACCGCGTTGACGGAGGCGCGGATCCCGGCCTGCGGCGCGCACGACCTCGCCCCGCGCAAGGTCGCCCTGCGCCTGCTGGGGCCGCTGGAGATCGTCGTCGACTCGGTCGAGGTGCCCCTGCCTCAGCGGAAGCTGCGGCAGCTGCTGGCCACCCTGCTGATCCGGCCGAACGCGACCGTGTCCAACGAGGCACTGATCAGGGAGCTGTGGGGCGACCGGCCGCCGGCCACCGCGCTCGCCGCGCTGCGGGTGTATGTGTCGCAGCTGCGGAAGTTCCTGATCCGGCATGACCTCGACGGCCGGTGGTGCACTCTGCGCACCCGCGCCCCGGGCTACCAGCTCCAGGTCAACGACGGCATCCTCGACACCGTGTGCTTCGACCGGCTGTGCGCGCTGGCCGCGGACTCCGCCGAGGCCGGTCGCCACGAGATGGCCTCCAAGCAGTACCAGGAGGCTCTGGCGCTGCGCCGCGGACCCACACTGGAGGACTTGCGGGAGAGCTCGGCTCTGTCGGGCACCGCCCTTCAGTACGACGAGGCCTGGATGACCGCGCTCAAACGGCGCGTCGACCTGGACCTGAAGCTCGGCCGGCACCTCGAACTCGTCGGCGAGCTGCGCAGACTCGTCGCCGAAGACCCGCTCAACGAAGGGTTCTGTGCCCGGCTGATGGTGGCGTTGCACCGCAGCGGCCGCAGTGGTGACGCCCTGGCCTCCTATCGTGGTACCCGCGGCCAGCTCATCGAGGAGCTCGGCATCGAACCGGGCCTGGAACTGCGCATGGCCCATCAGACCGTGCTGGCCGACGACGCGGTACTCCACCTCGGCGCGCGGGTCTCCGCCTGACCGAGAGCAATCAGGGAGATGACAGCGCACTCCGCACACCGCGAGACTCTCCGAGGCCGCACCTTCCCGGCGTGCGGCGCGCGTCCGGGCGCGTGGGACACGGAAACAGCGAGGGCGGAACGGCCGGTGTCCGCGACACCCGCGGACGCCGGCCACGCACGGCCCAGGCCGTGCGGTCGCGCCCAGAAGGCGGAGGAATGAGTAATCTGTCTCGGCAACCCCGGCCGGGCGCGCCCAGAGCCCTTGTGTTCTACCGCGCTTCGGCCACGTTGCTGTTCCTGATGACCTTGGTGCAGGTTGGTCTCGGGGCCGGCTACATAGGCGGCGACTACGAGTCGATCGACATGCACGACGTCAATGCCCGGGTGCTGATCGTCCTGGCGCTGCTGACTCTGATCACCGCGATCTGGTTGCGGCGCGCGGGCGGCCCGGTCAGGGCGGTGGCAGTGGCCGCCGTCATGCTGGTTGCCCTGGTGGCCCAGATGATGCTCGGCATGGAGCGCGTAGTGGCCGTGCACGTCACCCTCGGCGTGATCATCTTCGCGGCCGTCACGGTGCTGCTGATGAGGGCCTGGACCGCGACCGTGCCCCCGAGGCGAACCGCAACGCCGGACACCGCGGACCACGGCCGGCCCGCGGAGCCCGTCTCATGAGGCGACGACAGTTCATCGGCGGCGCCGCAGCGGGTGTCGCCGGGCTGGCCGGCGTCACCGTACCGCTGCTCGGCAGCGCCCTGCGCAAGGCCGGCGGGGAGAGCCCGGGCAAGCTGCTGACGTCCCGGGCGAAGCTTCCGAAGCCGTACGAAGTGCCGCTGCCGGTGCCCAAGGTGCTCACTCCGGCGAGCAGCGGCGGAGCCACTGACGTCTACGAGATCACCCAGCGGGTGGCCGATCTGGAGATCCTGCCCGGACTGCGCACCAGGGCCTGGACGTACGGAGGAACCTTCCCAGGCCCCACTGTCGTGTCGCGCACGGGCCGGCGCACCCAGGTGAAGCACCGCAACACTCTGTCGCAGCCCACCGTGGCCCACCTGCACGGCGGACACACACCCGCCGACAGCGACGGTTATCCGACGGACGTGATCCTGCCCGCCGACGGAAGCGTCACCGCCGACCGTGCCATGGCGGCGATGATGGAGGGCATGCCCGGCCACTCCGGCCACGGCGCCCGCTCCGGCGTCAGCGGCATGGCCGAGGGCGAACGCACCCACACCTATCCGATGGATCAGCGAGCAGCCACCCTCTGGTACCACGACCACCGCATGAGCTGGACCGGCCTGGGCGTGTGGCGGGGCCTCGCGGGGTTCCATCTCGTCCACGACGACGAGGAGGAGCGCCTTCCGCTCCCCAAGGGGGAGAGGGACATCCCGCTCATGATCACGGACCGGGCGTTCGAGGAGGACGGTTCCTTCCGCTACCCGCTTCTTGACCCGAAGCTGTCCCGCCCCGGTGTCACGGACGCGTACATGGACGGAGTCCTCGGCGACGTGGTGCTGGTCAACGGAGCGCCCTGGCCGGTGCACCGCACACCGCGCGCCCGCCACCGCCTCCGTCTGCTGAACGCCTCCAACGCCCGTCCGTACAAGCTGCAGTTCGATCCCCAGCCGGCCGGGGGCGATGCCTTCGTCCAGGTGGGCAGCGACGGCGGACTGCTCGACCGGCCCGTCCGGCACGACGCCGTGCACGTGGGACCGGGTGAACGCTTCGACGTGGTCGTCGACTTCTCCCGCTGGCGAGCGGGCACCAGGGTGCGGCTGGTGAACACCCTGTCCGAGGGCGGCGCCCATGACGTGATGGCTTTCGAGATCGCCGACGGCCCGTCCCGGGACGACGCCAGTGTGCCGGACCGTCTGTCACGGATCGAGAGACTGGATCCCGGCAAAGCCGTCGTGACCCGGGACTTCCGCTTCCGCCAGGGCAAGGCCGGCTGGACCATCAACGACGAGATCTTCAGCCCCGGCCGGGCTCTGGCCCGACCGAAGCTCGGCCGGCTGGAGATCTGGCGGTTCACCACGAGTCTCCATCATCCGGTGCATGTCCACCTGAACCACTTTCAGGTGGTCGCCCGCAACGGTGGTGACCCGGGTCCCTACGACGCGGGCTGGAAAGACACCGTGGACCTGCCGCCGACACAGTCCGTCGAGGTGGCGGTCCGCTTCACCGACTACGACGGCACCTACATGCTCCACTGCCACAACCTGGAGCACGAGGACATGGCGATGATGGCCGACTTCATCACGGAGTGACCGCACGGTCGACGACGTCGGGCCCCGCACCCCTGGCCGAAGGGTGCGGGGCCCGACGTCCTCGTGGTGCCCCAGGCACCACGACACACAGGCTTTATCAGTACTTTTGCGTGACGGGCAACGATTGCCTCCATGCGTTTCCACATCACACGCCTGCTGCGCGTGTTCTTGGATGCACTCATCGCCTACGGACAGATATACGTGCACGTCCCGGACCAGCGAATCGACGAGCCCGGTCCGGGGCATCCCGAGCGCCTGTGCGCGGAGCAGCCTCTGACCGCAATGGAACGCGCGCTCGACCATCAACTGGAAGGCAGAAGAGGCGGGAAACGAAATGGCTGAAAACCGCAGTCTCACACCTTTGTGTCCTGATGACGCGCCTCGTCCGGCTCGGGGGCCTCCGAACCCGGCTCCGACCGGTCCTTGAACGTCGCCACGGCCGTGATGACGAGCAGGATGAAAGCGATCAGCGCGGTGGAGGTGCGCATCCGGTTGAACATGTCCCAACGCTGCAGAATCTCCACGTGATCGGCCGGCGCCGAGGTGACCGCCCACTCCTTGATCCGCGCGTTGATGGGCACGTTGCCGAAGCGGGTGATCAGGAAGGATCCCACAGTCAGTACGGTCGCACCGACGGCGAGCAGCCGCTCACGGCCCCGCGTCCGGAGAGCCAGCGCGAGCGAACTGAGCGCCGCGGCGACCATCGCGGTCTGCATGACCGGGGAGTTCATCTTCATCAGTTCGGCGTGGAAGGAAAGGCGCATCTGCAGCGGCACCTCCCAGAACGTCGGTGCGAGATTGACAGCCCCGTAGCCGAAGGCTCCGGTGAGAAGTCCGGTGGCGGTCAGAGCCACCCCCTTGATTGCCCGAACGAGCATAACTACTCCCTGCGTTGAGCCGGTCCACGGTCCATTCTGCTGCTGCCGTACGCAGGATATCCACGGCGTCGGCGCGGGGGTGAACAGAGGGTGCCGGGCCGGCCCGGTCAAAAGGGCCGGAAAGCACCGCCAATAAAAGCGGTCGGCGAGAAGCAGCCGCGATTTCCGTACGGACAGTTCTCCGGCAAGCCTGTGCGCCGACCAGTTGGAGGCCTTGCATGACATTCGAATCACGGGCAGCTGCGGACTCCGCGGCGGCCCCCGCGACGCACGCTTCCCGTCACCCGCTGATCGCCCTGCTCGTCATCGCGGCCGCTGAACTCATGGTCGTGCTGGACGCCACCATCGTGAACATCGCGCTGCCCAGCATCCAGAGCGCCCTCGACATGTCCGCCGGGAGCCTCGCCTGGGTGGTCAACGCCTACGCCGTGGCCTTCGGGGGACTGATGCTCCTCGGCGGCCGTGCGGGCGACCTGTTCGGCCGCCGCAGGGTCTTCCGGATCGGCATCGTCGTATTCGTGGCCGCCTCGGTGCTCGGCGGCATCGCCCCCAACTCCGCCCTGCTGATCGCCGCCCGGGTCCTGCAGGGCGTGGGCGCCGCAGTCGCGGCCCCCACCGCGCTCGCGCTGATCGCCACCAACTTCGCCGAGGGCAAGGAACGCAATCGGGCCATGGGCGCCTACGCCGCCATGGCGGGCGTCGGCTCCACGCTGGGACTGATCGCCGGCGGCCTGCTCACCGAATATCTCAACTGGCGCTGGGTGCTACTGGTGAACATCCCCATCGGCATCTGCGTCCTCGCCGGCACAGTCGTACTCGGTGAGGCCGCCGGACGCTCCCACGGCAAACTCGACATCCTGAGCGCCGCCGCGGGCACCGCCGGACTGCTCTCCCTGGCGTACGGGGTCACGCGCGGCGGACAGGACGGCTGGGCCGACGGCCTGACCCTGACCTGCTTCGTCACCGCCGCGGTGCTGCTGACCTTCTTCCTGCTGCGCCAGGACCGCAGCGAGCACCCGATGCTGCCGCTGCACGTCCTCAAGGAACGCAGCCGCGCCGGCACCTACACGGCGCTGTTCCTGGTGGGCGTCGGCATGTTCTCCACGTTCTACTTCCTGACGCTCTACATGCAGCACGTGCTCGGATACAGCGCGGTCCGCACCGGCCTGGCCTATCTGCCCTTCAGCGCCGGTATCGGGCTGATGGCCGGGATCGGCTCCAAACTGGTGGTGAAGCTGCCCCCCAGAATGCTGGCCGCCCCAGGGCTGGCCACGGCCGCCGCGGGCATGCTCTGGATGAGCACCCTGACGCCGCGGTCCTCGTACGTGGGGGCGCTGATGCCCGCCATGTTCGTCACCGCAGTCGGACTGGGCTGTGCTTTCGTGCCGCTCACCCTCGGCGCCGTCCGAGGCGTTGCCGACAAGGACTCGGGCAGCGCGTCGGGGCTGCTCAACACCGCTCAGCAGACCGGCGGGGCACTCGGACTCGCAAGCCTCGCGACGCTGGCCGGCGCCGCTTCCGACCAGCGCCTGCCGCAAGCGGACGAGGCCTACTTCGCCGGGCTGCGCACCCACGACGCGGAGCTCGTGACCCGCGCGCAGGAGGCCCTGACCCACGGCTACACCACCGCGTTCGTCGCCTCGGCACTGGTGTTCCTGGCCGCGACCCTGATCGCGGCCGTCGTCATCAACGCGGGCAAGCAGGAATCCGAACGGAATCACCCACGGCCCGGTGTACCCGGACCGGGGACAGCAGCGGTCCGCAAGGCCGAGTAGGAGCGCCGTTCGAGGGCGGGGTGTTATCGGCGCATAGCGTGATGTGTGTGCCATGGCTGGCGTGGAATCAGCTCGCCGACTCCCCAGAGAGCTTGAAGCAACCTGTCATGCCTAGGATGATCAGCGGCTTCACCTCTCCCCCCGCTTCATGAGGATCTGATGACACAACACATACCGGAGGCGGTGGTCTGGTGCCTTGCTGCCTGTGTGCTCGCGGGTTCGGTCCTGTTGATCCGCCAAGGCCGGCTCACCGCCGCTCTGCGCCGACGCCTGACGGAGGCGGAGGACAGCCTGCGCGCTCGTGACGCAGAGGCCCGGCATCTGGTCGAGGCCCGCCTCTCGGCCCTGTCCGAGGCCCGTCATCACGGCGCACCCCCGCCCGGGCTGCTCGATCCGCGGCTGGCCGTAACGGCGTTCGGACAGAGCCTGCAACAGGTCGAGGATCTCTTCACCACCGCCGTCGACACGGCACGGTCCCGGGCCGATCAGTCGGCGAGAGCGACGCTCAAGGCGGCGATGCGCGCCCTCCAAGCCCTCGCGAACGAACAGCAGCTGTCCATCTCGGACATGCAGGACCGGCACGACAGCCCCGATGTGCTCCAGGACCTGCTGGAGATCGACCACGCCAACGCGCAGTTCGGCCGGCGGGCCCAGGCCATCGCCGTTCTCTGCGGGTCGTGGCCGGGACGGCAGCGGGTCGCGTCACCGCTGATCGACGTCGTACGCGGCGCGACGTCGCGGATCCGGGACTACCGGCGCGTCCAGGTCCACTCGCGGGTCGACATGGACGTGGTGAGCCGGGCGGTGGAGCCCGTGGTCCTCGCGGTCGCCGAACTGCTCGACAACGCGGCGCGGCACTCGCAGCCCAACACCACCGTCGAGGTCGGCATCCAGCCCGCGCACAACGGCGTCAGCGTGGTCATCGACGACGCCGGAGTCGGCATGGACGCGCGGGAGACCGATGAGGCCGGCCGGCGCCTGTCGGGCCATGTGGACACCGACATCAACCGGCTCGGTGACCCGCCGCAGTTCGGCTTCGCCGCCATCGGAGTGCTCGCCGCCCGGTACGGGTTCACGGTCTCGGTCGACACCCGGTCCCCCTACGGGGGAGTACGCGCCGTGCTGTTCCTCCCCAACGCACTTCTCAATCGCGTACGCGCCGCCACGCCGGCGAGCGCAAAGGAGGCCGAAACCACCCCCGTGGCAGCCCCCGTACCGGCCTCCGCTCCGGCAGTGGCCCCCGAAGCCGCTCTCACGCCCGTCGAGCGGTCACCTTCACCGGCGACCGTGAGCGCGGCTGTGCCCGCGCCCGCGACCGCGGCCGTTCCGGAATCCACGGCGGGCGGTCTCCCCAAGCGCCGCCGCCGGTCCGCCCAGGAGCACGACGCGGAGCAGCGGGCAGCCGCCGTACCACCGGACGCCGGTCACACACCGGTCCGCCCGGCCTCGGAAACCGCCTCCCGCATGGGTGCGTTCGCCCGCGGCACCCGCTCCGGGCGCGCCACCTCTCAAGACGACGAAGGGAATCCGCAGGGATGAACGACCACATGGCCAACGAGCTCGGCTGGATGCTCGACGAGGTCCTCAAGGTCCCCGAAGCCCGCCACGCGATCCTCCTGTCCGCCGACGGCATGCTGCGGGCGCATTCCCGGGGCATCGCGCGCGACGAGGCGGAGCGCCAGGCCGCCGCGTTGTCCGGCCTCCAGTCGATCAGCCGCAGCACCGCCGAGTTCTGCGCACAGGAGTCCTCCCCCTGGCAGCAGACCCTGGTCGAGTTCGTCGACGGGTACGTCTTCCTGGTCGCCGCCGGCGCGGGCGCCTACCTGGCGGTCTCCGCCACCCAGAACGTGGACATGGAGGCGGTCACCTACGGGATGCACAAGCTCGTCGACCGTCTGGGCAAGGAGCTGACCAGTCCGCCCCGGCAGGACGCGGTACCGGCGGCCCGGCCAGGCACCAGCCGTACGGCATGACCCCGCCCCACAGGCGTGAGAGGGGACTGGTGCGCCCCTACGTCGTGACGGAGGGCCGCGCCCACCCGACGCGCAACACGCTCGACCTGGTGACGCTCGTGACGGCCGCGGCCGACCGGCCGCTCAAAGGGCTCAGCCCGGAGAAGCGCCGGGTCATGGAGCTGTGCCGGGGAGGAGCGCTGTCGGTCGCCGAGGTGGCAGGACACCTGTCACTGGCGATCAGCGTCACCAAGGTCCTGCTCAGCGACCTGATCGACAGCGGCCACATCAGCACCCGCCCGCCCATACCGAAGGCCCAGCTGCCCGACGACCAGCTTTTGCAGGAGGTGCTCGATGGACTGCGCGCCCGGCTCTGACCACGTCGATGTGTACGTCTCCGACACGGTCAGGACCGCGGTCAAGATCCTGATCGTCGGTCACTTCGCGGTCGGCAAGACCACGTTCGTCGGCACGCTGTCCGAGATCCGGCCACTGCGTACCGAGGAGACCATGACGCAGGCCAGTGAACCGGTCGACGACCTGGCCGGCAGCCCGGACAAGACCACGACCACCGTCGCCATGGACTTCGGCCGCCTGACGCTCAGCGAACAACTGGTGCTCTATCTGTTCGGCGCTCCCGGCCAGAAGCGCTTCACCCCGCTCTGGAAGGACATGCTGAACGGGGCTCTGGGCGCCCTGGTCCTCGCGGACACCCGCCGGCTCGACCAGTCCTTCGACATCATGGGCCTGCTGGAGGAACACGGCATGCCGTACGCGGTGGCCGTCAACCAGTTCGACGGCGCACCGGTCTTCCCGGCCGCGGAGATACGCGAAGCCCTCGACCTGCTCCCCGAAACCCCCCTCGTCACCTGCGACGCGCGGAACACCGCATCCTCCACCGGGGCGCTGATCTCCCTCGTCGAGTACCTCCAGACCCGCACCTCTCAGGAGCGCTGATGACCACCCCCCAGCCCGGTCCGGGCACAGCACCGCCGCCCGGCTGCCCCGCGCACGCGGGCCACGGCGATGGCACGACCGCCGCGCCCGCCGCCCGTACGGCGGAGCCCCTGTACGGACCGGCGTTCGCCGCCGACCCGGCAGCGACGTACGCACACCTGCGTACGTACGGCTCCGTCGCGCCGGTGGAGATCCACCCGGGCGTCCGCGCCTCGCTCGTCACCGGCTACGAGACCGCCCTCGAGGTCCTGCGCAGCCCGGAGCGGTTCTCCAAGGACCCGCGCCGGTGGCGCGCCCTCGCCGACGGGACGGTGCCCGCCGACAGCCCGGTCGTCCCCATGATGATGTACCGGCCGAACGCGCTGTGGACCGACGGTGACGAGCACGCGCGGCTGCGCGGGGCGATCACCGACAGCCTGGCCCGCGTGGATCCCAACGCGCTGCGCGGGTACGTCGAGCAGAGCGCCGACACCCTCATCGACCGGTTCGGTCCCAGGGGGCGGGCCGATCTCCTCGGCGAGTACGGAGCGATCCTGCCCCTGCTGGTCTTCAACCAGCTCTTCGGCTGCCCGCCGGACACCGGGGACAAGCTCGTGGAGGGCATGTCCGGGATCTTCGACGCCGATGCCGACTCGGAGAAGGCGAACGCGGTCCTCACCGAGGGCGTCGCCGAACTGGTCGCTCTCAAGCGCCGGCAGCCCGGCGCGGATGTGACCTCCTGGCTGATGGCCCACCCCGCGCAGCTCACCGACGAGGAGATGATGCATCAGCTCGTGGTCCTCATGGGCGCGGGCACCGAACCCCAGCAGAACCTCATCTGCAACGGACTGCGGCTGCTGCTGTCCGACGACCGGTTCGGCGGCGACCTGGCCGGCGGCAGCATGCCCGTCGAGGACGCGCTCGACGAGGTGCTGTGGACCGACCCGCCGATGGCCAACTACGCCATCCACTACCCCCTCCACGACCTGGAGCTCGACGGAACCCTGCTGCGCGAGGGCGAGCCCGTCCTGATCAGCCTGGCCGCGGCGAACACCGACCCCGCCCTGGCCGGCGACCGGCGCGGGGGCAACCGCGCGCACCTGGCGTGGAGCGCGGGTCCGCACACCTGCCCGGCGAAGAGCCCTGCCCGGCTGATCGCCGCGGTCGCCGTGGAGAAACTCCTCGACCGGCTCCCGGATACCGAACTGGCTGTAGGGGTAAGCCGGTTGGAGTGGCGGCAGGGCCCCTTCCACCGGGCCCTGGCCGCCTTGCCTGTGCGCTTCCCCCCGATCACCGTGCCGGTCACCACGGACGAGCCCTCTGGAGCCAGTAAATGGAACACGAACCCCGCCCCGTCGTCATCGACCCCTCCGGCGCAGACATCCACGGAGAGGGAGCCCGCATCCGGGAACAAGGGCCGGCGGCGCTGGTGGAGCTCCCTGGCCAGGTGGTGGCGTGGGCAGTAAGTGACCACGCCCTGCTCAAGGAACTGCTCACCGACCCCCGTGTGTCCAAGGACCCCCGCCGGCACTGGCCGGCGTGGATCAACGGGGAGATAACCCCGGACTGGCCGCTGTTCACCTGGGTCGCCGTAACGAACATGTTCACCGCGTACGGAAGCGACCACAGGCGGCTGCGGAAGCTGGTCTCCACCGCGTTCACCGCGCGCGCCACGGAGGCCCTGCGCCCCCGTATCGAGCGCATGACCGCCGATCTGCTCGACGGCCTCGCCGCGACCCCGCGCGGGCAGGTGGTGGATCTGCGCGAGGAGTACTGCTACCCGATCCCCATCCAGGTCATCTGCGAGCTGTTCGGCGTCGATGACGAAGGCACGCGCAAGGAACTGCGCCGCCTGGTGGACGGCATCTTCAACACCGCCGCCTCCGCGGAAGAAGCCGCGGCCACCTTCCAGGGCATCCACACGGTGCTCTGCGACCTCGTCGCCCTGAAGCGGCGTACCCCGGGCGACGACATGACCAGCGTCCTGATCGCCGCCCGGGAGGAGGACGGCGAGCGGCTCACGGAAGGGGAGCTGGTCGACACGCTGCTCCTGGTGATCAGCGCCGGGCACGAGACCACCGTCAACCTGCTCGACAACGCGATCCACGCCCTGCTGACCCACCCGGACCAGCTCGAACTGGTCCGCACGGGCGCGGCCACCTGGAACGACGTGATCGAGGAGACGCTGCGCGTCCAGTCGCCGGTGGCGAGCCTTCCGCTGCGGTACGCGGTGGAGGACATCGAGACCCGGGGTGTGAGCATCAAGAAGGGCGAGGCGATCCTCGCCGCCTACGCCGCGGCCGGGCGCAACCCCGCGCTCCACGGCGAGGACGCGGACCGGTTCGACGTCACGCGGCTGAACAAGGAACATCTCGCGTTCGGGCACGGCGTCCACTTCTGCCTCGGCGCGCCGCTGGCCCGGCTGGAGGCCCAGATCGCCCTGCCGGCGCTCTTCGAACGCTTCCCCGACCTGGCCCAGGCCGTCCCGGCGGACGAGCTGCGGCCCGTGGAGTCGTTCATCTCCAACGGCCACCGCAGCCTGCCCGTGCACCTGGGCAGCGAAGCACCGCAGGCCGGCTGACCCCGGTCGCCCGCGTTCCGGGCAGAGGGAGGAGATCCGCTCCGGGCGGCTCTCCTCCCTCTCGCCTTTCCGGGCTCGCGCGCGGGGCCGCTGAACCCGGGAGGCCGGTGATTCCGCCGATGCCCCCGTGCCGTGCGTACGGCGACAGTGGCACCCGCCAGCGAACACGGCGGTGCCCGCTCCCCCCCCGTACGACCGGTCCCGGCCCTCGGCGACGAGTGCGGTGCCCGGTCAGGCCCAGCGGCTCCGCCACGACCGAGAGGACGACTCAGTCGTGCACCAATACAGCAGTGAGATCAGCCGTGGCGCCCGGAGCGCCCCCGCCCACCGCCGACGCGGAACCGGCCGCCTGCGCTCCCTCATGGCCGGCCTGGCGGCGCTCCTCGCCGTCGGCGGGCTCAGCACCGTTGCCACCCCTGCCGCCCAGGCGGCCGACAATCCGTACGAGCGCGGCCCCGCACCCACCACAGCGAGCATCGAGGCGCCCACCGGCCCCTACGCGGTGTCGCAGACCTCCGTCTCCTCCCTCAGCGTCACCGGGTTCGGCGGCGGGACGGTCTACTACCCGACGTACACCGGCGACGGCACCTTCGGCGCGGTGGCCGTCTCGCCCGGCTTCACCGCCGGCGAGTCGTCCATTGCCTGGCTCGGTCCGCGGCTCGCCTCCCAGGGCTTCGTCGTCTTCACCATCGACACCCTCACCCGGTACGAACAGCCGGACAGCAGAGGCCGCCAACTCCTGGCCGCGCTGGACTACCTGACCCAGCGCAGCACCGTACGCGCCCGGATCGACAGCAGCAGGCTGGGCGTGATGGGGCACTCCATGGGCGGCGGCGGCTCACTGGAGGCGGCCAGGAGCCGGCCCTCCCTCCAGGCCGCCATCCCGCTCACCGGGTGGAACACCGACAAGACCTGGCCGGAGCTCCAGACCCCGACCCTGGTCGTGGGGGCCGACGGCGACACGGTCGCGCCGGTCGCCTCGCACTCGGAGCCCTTCTACGAGAGCCTGCCGTCCTCGCTCGACAAGGCGTACCTGGAACTCAACAACGCGACGCATTTCACGCCGAATGCGTCCAGCACCACCATTGCGAAGTACAGCATTTCCTGGCTCAAGCGGTTCATCGACAACGACACCCGCTACGAGCAGTTCCTCTGCCCGCTGCCTCGCCCGAGCCTGACCATCGAGGAATACCGCGGCAACTGCCCGCACACTTCCTGACGTTTCCGGCAGGTCCGGTGCCGGCCGCGTGCCCCGCGGCCGGCACCGGCACACGGCTTTGTCCGGACCGTGTGCGCCGGCACAGACTTCGCCCGCCGACGCTGGGCGCGCGCCCAGCGAAGAGCCGTCCGGACCGCCGTTTCCCCAGGTGAGGCGGTGGGCAGGGCCTCCCGCCCGGTAGCGGACACAAGGCTTCCGTCAATGCTTGCGCGGAAGTAACGTGACAGGCGTGACCGGAAGAAGACCGTGAGCAAGGCCGTGAACGGGGCTCTGCCGCTGTACGGCCGGCATGCCGAACTGGAAGCCGTGGCAGCCCTGTCGGACCGGCTGCGCTCCGGTCGCGGTGGCGCGCTGCTGTTCGCCGCGGAGCCCGGTCTCGGCCGCACCGCCCTCCTCCGCCGGGCCGCCGGCGGCTTCGAGGCCGGTCCGGTGCTGCACACCCGAGCCGTTCCGGCCGAGAGCCGTCTCCCGTACAGCGGAGTGCACGCGCTGCTGTGTGCCGCCGGCGACGCGCCGAGCGCCGCGCCCGCCCGCGTCCTGCGGTCCGGCCTCGCGCCCGGTGACCTGCTGGAGCTGCTGCGCGCACTCGCCGCCGGACGGCCGCTGCTCGTCTGCGTCGACGACGCCCACCTGTGGGACGCCTCGTCGCGCGCCGCCCTCGGTTTCGCCGCCCGGCGACCGGACGCCCTGCGCGACGTCGGACTGCTGCTGTCGGTGGCCGGACACCACGCGCACGATCCGGACTTCGCCGGGCTGCCCGTCGTCCGCCTCGGCCCGCTCACCGAACGCGCCGCGAGGGACCTGCTGGACGAGCTGACGGGGGAGGGGACGGACCCTGGGGTACGGGAGGCCCTGCTGCACGAGGCCGAGGGCAATCCGGCCCTGCTGGAGGTACTGGTCGCCCGCCTCTCACCGGCCCAGCTCTCCGGCCACGCCCCGCTGCCCCGGCCCCTCGCCGACGGTGACACCCTGCTGCGTACCGTGGGCGGCGCTCTGGCCGGCCTCCCGCCCGACACCGCGTTCGTTCTCCTGCTGGCCGCCGCCGCGCAGGAACAGACCCCGGGAGCCGGGGGAGCGGACGCGGCCCTGGTCCTGGGCGCCGCCCGCGCCGCCGGCATCGGGCCGGCGGCGCTCGACGCGGGCGAGGCGGCAGGCGTGGCGCGCTGCGACGGGGACCTGATCCGGTTCGCGAACCCGCTGCTGCGACGCGCCGTTCACGTCGGCGCCCCTCCCGCCCGGCGGCGCGCCGCCCACCAGCTGCTCGCGACGGCCCTCGTCGGTGACCGCCACCGCCTCCCACGCCTGCTGCACCGGGCCCTGGCCGCCGACGGACCCGCACCCCGGCTCGCCGCCGTCCTGGCCGCGGCCGCCGGCGCCCCGGACCCCTGGATCCCGGGCCTGCAGCGCTCCCTGGCGTACGCCCGGGCCGCCGAACTCGGCACCAGCGACGACAGTGTCCGCATGTCGCACCTGACCGCCGCCGCGGAGCACGCCAGGCTGGCGGGCCACCCGCACCGAGCCCGGGAGCTGCTGGCCGCCGCGCGTCCGGGGACCGCCCACGACGCCGTACGCGGCCGGGCCGAACTCGTCAGAGGCGCCCTGGCGCTGGGCGACGGACCCGCCGGGGACGCGTACGGGGCGCTGATGGTGGCGGCGGGCCTGCTCGGCGGGTACGACCCCGGGAACGCTCTTGCCGCGCGGTTCGGTGCCATGGAAGCGGCCTGGGCCGCGGGTGACGCAGCGGCCTGCCTGGCCGCGCTCGACGGTCGCGATCCGGCGCCGGCCGTGCGGGGCGCGTACCCGGCGCGACAAAGCACGTACCCGGCACCGCAGGGCATGTGCCCACACCCCCCGCCCGTGCGGGCGCCGTTGTCCGTCCCGGGTGGGCGCGGGGTCTGTCGGGACTACCGGGCCGGGATGCTTGCCGCCCTCGAGGCACGCCCCGACGCGGCGCGGGCGCCGCTGCGGCGGGTGGTGGACCGGGCGGTGAGCGACGACGATCCGGAGCGGCTGCTGCGTGCCGGAGCCGCAGCGCTCGTCCTCGGTGACATCGCGGCCGCCTGCCGCATCAACGCGCGTGGTCTCGCCGTCGGCCGGGCCCGGGGGCTCGTCGCGCTCGTACCCCGGCTCCTGGAGCACCTGGCCTACGCCGAGTTACGTGCCGGACGTCACGCCCGCGCCGGAGCGCACGCCCGGGAGGGCCTGGGCGCCGCCCACCGTGGCGGCCAGCGCAACGCCGTCGCCCATCAGCACGCGATCCTCGCCCTGGTCGCATCGGTCGAGAGCGACGCGGCGGCCGTGGCCGGTCATGTCGCGGCGGCCATGGCGATCGCGGGGCCGCACGGCCTCACCCAGGCCGCCACCCTGGCCGAATGGGCCTCGGCCCGAGCCGACCTGGGGCGAGGCCGGGCGGGCGACGCCGCGGCACGGCTCGCCCCGCTGGTCCAGGCCGGGCCGCGCCGCGGGCACTTCGCCGTCCGGATGCTGGCCGTCCCCTGTTTCGTGGAGGCCACCGCGCTCGCCGGGCGGCCCGACGACGCACGCGCAGCGGTCGGGGAGTTCGCCGCCTGGGCCGCCCACGGCGGCGATCCGCAGGCCCCCGCGCTGCTCGCCCGCTGCCGGGCGCTGCTCGCGGGCCCCGAGGAGGCCGACGCCCTGTACGCCCATGCGCTGGCCGTACACGAACGGACCGCCGGCGACTTCGAGTGGGCCCGCACCCAGTTGCTGTACGGGAAGTGGCTGCGAAGACGGCGCCGTCCGCGCGAGGCGCGGGGCCTTCTGCGGGACGCGCTGGTCGCCTTCGAGCGCTCCGGGGCCCGGAGCTGGGTGGACCAGACGCGCGCGGAACTCCGGGCCACCGGCGACGTGGGCGGAGGCGAACCGGCGGGGGTCCTGTCCTGCCTGACCCCCCAGCAGCTCCGGATCGCGCACTGTGTCGCCGAGGGGGCGACCAACCGTGAAGTGGCGCAGCGACTGTCCGTCAGCCCCCGCACCGTCGATCACCACCTGCGCAATGTCTTCGCCCTGCTGGGTGTGCGCTCCCGTGTGGAGCTGTCCCGGTTGGTGGCCCGTGCCGGAGCCAACGACGCACACTCCTAGGCACGGCCGTGCCGGCGTATCGGTTGAACTCCGATCCGGCTTACGGTCTGCAACGCTGTGTGCCGCGATTACCACGTACTGATCACGGAGGCAACCACTCGTTTTCCTGGCGTGGCTGGTTATGATCTGCATCCCCCACGTCTCACCCCCTGTCGGCCCGGCCGTCCCCAAGTTCCGCTCCCCGTCCCACGCCGACCCGGGCGTCGGCCTGCCTTTCCGCTCCCCCGTCCCCGAGGACTGATGTCTCCCATAGAACCCGAAGGCTCACGAGACACGCCGACACGTCGTCGCCGGCGCGCCGTTCGCCTGCGCACCCTGCTCATCTGGCTGGCGGTGGTCCCCACCGTCGTGATGAGTGTCCAAGTCGGCGTGACCGCGGACCGGTTGCTGGATCAGTCGGAGCATCTGCGCGCCGATGTGGCGGCCGGTGAGCGGATCGGCGTACCCGCGTACGCACTCGTGGTCGAGTTGCAGGCCGAGCGGACCGTGACGGCCGCGCGGTGGGCGGGAACCGAGGTGTCCGCCCACGACCTGCACGATCGGCGCACGGCCACGGACCGCGCCGCCGCCGAGTTCCGTACGGCGGCCGCAACCGGCCGGCCGGGAGCAAAGCAGTCGGACCACCACCTCGGCGAGGTGCGGCGAAGCCTCGACGACCTGGACACCCATCGGGAGCGCGCCGATGCCCGCAGCGGCGGCGCCGACCGTTCGATCCGGTACTTCACCGGCGTGATCGGCGACCTGATCCACGTCTACCAGAAGGAATTCAGCCACACGCAGGACGCCGAGCTGACCCAGGAGAGCCGGCTCGTGGCCACGATGTTCTCCGCGTCCGAGCTGCTGGCACGCGAGGAGGCGATCCTCGCGTCGGCCGGTCCGTCCAGGGAGTTGACGGCCTCGAGATTCGCCGATTACGTCAACGCCGTCGGAGCCCACAGATACCTGTACGACACGTCGATCGCGCCGTATCTGCCCGCCGAGGACAGAGAGGTCTACGAGCAGATCACCGGCTCGGGCGCGTGGCAGGCCAAGACCCGCATCGAGAACGTGGTGATGGCCGACCACGAGGACACCGCCTCCGGTGTGAAACTGCCGCTGGAGTCAGCCGGCTGGCGAACGGCGCACGACAAGCTGGCCGGACAGCTGGCGACGCTCAACGACGACCGTTCGCGAGGTGTGCTCGTACGCGCCGACGCCACGGCGGCGGAGCTGGAGGCCGAGGTCGCATGGCTCGTCGCGGGAAGCGGCGGGGCGCTGCTGGTCGTCGCCCTGGTCGTCGTGTTCACCACGCGTTCGCTCCTGCGCCGCCTCCGTGACCTGCACGAGCGCACGGTGGCCGTCGCCGAGAAGACGCTGCCCGACGTCGTGGCCCGGCTGCAGCGGGGGCAGGGCGTCGACGCCGACGCGCTGCCCGCGCCCACCGGGGCCGAGGACGAGGTCGGGCGTATCAGCGACGCGTTCGCGCGGGTCGTCGCCGTGTCCGTCGACGGGCACCGGCAGCTCTCGGACGAGCGCCACGGGTTCGGCATGTTCGCCGCCGGCATCGCGTCCCGCACCGGAAACCTGGTCAGCCGTCAGCTGAGCCTCACCGAGGACCTCCAGGACACCTTCGGCCACGACGAGGCACTGCTCGCCCAGCTGATGCGCTCCGACCAGCTGACGGTCGGCATGCGGCGGCAGGTCGAGAACCTGCTGATCCTGGCGGGCGGCGAGATCCCCGATCCCCACACCGCGCCCATGCGCGTCGCCGACCTGCTGCGCGAGGCGGCCGCGGAGGTCGAGGACTTCCGGCGGATCGAGCGGCAGGCCCTGGACGAGATCAGCGTGGAACCGCGGGTGATCAGCCAGATCAGCCACCTTCTGGCGGAGCTGCTGGACAACGCCACCCGGTTCTCCCCGCCGCGATCGAAGGTCGTCATCCGGGCCGAGCTGGTGGCCGACGGACTGTCGCTGGAGATCGAGGACCGCGGCCCCAGGGTGGCCGCCGCGAGCTACGAGGAGATGAACCGGCGACTGCACTCGGCTCCGCCGTACGCCGTCCTGGCCCAGAACGCGCACCGGCTGGGGCTCTTCGTGGTCGGCCACCTCGCCGACCGCCTCCCGGCCACGGTCACGCTGCGCCGTTCGGTCTACGGCGGGACATCGGCCGTGGTGATCATCCCCGGCGAGCTGCTCGTACCGACGGAGCCGGAACCGGCACGCGAGCCGGCGCCGGCCGTCCGCGCGCCGGCCGTCCCCGAGCTCCCCGCGCCGCGCCGCCTCGACGAACCCAGGCCTGGGCCGGGCCCGCAGGGGAAGCCGGGGCTGCCGAGCCGCCGGACGTCCGAGCGCCCGCCCGAGCCGGTGAACGAGCGCTCGCAGGCACGCACGCACCCGGCCCTGCCCGCCGCTCCGGCCGGCGACGCACGCCCGGCCCTCCCCGAGCGCGTACCGCACACGCACATCACCGAGCAGCTCCGCGCGCCACGCGCACCGGAAGCACCGGCCGGCCAGGACGCCGCGACACCCGAAGAGGTGGCCGACGCCTGGGCGGACTACGAACAAGGGACCCAGAAAGTGGAAGCAGAGCTCCGACAGGACCAGCCATGACGACGACATCGAACGACATGATCTACAGCATCCTGGACAACAATCTGACCAGGATCGCCGGCATCGAGGGAGCCGTGCTCCTCTCCAACGACGGCATCAAGCTCAGCGCCTACCTGCTCGAACGGGACCGCGCGGAGCGCATAGCCGCCGCGTCCTCCGGCATCGCGGCGACCATGAAGGCGATATCCAGGGAGATAGACGGCGGCGGCGTGATCCGCCAGCTGGTCGAGATGGACGACCGCTATCTCTGCATCGTGGGGTGCGGCGAGGGCAGCACGCTCATCGTCGTGACCTCGCGCAAGGCGCGGCTGGGGGAGCTGGGCGGTGAGGCGGTACGGACCGCTCAGGCGCTCGGTGAATGGCTGGGCACCCCGGAGCGCACCCGGGTACTCCCCTCGTAATGGCGGACGATCCGCCGGCCCGAGTCCGCCGCCGTACGCGGCTGTACGCCCTGACCGACGGCCGTACAGCCGCCCCGCACACCGTCCTGACCATGGACACCACGATCACGGCGGCGGTCGCCGGGGACGCAATCTCCGGTCTGCCCACCGAATGGCAGGACATCCTCACCATGTGCCCGTCGCCGGACGGGCGGGCGGTCGCCGAGATCGCCGCCCGCATGCACATGCGCCTCACCCCGATGACGGTCCTGCTCGGCGAGCTCGCGGACCGCGGACTGATCCACCACCGGGCACCCCTCGAGGGCGCCGAGACCAGCAATGTCCACCTGCTCATGAGAATCAGGGACAGCCTTGCCCACCTATGACACCCCGGACCGGGAAGCGGCCCCCGTCAAGATCCTCATCGCCGGCGGCTTCGGCGTGGGCAAGACGACGCTGGTCGAGACGGTCTCCGAGATCGAGCCGCTGCGTACGGAGGAGCGGCTGACGGCCGCGGGTGTCGGCGTCGACGACCTCGACGGCATCGAGTCCAAGACGGTGACCACCGTGGCGATGGACTTCGGACGCATCACCCTCAGCGATGCCGGAGTCGTCCTCTACCTGTTCGGCACACCGGGCCAGGAGCGCTTCTGGTTCATGTGGGACGACCTGCTCAACGGTGCGTTCGGCGCGGTCGTGCTGGTCGACACCCGGCGCCTGGACCGCAGCTTCCCGGCCGTCGACTTCTTCGAGAGCCGAGGGCTTCCGTTCGTGGTCGGCGCGAACTGTTTCCACGGTGAGCAGCCGTACACCGCGCAGGAGATCGGGGCGGCGCTGCATCTGCGTGACCCGAACACGCCCATCCTCATGCTCGACGCCCGCTCCCGCGAGGACGTGCGCGACGCCCTGCTGGCCCTCCTGGACCTGCTCATCGCCGAGGCGGGGGCGACCGCGGGGGTCTAGCACCCGCTCTTCCTCCCCGGCCCGGGCGGTTTTCCCTTCCCGCTTGGCCTTCTCGGCGTGCGTCCGGCCGGAGTCGGACGGAGTATGAAGCCGATGAGCGGAGTAGCTGTGACCAAGGGAAACGCGACGCCGGGTACGGACGATGCCCTCGTCGTGCTCAAGAACGTGAACAAGCACTTCGGCGCGCTCCACGTGCTTCAGGACATCGACCTGACCATCTCCCGCGGCGAGGTCGTCGTCGTCATCGGGCCGTCCGGGTCGGGCAAGTCCACGCTGTGCCGCGCCATCAACCGGCTGGAGGCCATCGACTCGGGTGAGATCGCGATCGACGGCAAGCCGCTGCCCGCCGAGGGCCGTGAGCTCGCCGCGCTACGGGCCGATGTGGGCATGGTTTTCCAGTCCTTCAACCTCTTCGCCCACAAGACCGTGCTGCAGAACGTGACGCTGGGCCAGATCAAGGTCCGCAAGAAGGACAAGAAGGAAGCCGAGGAGCGGGCGCGCTCGCTCCTCGAACGGGTGGGAGTGACCACCCAGGCGGACAAGTACCCCGCGCAGCTGTCCGGTGGCCAGCAGCAGCGCGTGGCGATCGCCAGGGCGCTGGCCATGGAGCCGAAGATCATGCTCTTCGACGAGCCGACCTCGGCCCTCGACCCGGAGATGATCAATGAGGTGCTGGAGGTGATGCAGCAGCTCGCCCGTGACGGTATGACGATGGTCGTCGTCACCCACGAAATGGGCTTCGCCCGGTCGGCCGCCAACCGTGTGGTCTTCATGGCGGACGGCAAGATCGTGGAGGAGACGACACCCGACCAGTTCTTCACCAACCCGCGCAGCGACCGGGCGAAGGACTTCCTGTCGAAGATCCTTCACCACTGAGGCCCCACCTAGACCCCCCACTTGAGCGGGCCCTTGTGAGGACCGGTCCCCGCGCTTCGCGGACTCACCCTCCCCCCACATCAATCCCCAGGGATGATCACCATGAAGATGCTCAAGGCCACCGTCGCGGCCGCCGCCGCGCTCGCGCTGTCCCTGACCGCCACGGCCTGCGGCTCGGACGACGACGAGAGCGGGTCGGGCAGTGACAGCAACAAGATCACCGTCGGCATCAAGTACGACCAGCCGGGCCTCGGCCTGAAGACCCCGGACGGCCAGTACACGGGCTTCGACGTCGATGTGGCGACCTACGTCGCCAAGGAGCTCGGCTACGAACCCGGCGACATCGAGTGGAAGGAAGCCAAGAGCGCCGACCGCGAGACGCTCCTCGAGCGCGGCGACGTCGACTTCATCGCGGCCTCCTACTCGATCAACGACGAGCGGGAGCAGAAGGTCGACTTCGCCGGCCCCTACCTGCTCGCCCACCAGGACATCCTCGTCCGCGCGGACGACGACTCCATCAAGAAGCCCGAGGACCTGAACAACAAGAAACTCTGCTCGGTCACCGGGTCCACCTCCGCCCAGAACGTGAAGACGGAGCTCGCGCCGCAGGCCCAGCTCCAGGAGTACGGCGGCTACTCGGAGTGCCTGACCGGCCTGGAGAACAAGGTCATCGACGCGGTGACCACCGATGACTCGATCCTTGCCGGGTACGCCTCCCAGCAGGAGCACCAGGGCAAGTTCAAGCTCGGCGGCTTCAAGCTGAGCAACGAGAACTACGGCATCGGCGTCCAGAACGGCAGCGATCTCAAGGGCCAGATCAACACCGCCCTGGAGAAGATGGTGTCCGACGGCTCGTGGGACCAGTACGTCGAGAAGAACTTCGGCCCGGCCGACTACCAGAACGAGCCGGCCCCGAAGATCGGCAACATCGTCAGCTGAAGCGGATCACTGACCGGCGCGCCGCGCAGCGTTGCGGCGCGCCGTGCCCTCCACCTCTGCGGAAGTGCGGGAGACCGTGTTCGACTTTCTTGAAGGTTACGATCTGCTGGGAGCCTTCTGGGTGACGGTGCAGCTCACGGTCTACTCGGCCATCGGCTCCCTCATCTGGGGAACTCTCCTGTCGGCCATGCGGGCCAGCCCTGTCCCGCTGATGCGCGGCTTCGGCGCGGGCTACGTCAACGTGGTGCGGAACATCCCGCTGACGGTCATCATCGTCTTCACCTCGCTGGGCCTCTTCCAGACACTCGGCGTCAGCCTCGGCGCGGACGACTTCGAGACCATCAACTTCAGGCTCGCCGTGCTGGGCATGATTGCCTACACCTCCGCGTTCGTCTGCGAGGCGCTGCGCTCCGGCATCAACACGGTGCCCGTCGGCCAGTCGGAGGCGGCGCGCGCCATCGGCCTGAGCTTCCCGCAGGTGCTGTCGCTCATCGTCCTTCCGCAGGCTTTCCGCTCCGTGGTGGGCCCGCTGGCGAACGTACTGATCGCCCTGACCAAGAACACCACGGTGGCTTCCGCGATCGGTGTCGCCGAGGCCGCGACGCTGATGCGGGAAATGATCGAGAACGAGGCGCAGCTCATCCTCATCTCGGCCATCTTCGCGCTCGGATTCATCTGCCTCACCCTGCCGACCGGACTCTTCCTCGGCTGGGTGAGCAAGAAGGTGGCGGTGAGGCGATGACGTACGTTCTGTACGACGTACCGGGGCCGCGCGCCAAGCGGCGCAACGTCCTGTTCACGATCGTCTTCCTGGCCGCCCTCGCGGCAGTGGTCTGGTGGGTGCTGCGGAGCCTCGCCGACAAGGACCAGCTCGAATGGGTCAAGTGGGAGCCGTTCTTCACCGACTCCCGGGCCTGGACGACGTACATCCTGCCGGGGCTCAAGAACACGCTCATCGGCTCCGCCCTCGCCATGGTCATCGCCCTGCCCCTCGGAGCGTTCTTCGGTATCGCCCGGCTCTCCGACCACTGGTGGGTGCGCGGCGCGGCCGGCACGGTCGTGGAGTTCTTCCGCGCCATCCCGGTGCTGATCCTGATGCTGTTCGCCAACGCGGCGTACTCCGAGTTCACCGATGTCAGCCCCGACAACCGGCCGCTGTACGCCGTGGTCACCGGCCTGGTCCTCTACAACGCCTCGGTACTCGCCGAGGTCGTGCGGGCCGGAATCCTGTCCCTGCCGGCCGGGCAGACCGACGCGGCCAGGGCCGTCGGTATGCGCAAGGGGCAGGTGATGCGGTTCGTCCTGCTGCCGCAGTCGGTCACCGCGATGCTGCCGGCGCTCGTCAGCCAGCTGGTGGTCATCGTGAAGGACACCGCGCTCGGCGGCGCGCTGCTCGGCTTCTCCGAACTGCTGGCGTCGGTGCGCCCCATGAGCGCGAACTACGGCGCGAACACCATCGCAAGCTTCACCGTTGTCGCCGTGATCTACGTTCTGGTGAACTTCGCGCTCACCACCTTCGCGAGCTGGCTGGAGGGCCGGCTGCGGCGCGGCAGGAAGTCCACCGGCGCGGTGGTCGGCGCCGACGCGGTCGAGGACCTCGCGACGCCCGGCGAGCACGTGAACCCGCGCGGACCGGACAAAACGCAAAGCTGACCGAACGGCAGGGCGCGGCCGAGGAGAATGACCGCATGGCCGAGATACCTGCCGATCGGCGGCAACGCTCCCTGACGCCGACGGCGCACGTCACGCGCGCGACGGGCGAGGCGACGCGGCGGCTCGACGAGTCGCCCCGCGTCCTGGTCGTCGAGCACGAGGCGGAATGCCCGCCCGGACTGTGGGGTGCGTGGCTGACCGAAGCCGGTCTGCGGCTGCACATCGTGCGCCCGTATCTGGGCGAGCCGCTGCCCGAGGACGTGCGCCCTTTCGACGGCCTGCTCGTCCTGGGCGGATCCCCCGGTCCGCTCGACGACGACCACTTCCCGTGGCTGCCCGCCACCCGGGCTCTTCTGCGTACGGCCATCGAGTACGGCACGCCCACATTCGGCATCTGTCTCGGAGCCGAGCTGATGACCGCCGGGCTCGGCGGCCGCACGGCACGCCGTGAGGTGCCTCAAGTCGGCGTGTACGAGTTGAAGGTGTTGCCCGCGGCGGCCGACGACCCCGTCTTCGCGGGACTGCCCGAAGTCCCGCCGGCCATGCTCTGGCATCTGGAGGAGATGGCCGCGCTGCCGCCTGAAGCGGTGCTCCTCATCGGCGGCACCGACTCCCCGCACCAGGCCTTCCGTATCGGCGACCGGGCATGGGGCACCCAGTTCCATCCCGAGGCGACGCCGGGGATCGTCGCGCAATGGGCCCGCGACAGCGCCGTACTCGGTATGACGGGGGCCGGGGCGTACGAGATCGTCGAGCAGCTCGCCGCTGCGCAGGCCGAGGCGGCGCGGGCCTGGCGCCCCGTGGCCCGCCGCTGGGCCGCCCTGGTCCGCCGGCGGCACCGTGAGCCTCTCCCGCCGTCGTGAGCAGGCCGGGCTGAGGTGCGACTTCGGGCAGGCGATATGGTGCGGCCCGAGAGGCGGCTGACCTGGGCCGGCGCGAAGAAGGGGGGTGGGTCGCGGCATGGCGGTACCCGTGGGGACGGTGGATCTTTTCGACCAGGAGTATGTGCTCGACCCCTTCCCGGTCTGGGACGGTCTGCGGGAGAACGCGCCGGTCCACTACGACCCGGACACCGGCCTGTGGCTGGTGAGCCGGTACGACGACGTACGGGCGGTGTTGCTCGATACGGACACCTTCCTCCCGGACAACGCGATGGACGCGATCGGCCGCTTCTCGGTGGCGACCCTGCGCGTCCTCGCCAGGGCGAGGTTCGCCCTGCCGCCCACCCTCGCCAGCAACGGCGGCGAAAGCCACGCCGGGTACCGCCGCATCATGACCCGGCTGCTCAACGCGCAGGCCGTCAGTGCCTGCGTGCCGATGGTCGAGCAGGTGACCGCCGGCTGTCTGGACGAGCTGGAGGAACGGCTCGACGCCGACGGGGTGTGCGACCTGGCCACCACGCTCGCGCAAGACGTGCCGATGAGGGTGCTGCTGCGGCTGCTCGGCCTCGAACAGGCCGTGGACGTCGGCACCGAGACTCTGGCCCGGTGGAGCGACGCCTCGCTGGAGCTCTTCTGGGGACGGCCGGACCCCGTGGGACAGGTCGAGCTGGCCGGGGAGGCCGCCGACTTCTATTCCTGGCTCAGGCGCCTGGTGACCACGCCCGGCCCGCGGGAGGACACGCTGCTCGGCGCCCTCGCGGCGCACCGCCTGCCGGGCGGCGAGCCACTGGGCGTGGCCGAGTCGGCCGCGGTGCTCTACTTCATGATCATCGCTGGCCAGGCGACCACCCGCCAGATGATGAGCACCATGTACCGGCGCGCGCTCGGTGAACCCGGGCTGTGGCGGCGCTTCGCCGACGAGCCGGGCAGCGTGGAGCCATGGGCCGAGGAGATGCTGCGGCGGGAGCCCCCCATCACCACGTGGCGGCGCGTCACCGGCCGGCCGGTCACCCTGTCGGGGGTGGACATCCCGGCGGGTGCGCCGCTGTTGCTGATGCTGGCCGCCACCGGCTCGGACCCCGACGTGTTCGAGGACCCCGCGGAGCTCTGCCCGCACCGGCCGAACCGGCGCAAGCACCTGTCCTTCGGCGTGGGGCGGCACAGGTGCTCCGGGGCCGAACTGGCCAGGGCGGAGGCCGGTGTGCTGCTGCGGATGACCGCGGCCCGGCTGCCCGGCCTGCGGCTCGCGGACCCCTCCTCGGCCCCGGAGATACCGGCGCTGCTGTCCTTCCGGGCGCCGCTGCGCGTACTGGTGCGACGAGGCTGACCTCACCCCCGGCGAAGGGTGAGGCACAGCGGCTTCGGTGCTCGACCGATCAGCTCGCGGACGGCAGGTCCTGCCGCACCGTGATCGCGTTGAGGCGGATCGTGTACCGCGCGGTGTCGCCGACGGTCAGGGCCCGGACCTCCTGGGGGCCGAGAGCGACTGTCACATTGACGCAGAAGGCGATCGTGTAGAGAGACGCCCCGGTCTCCTCGTCCTGGAGGGCGAACAGGAGGTTGTAGTAGTAGCTCGTACGGTCCGGCTCCTCCCGGTAGAAGGAGAGGTGGGTGCCCTCCTGCCGGCCCAGGCCCACGAAGGCCTCGGTGAGACCCCGCTCGGCCTTGTCCCAGAAGGCGGTGCCGGCGTACGGGAGCGGAAGGGCCTGGCGCACGGCCTCCTTGAGGGAGAGGACCATGACACTGACGGGCGCGGTTTCCTGGAGCCCCCAGCCACGGATGATCTTCACGGTCGAACAGTCGGGGATGACGCTCGCCGCCCTGCTGATCTCGCCGAAGTCGAAGTCCACGGTCGCCGGGGCGATCGCGTGCTGGAACCCGGCCTCGATGTCCTGCGCCCGGCCCATGAAAGACGACCCCACCTCGAAGACCGTCTTGAAAGTCGTCTTCTCGGTGGCGATCTGGTCAGCCATCGCTGCTCCTAGCGTTTCGGAAATGATCGCGCCCGGTCGGCAAGTATGCCGTTCGGCATTCAGCCCGCCGCACGGGGCACGGCCCTCCCGGCGTCCGTCACAGCGCGTCGCCGGGCAACCAGGACAGATCGTCCGGATCAGGCTCCGGCGCGGGCTGCTGACCGTCGGTCAGGGACTGCTCGGTCCACATGACCTTGCCGGTCGGCGTGTATCTGGTTCCCCACCGTCCGGCGAACTGGGAGACGAGGAACAGCCCGCGCCCGCCTTCGTCCGTGGTGGCCGCACGCCGCAGGTGGGGGGCGGTGCTGCTGCCGTCGGACACCTCGCAGATCAGGCCGCGGTCGTACATGAGCCGTACGTGGATCGGCTCGGAGCCGTAGCGGATCGCGTTGGTGATCAGCTCGCTCAGCATGAGCTCGGTGGTGAACCCGATCTCACCGAGGCCCCACGACTCCAGCTGACGGACGCACGCCGCACGGACGGGGCCGACGGCCGAGGGGTCGAAGGGGACGTCCCAGTCGGCGACCCGCGAGCGGTCCAGCAGATGAGTGCGGGCCACCAGCAGCGCGATGTCGTCTCTGCGGTGCGGGGGCAGCATCGCGCTGAACACCGCCTGGCAAGTGTCCTCGGGGGTCGGGTTCGCCGGGTCCGCCAGGGTGTGGCGCAGGAGGCGCAGGCCGGTGTCGATGTCGCGGTCGCGGTGTTCGATGAGGCCGTCGGTGTAGAGGACGAGCCGACTGCCCTCGGGCAGCCGCACCTCGGCGGTCTCGAACGGCAGGCCGTGCAGGCCCAGCGGCGGGAAGACGGGCACTTCGAGGAAGTCCACCGTGCCGTCGGGGTGGACCAGCGCCGGGGCGAAGTGCCCCGCCGTCGCCATGGTGCACACGCCGGAGACCGGATCGTAGATGGCGTACAGGCAGGTGGCGCCCGTGATGCCGTCGCCGCCGTCGTCCCCCTCCTCGTCGTCGATGCGGGAGACCAGGTCGTCGAGGTGGCCGAGGAGCTCGTCCGGTGACAGATCGAGGGCGGAGAAGTTGTGGACCGCCGTGCGGAGCCGGCCCATGGTGGCGGCGGCGTGCAGGCCGTGGCCCACGACATCGCCGACGACCAGGGCGACCCGGGCGCCCGGCAGCGGGATGACGTCGAACCAGTCGCCGCCCACACCGGCCTGCGCGGGCAGATAGCGGTACGCGACATCCAGGGCGTCCTGCTCCGGCAGGACCCGGGGCAGCAGGCTGCGCTGGAGGGTTACGGCCATGGCGTGCTCGCGGGTGAAGCGGCGGGCGTTGTCGATGGCGACCGCGGCGCGGGCGGCCAGCTCCTCGGCGAAGGCCAGATCTTCCTCCCCGAAGGGCTTACTGGTCTCCGCGCGCCAGAAATTGGCCATCCCCAGGACGACACCGCGAGCCTGCAGCGGCACCGAGACCAGGGAGCGGATGCCGTAGGCGAGGGCCCGGTCGGCCCCCTGCGGATCCTGGGACCGCCAGCCGTGGGCGACGGTCAGATCGGCCTCGAGCACCGCGTGGCCGCTTCCCAGCGCCGCCGCCATGGGCGTCGTGGGCACGAGGAACCTGATCAGGTCGCCCACCGGCTGGAACGGACGGTCCTCGCGCCCGCCGCTCACGGCGGCGCGGCGCATCTCGGTATGGGTCCCCGTCGGCTCGTCGCCGCGCAGTACGGGGTCCAGCAGCTCCACCGTGGCGAGGTCCGCGAAGCCGGGGACCGCCACCTCCGACAGCTCCTCGGCGGTACGCGCCACGTCCAGTGTGGTGCCGATCCGCACTCCGGCCTCGTACAGCAGCTTCAGCCGCTCCCGGGCCACCTGCGCCGCGCCGGACAGTGCCAGCAGCTCGGTGGTGTCGCGGAGCGTCGCGACAGTGCCGGGGGGCCCGCCGTACGGCGCGGTGGGCCGGGTGTTGACGGCCAGCAGCCGGTCACCGGCCAGGTGGACCTCGTCGGTCACGGCGCGGCCCGAAACCAGCAGCTCGGCGATGGGCTCGTCGAGGCCGAGGTCGGTGATGTGCCGGCCCTCGGCGCCGGCGGGCAGTTCGAGGAGCCTGCGTGCCTCGTCGTTGAGCAGCGTGAGCCGGCCGTCGTCCCCGATGATGAGCACCCCTTCCCGGACGGCGTGCAGGACCGCGTCGTGGTGCTCGTACATACGGGTCATCTCGGTGGGGCCGAGGCCGTGCGTCTGGCGCCGCAGTCTCCTGCTGACGAGCACGGAGCTGCCGATGGCCAGGGCGAGCGCGGCGACCGCGCTCGCGAGGAGCATCGGCAGATGGCGGTCCACCGCGTCCCCGACGTTCTCGACCGTGACTCCCGCACCGACCAGGCCGACGACGGTGCCGTCGGCGTCGGTGACCGGGACGATGGCGCGCGCCGCGTCGTTCGGGGCGCCCTTGAAGATCTCGGTGAAGGCTACTCCGGCCGCGGCGCGCCCGACACCCTCGGCGCGCGTGCCGATCAGTGCCGGATCGGTGTCGGCGACCCGGGTGCCGTCCGGTGCCATCACGGCCATGAAGTCCACGCCCGCGCCCCGCTGGGCCGCGTCCGTATGGGCGCGCAGCGCGGCGGTCGGATCGAGGGAGCGCAGCGCCTCGACG
The DNA here is from genome assembly GCF_053646035.1 of Streptomyces sp. NPDC055287. Lineage (NCBI taxonomy): Bacteria > Bacillati > Actinomycetota > Actinomycetes > Kitasatosporales > Streptomycetaceae > Streptomyces > Streptomyces sp. NPDC055287. Next base: position 343,636 of record NZ_JBSHNE010000003.1, on the reverse strand, counting down.
GTGCCCGGGGCCTCCGCGAAGGCCTCCGCCGCGGCGAGGGAGCGGTTACGGGCGTCACCCGCGCTGTCGTGGCGCGTCTGGACCGTGAGTGCGACCACCGCGGCGGTGATCAGCAGCACCGCGACCACGATCTGGAGGAGGAGCACCTGGCCGGCGGCGCTGCGCACCTCCAGCCGGGAACGCACTCCTCGCTGCCGAGACGAGCGCGGTGACCCGACACCCCTGGGTCGTCCGAGACGTCCGCTCATGCCCTATTTTTAGCATTGCGTGACTTTTTAGGGGCTGTGTTGTCTTGTGGCAGATGGAGACGCCGGCTGGGCCGACGGCTCTAGAAGGGGATCGAGCCGATCCCGGAGATCTTCAGCCGCCCGCTGCCGATGGCGGTGCGCTTCGCCACGACGGCGGCCTCCCGGCCGTCGGCCAGCCGCAGGGTGACCTGTCCGCTGTCCATCACGGCGTAGAACTCTTCCGGCACCTGGTCGGTCTGGGCGCTGCCGCCCCACTCGAGCGCCCCCGAGCGGCCTCCGCTCAAGGTGGCCACGACGTCGATCTGGGCATTGCCGGTGATGAGGACCGCGGGGCCCTGATAGTTGCTCATGGCCCCCAGTGTGCGCCCACCGGCCGCCGCTTCCCGCCAGATGGGGGCTGCCGGACGCGCGACGGCCTGCCGGCTCCGTCGGGGCACCCTCGGGGGCCCTGCGGGAACGGGCAGGCCGTAACGCTTCGAGCACTCACTTCGGGAGGGCGTTCACCCACCCGGTGGCCGTTTTTTAGTACGGGCCGTTCACGTTGTCGATCGAGCCGTAACGGTCCGCGGCGTAATTGCAGGCGGCGGTGATGTTGGCGACCGGGTCGTAGCTGTCCGTCGACGTGCCGGGCACGTGGTAGGCCAGGAACGTCGGCTGGATGACCTGGAGGAGGCCCTTGGACGGCGTACCGGCCACAGCGTTGGAGTCCCAGTTGTTGATCGCCATCGGGTTGCCCGAGGACTCGCGCATGATGTTGCGGTGGATGCCGTCGTACGTGCCGGGGATGCCGTGCTTGGCCATGACGGCCAGCGACTCCTTGATCCAGCCGTCCAGGTCGTCGGTGTACGTCGTTGTCTTGGCGACGGCGGCGCGGGTCTCGGAGCGGTCGGCGCGGTCGGCCGCGGGCTTGGCCTTCGCGGGCGCCTTCGCCGGTGCCTCGGCCTTCGCGCCGATCGTCAGCTTGAGGCCGGGGTGGATCAGCGCCGGGTTGTCGCCGATGGTCTTGCGGTTGTCCTGGTACAGCTTCTTCCAGCTGCTCAGCGAGTGCGCGTCCGCGATCTTGGAGAGCGAGTCACCCGCGACCACGGTGTACGTCGTGGGTGCGGCCTTCTTCGCGGCCGGGGCGGCGGCGGGGGCCACGGTCTTCTCGACGGCGGCGGGCTGAGCCGCGCCGGCGGTGGTCGCGCCGACCAGCGGCAGGACCAGGGCGGCGCCACCCGTACCCACGGCGATGAAGCCACGGGTGAGGGATCTGGCCTTGGGACGACGGTGCTTACCCTTTGCGGGCATGACAAATTCCTCTCCGTCGCCTGCGAGGTGAGCTGTCGGGTTCGGGCTGGAGATGCCCGGTCGCACGGTCAACGCGACTTCACCCCGAGCCGTTCCGGATTACCGGACCGGCGGCTTACCTGGGTCCCCCGCTCCTGCCGTACGTGAGTGTGAGTGGGTGTGGATTCCGGACGGCGGCAGGATTCGGCGGTCCACCCGGATTGACGGTGACGTTAAGCGAGACGGATGGAGAAGAACAAGCCCCGGAATGATCGCCTCGATCGCTCGGCCGACCGGGGCGGGGGAACTTCCGTCACTGTCCGTTGGCGCCAAACTCAACTTTCTTTCTGGGGGCGGGAGCTGACGCCCGGCAGGACTTTCACATTCCGTTGCGGACGTGACTCGTATCACGGGAGGCCGGGCTCAACGGCCTTTCCGGCAAAACGCCCATATCGGTCAATCGCGGTCGCAACGTGCACCCCGGGAGCATCTGCGGTCGAGGGTGCGCTCTCGGGGCTGAGGAACTTCTCGCGCCCTGCGTCGACTTGGGCGTCTGTGAGGGGAATTACCCTCATTGTCCAGGGGGGTGCTGCCCGCCTCGCGGTGTAGTGGGCATCGCGGTGCGCGTCGAGAGGGGCGTCGGCTGGACCGGCCGCGACGTGCGGCAAATCGCGCCATATGGGCACAATTTGGTTCCGGTGAATCGCATCAAAGCGCCGGGGCCGGCTTCATGGCAGGGGAGTGCCACCCGTGGCATTGACGATCTCGGCCGTGATGTAGCTGGCCTGCGGAGAGGCGAGGAATACGTACGCCGGGGCCATTTCGGCCGGCTGTGCGGGCCGGCCCAGAGGTGATTGCTTTCCGAACTCCGTGGTGTCCGGCATGGTGGCCGGAATCAACGGAGTCCACACCGGGCCCGGAGCGACGGCGTTGACGCGGATTCCGCTGGGCGCCACCATGTGCGCCAGCCCTTGCGTGAAGGCGACAATCGCCGCCTTCGTCATCGCGTAGTCGAGCAGATGCGGGCTGGGCTTGTACGCCTGAACGGAGGCGGAGTTGATAATGCTCCCTCCCTCGGGCATATGGGGGAGGGCCGTCTTCGAAAGCCAGAACATGCCGTAAAGATTGGTCTTCATGACCCGGTCGAATTGTTCGGTCGTGATGGCGCCGATGCCGTCCGGCTGGGACATTTGATACGCCGTGTTGTTCACCAGAATATTGATCGCGCCGAATTCCGACACAGCGCGCCCGATGAGCGCACGGCACTGCTCCTCGTCCCGGATGTCACAGCTCACCGCCACGGCCCTGCGGCCCGCCTCCTCGACGAGCCGTGAGGTTTCCGCGGCTTCCTTCTCCTCCTCCGGAAGATGGGTGAGCAGCACATCGGCACCCTCACGGGCGAAGGCCAGACTCACCGCCCGGCCGATCCCCGAATCGCCGCCGGTGACCACGGCCGCGAGGCCCTTCAAAAGCCCGCTGCCCCGGTACGACTCCTCGCCGTGATCGGGCGGCGGATCCATCGGGCCCGTCCACCCGGGGTGCGCCTGTTCCTGGTCGGGGAGTTTCGGCTGCGGGTGCTTCGTGACGGGATTCTCCGTCTCGCGGCTCTCGTCCTTCACGGGCGGCCTCCTGCTGGTCGGTGGGTGGTCGGTGGCGGCTGGTCGGTTCGACCACACCTGGGTTCCCCGAAGCGGGGCGCCCAAATCCGGAGCTCCCCCTTCGCGGCCTGCTTTCCGGCCTCGCGTACGGAGCCGGGCCGCCGGCCGGCGCCATACTGGTGCTTATGCGGGTGGCGTTGATGACAGCGGGTTCGCGCGGTGACGTATCGCCCTACACCGGGCTCGCGCACGGCCTCGCACAGGCCGGGCACGAGGTCACCCTCGTGACGCACGCCTGCTTCGCGCCACTGGTGGAGGCGGCGGGCGTGGGCTTCCACCCCCTGCCCGTGGACCCGCGGGCGGAACTCGCCTCCGCGCGAGGCCGCGCCCTGCACCGCAGCGTCACGGACGTCGGGAAGCTGGCGCGGATGGTCTCCATGGCTCGGGCCCTGGTCGGAGGGATGACCGACGATCTGCTGCAGGCGGCGCGGGGGAGCGACGTACTGCTGGTGTCGAGCTCGCTCGGTCCGCTGGGCCACACCATCGCCGAAGGGCTGGCGCTGCCCAGCATGGGTGTCTACCTGCAGCCCCTGGCCGCGACCGGCGCCTTCCCGCCCTCGGTGACCGGCACCCGCTCGTGGGGCGCCGCCGGGAACCGGCTGGCCGGCCGCACGGTGAACGCCGCGGTGGACGCCGCGGTGGACGCCATCTTCGCCGACACCACGCGTGCCCTGCGGGCGCGCCTCGGGCTGCCGGCCGCGAGTCCACGCGCCGCCCGGCGCGTCCGCGAGCGGCAGGACTGGCCGGTCCATCACGGCTTCAGCGCGCTGGTGGTGCCCAGGCCGCGCGACTGGCGCCCCGGACTGGGCATCGCCGGCTACTGGTGGCCCCAGGACCCGCCGGAGGTCCACCTGCCCGCCCCGCTGAGCGACTTCCTCGCCGCCGGCCCGCCGCCGGTCTTCGTCGGCCTGGGCAGCGCCACCGTGCCCGACCCCGGCCGCTTGAGCGGGACGGTGGTCCGCGCCCTGCGCGCCGCCGGACTGCGCGGCGTGATCCAGCGCGGCTGGAGCGGGCTGCACGCCGAGACCGACGCCTCGGACATGATCACCGTCGACGAGATCCCGCACTCCGTCCTGTTCCCGCACATGGCGGCAGTGGTCCACCACGCGGGCGCGGGCACGACCGGCGCCGGCCTGCGCGTCGGCGTCCCCGCCGTACCCGTCCCCATCCAGTTCGACGCGGCCTTCTGGTCCTCCCGCCTCGTCGCCCTCGGGGTCGCCCCGCAGGCCGTCCCGTTGCGCGGGCTGACGGCGCCGCGCCTGGCGGCCGCCCTCGGCCGCGCGACGACCGAGGCGGCGTACGGCCGCCGCGCACGCGAGCTCGCCGCCCGTCTGCGCGCGGAAGACGGCGTACGGCCCGTACTGGCCGCCGTCGACCGGCTCGCCGCGCCGTAGCCCGGCCGGTGCGTCACCGCGCCCCTGCGGTGCGCTCAAGAGGATGATGCGAGCGGGAAAAGGCTGTCGAGCGGGCGAACGGTGATCTCTGGCATGCGCGTCCTGTGTACTGCGATTCTCTCCCCCGCCCACACGCGTGAGGCGCTCCGCTTCGCGCGCCTGCTGTCCGGCGCGGGCCATGACGTACTGATCGCCACCGAGGAGCACCTGCTCGCTTTCTTCCTGGACCAGGGCGTGACCGCGACCGCGTGCCTGCCGAACCTGTTCGGCGCCGCGATGACGGCCGGTCAGGAAACGCGGGACGCCGTCGGACACCTGCAGAGCGGCGCCGCGTCGATGGAGTCGGCGGCGCTCGTACTGGCGGGTCCGCATCTGCTCGGTCAGTTCGACGCGCTGGCCGCGGCGGCCCACGAGTTCAAGCCGGATCTGCTGCTGCGCGACGCCATGGACGTCAGCGCCTGCCTCGTGGCCGAACAACTCGGCATCCCCCAGGTGGCGATGCCGTCCGGGGCGAAGGGCTTCACCGACCCGGCCGCCCTGCTGCCGCACCTCAACCGGTGGCGCTCCACCGCGGGCCTGCCGCCGCAGGACGACCCGTTGTCCCTGACGGCCCACGGGCACCTGGACTACCTCCCGGCCTTCTGCACCTTCGCACCGCACCTGCCGCCCGCGCACGCGTACCGGCAGCCGGCGTTCGTCGATCCCCGCGCGAAGCTCCCGAGCTGGATCGTCGGCCTGCCCGACGGCAAGCCGCTCGTGTACGCCGGACTCGGCTGCGCCCTACCGCTCTTCCTGCCCTCGCCGGACGGCCACCGGCCGCTGCCCGGCCAGCCCGATCCGGGCACCGTCCTGCGGTCGATGATCGAGGGACTGTCACGGCTCGACTGCACCGCCGTCGTGTCGACCAGCGGTGTGACCGTCGCCGACGTGGATCCCGCACCCCATGTGCGTGTCGTCGAATCCGTGCCCCAGACCCTGCTGCTGGAAGCGGCCGACCTCTTCCTCACCCACGGCGGCTACACCAGCGTGCGGGAGTCGATCAGTACCGCCACCCCCATGGTGGTGCTGCCGCAGACGGCCGACCAGCCCATGAACGCGCGGCGCATCACCGAGCTGGGCATCGGCAGCGAGGTCACCGATCCCACCCCTTCCGGCATCGCCTCGACGTGCCGCCGCCTGCTGGAAGACAGCGCCGTGCTGCGGCGCGTGAAGCACGCCCGTCTCGCGTGCCTGGCCCTGCCGGCCGTCGAGGCGGCCGTGGACGACTTGGAATGCCTGGTCAATCACCACACGACCCCACAATGAAGGGCGCGTGTGGTACCCACGGGTGACCGACGTCGACACCGGCAGCAACGATGTGGAGGACTGGGCAGATGGTGCACGAACGAGCGGGACAGCAGGCCGGACCGGACGATCTCATCGACGTGGCCCGGCTGGTGACGGCGTACTACGCGCTGCACCCCGACGTGCGGGAGCCGGGCCGGCGGGTCGCGTTCGGCACCTCCGGGCACCGGGGATCCTCGTCGGCGACCGCGTTCAACGAGGACCACATCGCCGCGACCAGCCAGGCGATCTGCGAGTACCGGGGCCAGCAGGGCATCGACGGACCGCTTTTCCTCGGCGCCGACACCCACGCGCTGTCCGAGCCCGCCCGGGTGACCGCGGTCGAGGTCTTCGCCGCCAACGACGTGACCGTGCTCATCGACGCGGCCGACGGCTACACCCCCACCCCGGCGGTGTCGCACGCCATCCTCACCCACAACCGCGGACGTACGTCGGGCCTCGCCGACGGCGTGGTCGTCACCCCGTCCCACAATCCGCCCGGGGACGGCGGCTTCAAGTACAACCCGCCCAGCGGCGGCCCGGCCGGCTCGGACGCGACCGGCTGGATCCAGGACAGGGCCAACGAGATCATCGCCGACGGACTGAAGGACGTACGGCGGCTGCCCTACACCAGCGCGCTCGCCGCTCCCACCACCGGGCGCTACGACTTCCTGGACACCTACGTCTCGGATCTGCCCTCCGTGCTCGACCTGGACGCGGTACGCGCGGCAGGAGTGCGCATCGGCGCCGATCCGCTGGGCGGGGCGTCGGTCGCGTACTGGGGCCGCATCGCCGAGCAGCACCGGCTCGACCTCACCGTGGTCAACCCGCGGACCGACCCGACCTGGCGATTCATGACGCTGGACTGGGACGGCAAGATCCGCATGGACTGCTCGTCGCCGTACGCGATGGCCTCGCTGATCGAGGCGCGCGACCGCTATCAGATCGCCACGGGCAACGACGCCGACGCCGACCGGCACGGCATCGTCACCCCGGACGGCGGCCTGATGAACCCCAACCACTACCTCGCCACCGCCATCGGATACCTCTACGCCCACCGCGACCAGTGGCCCGCCGACGCCGGGGTCGGCAAGACACTCGTGTCGTCCGGGATGATCGACCGCGTCGCCGCCGACCTCGGGCGCGAGCTCGTCGAAGTACCTGTGGGCTTCAAGTGGTTCGTGGACGGGCTGGCCGGCGGCTCGCTCGGCTTCGGCGGCGAGGAATCGGCCGGCGCCTCCTTCCTGCGCCGCGACGGCTCGGTGTGGACCACCGACAAGGACGGCATCATCCTGGCCCTGCTCGCCTCCGAAATGCTCGCGGTCACCGGAAAATCACCCTCCGAGCACTACGCGGCGCTCACCGCCCGCTTCGGCGAACCCGCCTACGCCCGCATCGACGCCCCCGCGACCCGCGAGGAGAAGGCCGTACTGGCACGCCTGTCGCCCGCGCAGGTCACGGCGGACACGCTGGCCGGGGAGCCGATCACCGCCGTACTGACCGAGGCGCCCGGCAACGGCGCTCCCATCGGCGGGATCAAGGTGACCACCGCCAGTGCCTGGTTCGCCGCCCGCCCGTCGGGCACGGAGGACGTCTACAAGGTGTACGCCGAGTCCTTCCTCGGCCAGGACCATCTCGCCCGGGTGCAGGAAGAGGCCAAGGCCGTCGTGTCGACGGCCTTGGCGGGCTGAACGGCCGCCCGCCGGTCACGACAGCCGGAACTGTCCCGGGCCCTGTCGAGACAGGTACGGTCTAGAGATATCTTGATGTCAAGCAATGTTGCAGACGTGGAGCGGAGCACCCGGTGACTGACTCGACCATCATCTACACACACACCGACGAGGCCCCGGCCCTGGCGACGTATTCGTTCTTGCCCGTGGTCGAGGCCTACGCCTCGACCGCCGGGGTCACGGTGGAGAGCCGCGACATCTCGCTGGCCGGGCGCATCATCGCCGGCTTCCCCGAGCACCTTGAGGAGAACCGGCGGATCGACGACGCGCTCGCCGAGCTCGGTGAGCTGGCCAAGACGCCCGGCGCGAACATCATCAAGCTTCCGAACATCTCGGCATCGATCCCGCAGCTGAAGGCCGCGATCGCCGAGCTCCAGCAGCAGGGCTACACGCTGCCGGACTACCCGGACGACCCGAAGACCGACGCGGACAAGGACGTCCGCGCGCGCTACGACAAGGTCAAGGGCAGCGCCGTCAACCCCGTGCTGCGCGAGGGCAATTCCGACCGCCGCGCCCCCGCGTCGGTCAAGAACTACGCCAAGGCGCACCCGCACCGCATGGGCGCGTGGACGGCCGACTCGAAGACGAACGTCGCCCACATGGACACCGACGACTTCCGCTCCACCGAGAAGTCCGTGGTCGTCTCCGAGGCCGGTTCGCTGCGCATCGAGCTCGCCGGTGACGACGGCACCACCACCGTCCTGCGTGAGTCGGTACCCGTCCTGGCCGGCGAGGTCGTCGACGCGGCCGTCATGCGCGTCGCGGCGCTGCGTGAGTTCTTCACGGCGCAGGTAGCCCGCGCCAAGGCCGACGGCGTGCTGTTCTCGGTGCACCTGAAGGCCACGATGATGAAGGTCTCCGACCCGATCATCTTCGGCCACGTGGTGCGCGCCTTCTTCCCGAAGACGTTCGCCGAGCACGGCGCGACGCTCGCCAAGGCCGGCCTGACCCCGAACGACGGCCTCGGCGGCATCCTCAAGGGCCTGGAGTCGCTGCCCGAGGGCGCGGCGATCCAGGCGTCCTTCGAGGCCGAGCTCGCCGAGGGCCCCGCCCTGGCCATGGTCGACTCCGACAAGGGCATCACCAACCTGCACGTACCGAGCGACGTCATCGTCGACGCCTCCATGCCGGCCATGATCCGCACCTCCGGCCACATGTGGGGCCCGGACGGCCAGGAGGCCGACACCCTCGCGGTCCTCCCGGACAGCAGCTACGCCGGCATCTACCAGGTCGTCATCGACGACTGCCGCGCCAACGGCGCGTTCGACCCCTCGACGATGGGCTCGGTGCCGAACGTCGGCCTGATGGCTCAGAAGGCCGAGGAGTACGGCAGCCACGACAAGACCTTCGAGATCCCGGCCACCGGAACGGTCCGGGTCGTCGACGCGGCCGGCAACGCCGTCCTGGAGCAGGCCGTCGGCGCGGGCGACATCTTCCGCATGTGCCAGACCAAGGACCTGCCGGTCCAGGACTGGGTCAAGCTCGCTGTCACCCGCGCCCGCGCGACCGGCAACCCGGCCGTCTTCTGGCTCGACGAGACCCGCGCGCACGACGCGCAGCTGATCGCCAAGGTCCGGACGTACCTCGCCGAGCACGACACCGAGGGCCTCAAGATCGAGATCATGTCGCCGATCGAGGCCACCGCGTTCTCCCTGGAGCGCATCCGCCGCGGCGAGGACACCATCTCGGTGACCGGCAACGTCCTGCGTGACTACCTGACCGACCTGTTCCCGATCCTCGAGCTCGGCACGAGCGCGAAGATGCTCTCGGTCGTCCCGCTCATGAACGGCGGCGGTCTGTTCGAGACCGGCGCCGGCGGCTCCGCGCCCAAGCACGTGCAGCAGCTCGTCAAGGAGAACTACCTGCGCTGGGACAGCCTGGGCGAGTTCCTCGCGCTCGCGGTCAGCTTCGAGCACCTCGCGCAGACGACGGACAACGCGCGCGCCCAGGTGCTCGCCGACACCCTCGACCGCGCGACCGCGACCTTCCTGGAGGAGGACAAGTCGCCGAGCCGTCGCCTCGGCGGCATCGACAACCGCGGCAGCCACTTCTACCTGGCGCTGTACTGGGCCCAGGAGCTGGCGAAGCAGACCGAGGACGCGAAGCTCGCGGAGGCGTTCTCCGCCCTCGCCAAGACGCTGGCCGAGCAGGAGCAGACCATCGTCGGCGAGCTGATCGCGGTGCAGGGCTCGCCGGTCGACATCGGCGGTTACTACCGGCCCGACGCGGCCAAGGCCGCAGCCGTCATGCGTCCGTCGGCGACCTTCAACGAGGCCATCGCGACGCTCGGCTGACGCGACGGCACCTGTCGCGCTTCCGCCCCAGGTGCCGGTTCACGTTCCGGCTACGTTCCGGACGTCCGCCCCGGTCCGCATCACGCGGGCCGGGGCGGTCCCCTTTCCACTGGCTTCGGGCGCGTGCTCGTCCGCGCGGAGGTTCCCCGTCCGCCAGGGGCGGGCTGCGGCTTTCACCCGGTCGGCCCCGGACCGCGCCCGGGGCCGGAGGCGGGCTGGCCGGGCAATCGGATGACGCCGGTCCGGCGACGCCGTGGCGCGTTGGCAGCTGTCCGGGGGCGGGCGTAGGAAGTGGGAAGGAGTCGGCCCGGGGTGGCGAAGCCCCGGGCGGCTCCCTTCGCCACGAAGGTGGGAATTCGAAGCTGACGACTGGCCGGAGAGATCATGCCTCCGGCCCCGGGTACATCGGCGCCGACGACGGCGGCGAGATCCTGCGCACGACGACCTCGCACAAGGTCCGCCGGCTGCCCGTCATCGACGGCCACGACCTCATCGGCATCGTGGCCCGGGCCGATGCCGCCCTGGCCCTGCCCGCCCCGCAGCCGGGCCACCTTCTAGAAGTCCTCTCCACGGACTGCGGCGGGTAGCCGGCACGGTCCGCACACAGCCGGGCCGGACGCGCGGGTCTGCCGCGTCCGGCCGGGGTCGGGGCCGTTCGGTGGGGGAGTCGAGCGGTCCTCAGGAACTCTTGCCCCGGCCCGACATCGCGTCGCGCATCCGGTCCACGAGCCCCATCCCGGGAGCCAGCAGTTTGTTCGCCGGCGGCTGGTCGGGGGCGGAGGGGTGCGGACGGGTCGGCGCCGTCTTCTTGGCCTGGCGGACCTTCTCGCCCAGCTCGTCCAGCATCTCGGGGGAACACGCTTCGCGCAGCCGGGGGAAGAGGTTGTCCTCCTCGTCCAGGATGTGCGTCCTGATCTCCGTCATCAGCTTGCCCACCAGCATGTCGAACTGCGGGTCGTCCGCCTCGCGGCTCTCCATGTCCTTCATGGTCTGCTCCGCCTCGGCGTGGTCCTCCAACTCCTTGTCCGCGAGCGCGTCACCCCCCTCCACGTGCTTGCGGACCGCCGGGTAGAGGTACGCCTCCTCCGCGACCGAGTGGCGGACCAGCTCCATGGTGACCTGGTCCGCGTACACCTTCCGCTGACTGTCGCCGGCCGGAAGTTCCTCGATATTGGTGAACAGCTCCTTCACTTCGTCATGGTCGGTGGTCAGTTCCGCGATGATGTCTCCGCCGTGTCCCATGGTGGTGCTCCTCTGTGTGATCGATCGTCTGACTGATGTGGCGCAGGCCACGGTCCGGCCGTGAGCCGGGCCATTTCCCCGCGGAAGGACGGGGGGTAGCGTTCCGGACTTCTCTCCCGATGAATTCGGACGGCCCGGACATGCCCGCAGATCTCTCCCCGCTGATAGCGGCGACCGCTCAGTGGCTGACCCGCGCCTACCCGTCGGGCGGCGGCGTGATGGACTCCGCTCTCTGCGAGGCGCAGGCCCGGCAGGCGGTGACGGTGGCGGCGTGGCTGCGCTACCCGACCCCCATGGACGCCGCCCTGGTCTCCGTGGCGGGGCCCGGAGGCTCGGCCCGGCTCGACTGGGTCACCGGCGCCGACGGCGCGGCCGCCGAAGACGACCCGGACACGTACGCGTGGCGTACCTGGGTCGACGAGGTCGTGGCGAGCTGGGCGGCGTGCCTGCTCGGCGCCCCCGGGCTGGCCGGAGCCGCGGTGACCGCGCTTGCGGCGGCCCGGCCGACGGACGGTCCGCCGGTCGAGTTCCGGCGCCTGGTCACGCCCGACGCACGGGACCGGCGGGCCGCCGCACTCCTGCGGCACCCCGATCTCCTGGCTCCTGTGGCCGAGCTGCACCACGACCGGCTTCTCGACCGCCTGAAGCCCGGGCCGGCGCTGACCGCCTGACACCCGGGCCGACGGGGACCGGCTGGGACACGCGGTCCCGCTGGGGGCAGGATTACCTGCCGACTTCCTTGTTGACGGCCGCCGGGGAGTCGTACTCCTTTTCCGGAAGCGCCTCGAGCGCTTCTTTGACCCCCGGGTCGGCGCCGTTCTTCTCCGCCTTGTCGACGATCTGCCTCTTGGAGGCGGGATAACTCACGCCGCCCAGGGACTTCTGCATTTCGATCGGGTTCACCTTCATGGGCCGATACATGCCCCGGCCCCCCGGGCGCGCATACCGGCCGCCAACGCTGTCACTTCGATGGAGCAAAGCGCGGAACCGCGCCCCGGGCCCGCGCCGGAGAGGGCCGCAGACGCTTCTGCCGGTGACCTCGGCGGCCGCCTCTTCGATCACCCGCGCGTCGATCCAGCCGACCGGCTCGACGTCCCCCGACCTGCGGCTCGGGGTGTGACCACGAGCGGTGCGGCCGGTTCTCACTCTCCGTACGTCACCCGGATGCCCCACGTCACCGCGCCTCGCTCCCCACGGAGGCGGACTCTGATCGGAGGCTCTCCGCCCTCGGTCAGAGGAGATCGAATGATGAACGCCGCTTTCTCTCACGACTGGGAACACGCCGTCGTCACCGGCGGTGCCGGCTTCGTCGGTTCGCACCTGTGCACCGCTCTCCTGGACGCGGGAGCCGCCGTCACCTGTGTGGACGACTTCAGCACGGGACGGTCCGAGAACATATCCGCGCTGCTCGACCGCCCCGGATTCACTCTGGTGGAAGCCGACGTCTCCGTGCCGTTCGAGGTGGCCAGGCCGCCCGACCTGGTACTGCACTTCGCATCACCGGCGTCCCCGGCCGACTACCTGCGGCTGCCGCTGCACACCATGAAGGCCGGCAGTCTCGGTACGCGCAACGCCCTGGCCCTCGCCCACCGCGCCGGAGCCCGCTTCCTCCTCGCCTCCACCTCCGAGGTCTACGGCGACCCACAGCAGCACCCGCAGAGCGAGCGTTACTGGGGCAACGTCAACCCGGTCGGCCCGCGCAGCGTGTACGGCGAGGCCAAGCGCTTCGGCGAGGCGCTGACCATCGCCGAGGCCGATGCCCGGGGCACCGACACCGGCATCGTCCGGCTGTTCAACACCTACGGTCCCCGCATGCGCGGCTACGACGGCCGCGCCGTACCGACGTTCATCCGCCAGGCGCTCGCCGGCGAGCCGCTCACCGTCACCGGTGACGGACTCCAGACCCGCTCGCTCTGTTACGTCGACGACGCCGTGCGCGGCATTCTCGCGGCGGCGGCCCACTGCATGCGCGGTCCCGTCAACATCGGACACCCCACCGAGATCACCATGCTCGAACTGGCGCGGCTCGTCATCGAACTCACCGGATCCCGCTCCGAGATCTCCTTCATCGAACGGCCGACGGACGACCCCGCCGTGCGCTGCCCGGACATCACGCTGGCCCACGACAAGCTCGAATGGGAGCCGCGCGTGCCCGCCGCGGAAGGCCTGCAGCTCACCGTCGCCTGGTATCGCGCCCACGTGGACAGCTGATCCGGCCGAACGCCCTCCCGGCCGCGCTCCCCGGCGCGACCCGGCTTCGCCCCGATTCGCCGAAAGGCCTGAGACCCCCATGCGCATCCTCGGAATCAACGCTCTCTTCCACGACCCCGCCGCCGCCCTCGTCGTCGACGGCCGGACCGTCGCCGCGGCGGAGGAGGAACGGTTCTCCCGGCGCAAGCACGGCAAGCGGCCGCTGCCGTTCTCCGCCTGGGAACTGCCGGAGAAGGCCGCCGCCTGGTGCCTGAAGCGCGCCAACCTGCGCCCGCAGGACCTCGACGCGGTGGCGTACTCCTTCGACCCGGAACTCGCCAGGGCCGCCGAGGCGATGGGCCTGGACGACCCCTGGGGCCACCTGCGGCTGACGTACGCCCGGCAGGCCCCCGCGTTCCTCAAGGCCGCCCTGCCGGGCCTGGACCCCGGCATCGTCCGGTTCGTACCGCACCACATGGCGCACGCCGCGTCCGGCGCGTACGCCGCCTCCGACGCGGAGACGTCCTCGGTACTGGTCCTCGACGGCCGGGGGGAACGCGCCTCGCACCTCGCCGCGCGCCGGATCCGGGGCCGGCTGGAGGCGTTCCACGCCCAGGACCTGCCCCACTCGCTGGGCCTGGTCTACGAGGAACTCACCGAGCACCTCGGATTCCTGCGCTCCTGCGACGAGTCCAAGGTCATGGCGCTGGCCTCGCACGGTACACCGCGCATGCTGCCCGAACTGCGCCGTCACGTGTATCCCACGGGCGACGGAGGGTTCCACGCCACGGCGGTGCCCTGGCACGAACTCTGCGCGCCGCGCGGCCCGGACGAGCCGTGGACCCAGGACCACGCGGACATCGCGGCCAGCGCCCAGGCCGTCCTGGAGGAGACCATGCTCGACCTGGTGCGCTGGCTGCACGGCAAGACGCACGACAGCCTCCTCACCCTCGCCGGCGGCGTCGCCCTCAACTGCGTCGCCAACTCCCGGATCGCCCGCGAAGGCCCTTTCTCCCGCGTGTGGGTCCAGCCGGCCGCCGGTGACGCCGGGACCGCACTCGGCGCCGCGCTGCTGGTAGCCGCGGGGGAGGGGAACGAGCCGGAGCCCATGGCCGGCGTGGACCTCGGCCGCGACTGGTCGGACGCGGAACTCGGAGCCTGGCTGAAGACGGCGGCCGTGCCGTTCGACCGGCCGGCGGACATCGCCGCGACCGTGGCCCGGGCGCTGGCGGACAACGCGATCGTGGCCTGGTTCCAGGGCCGCTCGGAGTACGGCCCGAGGGCGCTCGGCCACCGCTCGCTGCTGGCGCACCCCGGTCACGCGGGCAACCTGGAACGGCTGAACGACATCAAGGGACGCGACCAGTTCCGGCCGGTCGCGCCCATGGTGCTGGCGGACCGGGCCCCCGAGATCTTCGAGGGGCCGATGCCGAGCCCGTACATGCTGTTCGTCCACGACGTGGCGTCGGAATGGCGCAGCCGCATCCCGGCCGTCGTGCACGTCGACGGAACCGCCCGCATCCAGACCGTCGACCCGGTGCAGGAGCCGCTGGTCGCCCGGATGCTCGGCGAGTTCGAACGGCTCACCGGTCTGCCGGTGGTCGTCAACACGAGCCTCAGCACGGCGGGCAGGCCCATGGTGGACGACCCGCGCGACGCGCTGGAGTGCTTCGGATCGTCGCCGGTCGACCTGCTGGCCATCGGCCCGTACGCGATCCGGCGCGGCGAGTTCTTCCACTCGTCGGACATGTACGAGAACGGGGCGGTGCGATGACTCCGTACGAAGAGGAGACGGCGGCCCCCGCGTACGCCGTGGTGATTCCGACGCTCGGACGCCGCAGCTTGCAGGTGTGCCTGCGCGCGCTCGCCGACGGGACCGGGCCGAAGCCGGCGCAGGTGGTCCTCGTCGACGACCGTCGCGAGCCCGGCGGCGTACCCCTGGCGGTGCACGTTCCCGAGGTGCTGCGGCCCCTCACCACCGTGGTGGCCGGCCGCGCGCGGGGGCCTGCCGCGGCCCGCAACAGGGGCTGGCGTGAGGCCGGGCCCGTGCCGTGGGCGGTCTTCCTGGACGACGACGTCGTGCCGGGCCCGACCTGGGCCGAGGACCTCGCCAAGGACCTGAAGGCGGCGACGTACCGCACCGCCGCGGTCACCGCCCGCATCACGGTGCCTCTGCCGGTGGACCGCCGTCCCACGGACTGGGAACGCAACACGGCCGGGCTGGCCACCGCGCGGTGGATCACCGCCGACATGGCGTACCGCCGGGAGGCGCTCGAAGCCGTCGGCGGCTTCGACGAACGGTTCCGGCGGGCGTTCCGCGAGGACGCCGACCTCGCGCTGCGGGTCCTGGCGGCGGGCTGGACGGTGGACGCGGGGAAGCGCGGCACGGTCCACCCGGTGCGCCGCGCCGACCGCATGATCTCCGTACGCCTCCAGAGGGGCAACGCCGACGACGTGCTGATGAACCGGCGGCACGGCCGGGACTGGTGGACCCGGGCGGACGCGCCCCGGGGGCGCCTGCCCCGCCACCTCGTGGTGACGGGAGCCGGGTTGACGGCGCTGTCCTGTGCCGCCGCCGGCAGGCGGGGCGCGGCCGCCGTGTGCGCCGCCGGGTGGCTGGCCGGTACGGCCGAAATCGCCTGGGCGCGGATCGCGCCGGGCCCGCGGACCCGCGACGAGGTCGCGACCATGGCCCTGACCAGCCTGCTCGTCCCGGCGGCCGCCACGTGGCACTGGCTGCGCGGCCGCGTCAAGTACCGCCGGGCGCTGCCGCTCGGCCCGCACGAGGCCGGGGCCCCGCCCCGCGCCCCGCGCGAGCCGGTCCAGGTACGGGTGCGGCCATGACCCGCGCTCCCACCTCCCGCCCCACGGCGTCCCCGACGAGCCCGACGACCGGCCCCTGGCTGTTCGACGGCCCGTCCGCCGTCCACCCGGCCCCCTCGTCCGGCCATCCGCAGCCGCGGTCGGCGCCGGGCACCCGCGGGGACGCGGCCCCCGGCCCGAGCCCGGACGCGGCCCGTTGCCGTGGGTTTCCCGAGGCGGTGCTCTCCGACCGGGACGGGACGCTCGTCGTCGACGTTCCGTACCACGGGAATCCGGCGCGGGTGGAACTCATGCCGTCGGCGCGGGAAGCCGTGGACGTCGTGCGCCGACAGCAGGGCCCGGCGCTGCCCGGCTCCGGGGCACCCCTGCCTCGACGGGGTCGGTGACACGGAGGTGCTCGCCGCCGTGGCCGCGCTGGGCGGCCGTACGCGGTCCGCAGCGGGCTGCCCGGCGGTGCCGGGCGGCGTACCCGAGAAGGAACGAGGAGGAGCGACCGCATGAACATCCTGCTGTGGCACGTACACGGTTCCTGGACCACCGCGTTCGTCCAGGGGCCGCACACCTATCTCGTTCCCGTGACACCCGGCCGCGATCCCGACGGGCTCGGCCGGGCCCGTACCTTCACCTGGCCCGACTCCGTACGCGAGACGACGCCCGAGCAGCTGCGCGACGCGCCGGTCGACCTCGTCGTCCTCCAGCGGCCGCACGAGCTCGAACTCGCCGAACGCTGGCTGGGCGGACGCCGGCCCGGCCGTGACGTACCCGCGGTCTATCTGGAGCACAACGCACCGGACGGCAAGGTTCCGGACACCCGGCACCCGTTCGCGGACCGCGACGACCTGACGCTCGTCCATGTCACCCACTTCAACCGGCTGTTCTGGGACAACGGTTCCACCCGCACCCAGGTCGTCGAGCACGGCATCGTCGACCCGGGACACCAGTACACCGGCTGGCTCCCGCGCGCCGCCGTCGTCGTCAACGACCCGATCCGGCGCGGCCGTTGCACCGGTACGGACCTGCTGCCGGCCCTGTCCGAGGCGACGCCGCTGGACGTTTTCGGCATGCGTACCGAGGGCCTGGCCGGCCACCTGGGCGTATCCGACGACCGTCTGCACTCCACTCACCTTCCCCAGCGCGACCTGCACGCCGCCCTCGCCGAGCGCCGTCTGTATCTGCACCCGGTGCGCTGGACCTCGCTGGGCCTGTCCCTGCTGGAGGCCATGCACCTGGGCATGCCGGTGGTGGCCCTCGCCACCACCGAGGCGGTCGAGGCCGTCCCGCCCGGCGCGGGAACGCTGTCCACCCGGCCCGAGGTCCTCGCGCGCGCCGCCCGCCACTACCTGCAGGAACCGGAGGCCGCGGCCGAGGACGGCGCGCGAGGCCGCCAGGCGGCCCTGGAACGGTACGGACTCAAGCGCTTCCTGAACGACTGGGAGCGCGTGATGACGGACGCGCGCTCATGACATCCATCGGCCCCGTCAGTATCAGCATCGGCGCCGGTGACCCCGCCGCTTCGTGGGTCGCCCTCGTCTCGGAACACGCCAGTCCGCTCGCCTCCCCCGGCGGCGTGGACGCCGACGCCGGGCCGCCGCGCTTGGGCGGGCAGCGCACGGGTACCCGGTCGGTGAGTGGGGGCCGCGGCTACCGCCGCCTGTCCGATGGAGGACCCGATGGGTCAACAGGTTCGCGAAGTCATGACGAGCGCCCCGGTCACCGTGGGCGTGCTCACGGCGGTGAGCGAGGTGGCGCACCGGATGCGCGAGGAGAACATCGGGGCGGTTCTGGTCGCCGATGGCGACGGGCTGCGCGGGCTGGTGACCGACCGCGATCTGGTGGTGCGCGTACTGGCGGAGGGCAAGGACCCGGGTGAGACGACGGTCCGCGACGTTTGCAGCCCCGACCTCGTCACCGTCACCCCCGACGACCAGGTCGACCGCGCCATCGAGCTGATGCGCGAACATTCGCTGCGCCGGCTGCCCGTGGTGGAAGGCACCATCGCGGTGGGCATCGTGTCCCTGGGCGACCTGGCCATCGAGCGCGATGCCGATTCCGCTCTCGGTGACGTGAGCGCAGCCAGGCCGAACGCGTGACCAGGCTGAGGCGGCCGACAGGCCGACCGGCGGCCGCGCGGCGCTCCGCACGCAGTGGTCCGAACGAGCAGTGGTCCGAACGAGTGGCGATTCGCCGTTTCGGAGCGTCGCCGGCCCCATCCGTCGGCCGGTGCGGGCAGGGTGGGGCCTGTTAACTCAGTAAGCGCCCCCGAAGCGGAGTTGCTGAGCCGAGCCCCCGGACGCCACCGGGGGCTCTGGCTTGTCCGCGATCGGGGGCTCGCCGCGCTCGCGTCCGGCGTACCGCCGGGCGCGCTCGGCCTCGCGTACCGCGGTTCTCCGCCTCCGTACCGCCCGGTTCTCAGGTGACGGGCTCCGGGGGCGGGACCGGCCCCGGCAGCGGGCCCGGCCCGGGCTTCGGCTCCGGCGGCGGGACGGGCGCGGGCGGGTCCGGTTCGGGCTGGGGCGGCGCCGGGGGCACCGGGTCCGGCCCGGGCGTCGGCACCGGGCCCGGAGCCGGCCCCGGTTGCGGCCCGGGACCGGGCGCGGGGGTCGGGTTGGGCGGGACGGGATCGTTCGGCGGTGTGCCCATGAGGAAACCCCATCACATCTGAAGGAATCCGTCGCTCCGGCGAGTGCCCCGGAGCGGATGCGCCAAACGGACCGGCGCTCCGCCGACGGGTCCCGTCCGCCCCGGCATCGCGGAGAGCGCTCTCGCGCGACGCAGCCCCGCCGGTAGGGTGCGGGCATGACGAGACAGGCGCCGACGCTTGAGGACGTGGCCCGGGAGGCGGGCGTTTCCCGGGCGACCGTCTCCCGCGTCGTCAACGGCATCCGCAACGTCGACCCCGCCATCCGGGAAGCGGTACGGGAAGCGATCGCACGCATCGGTTACACCCCCAACCGCGCCGCGCGGTCCCTGGTGACCCGGCGGGCCGAGACCATCGCCCTGGTGGTCTCCGGCGCGGCCGACGACTCCGAGAGCGAGCAGAACGCCTTCGCGGCCCGGGCTCTCGCGGACCCGTTCTTCAGCCGTGTGGTCAGCGGCGTGGTGGGTTTCCTGCGCCCGCGCTCGATGTACCCGGTGCTGATGTTCGCCGAGACGGAGGACACCAGGCAGGAGGTGCTCGCGTACCTGCGGCAGGGCAGTGCGGACGGCGCGCTGGTCTTCTCCACGCACGCCGAGGACCCCCTGCCGGGCCTCCTGGCGGCCGAGAGTCTGCCCTGCGTGCTCTTCGCACGCCCCGCGCTGCCCGCCCCCCTCACGTACGTGGACGTCGATCACCGCGAGGGCGGCCGGCTGGCCGCCGCGCATCTGCTGGCACGGGGCTGCCGCCGGGCCGCCACGATCACGGGCCCCCTGGACCTGCCGGCGGCGCAGGACCGGCTCTCCGGTTTCCAGGAGACGATGGCGCGGTCCGGGCACCCCTACATCCCGATCGCCGAGGGTGGCTTCACCTTCGACAGCGGGGCGTCGGCCATGACCCGCCTGCTGGCCGAACACCCGCACATCGACGGGGTCTTCGCCGCGAACGACCTGATGGCGCAAGGGGTCTGCCAGGTGTTGCGCGAAGGCGGAAAGCGTGTACCGCAGGACGTGGCCGTGGTCGGCTTCGACGACTCCGGCGCGGCGGTCACCTGCCGCCCGCCGCTGACCACCGTCCGGCAGCCGATGGAGGAGATGGCGGCCACGATGGCGCGGCTCCTCCAGGAACAGATCGAGGGCACGCTGACCGAGCCCACCTCGGTGATCTTCGACCCGGAGCTCGTACGCCGCGAGTCCGCCTAGCCGGACAGCGGCACCCGGCACCTCCCGCCCCGGGGGCAGGAGGAACCGGGCAGGTCGTGCGGCGGCCCGGAAGGCCGTCGGTCGGGGCAGCCGGCGGCCTGCGGCCGGCTGCCCCCTGGTCCGGATCAGGGGAAGGAGACGACCGTTGACGGGATGGTCGATGTCCCACTGGTCGGCGAACCCACGTTGTTGATCACGTGGTCGTAGTGGCCCATCCCGCCGAGCGAGACCACGAGCAGGCTGTGGAACTTCACGCCCGGCTTCACCGGGGCCTTGAAGCCGTGGTCCTGGCGGATGTTCGGGTCGGACGTGTAGTTGCAGTAACTGCCGAGCCCCCAGCCCTCGTGGACGTTCACCGAGTCGTCGACGCGATAGGCGGCGTACCCCTTGGTGTCACCGTTCTGGATGGCGGCCTGGTTGGGCGCGTCGTACGCCTTCTCGTTCTGGTAGAAGATCGTCCGGCCGCGCTCGCCGTACCACTCGACGTCGTACTTGTTGAAGTGCTCCACGAACAGGCCGGTGGCCAGCACGTCGTCGCCGTACACCCGCACCCCGTAGTCGGCGCGGTTGGTCTCCCAGCCGACGCCCTCGCCGTGGTCGGCGCGCCAGACCCAGGTGTGGTCGATGACCGTGTCGTCGCTGTTGACGACGATCGAGGTGGTCGCCTTGCCGGCGCCCGCGCCGCCGACGCGGACATAGACGTCCTGGACGCTGGTGGGGTTGGCGGAGTGGTCGGCCGAGGAGTTCTGCGGGCCGAGTTCCAGCAGTGACGGGGAGTTGACGGGGCCCGCGTCGATGAGGAAGCCGGCGAGCTTGACGCCGTCGACGTCGGCGACCTTCATCGCGGTCACCCCGCCGTCGGGGATGATCGTCGCCAGGCCGAGGCCGAGGACGACCGTGTCGGCGCGGTCGATGTTGATCGTCCGGTCGACGTGGTAGACGCCCGGGGTGAAGAGCAGGTGCAGGCCCTGGGCGAGCGCCTGGTTGATCGTCGCCGCCGTCGCACCGGGCTTGACCACGTAGAACTTGTCCAGGCCGATCGAGGTGCCCTGGGGCGTGCCGTTCCAGGAGACGCCGCGGGCGTCGGTGCGCTTGGCGGGGACGAAGACCTTGTACGCGCTGCCGTCCAGGTGGAGGAACGGTTTCTCGCGGGAGATCGGGGTGGTCTGGAGGGTGGTGTACGGCGGGTCCGGGAAGCTGGTCGCCGGGGCGCCCTCGACCCCCGAGAACGTCATGTTCCACACGCCGTTGGTCCAGCCGCCGACCGAACTGTCGCGGGTGTACCACTGCTGCTGCGAGTACGGGCCGACCGTACCGTCGATCTTGCTGTCGGCGATGTAGCCGCCGGAGGCCCAGCCGTAACCCGCCGGGGCCAGGTTGAGGCCGCCCTTGACGTGCATGCGGCGGAAGGAGGCGGCCTGGGAGACGGCCCAGCGGTTGGTGCCGTTGACCGGGTTCAGCGCCAGGTTCTCGGCGGAACGCCAGAAGTTCTGGGTGGCGTTGCCGTTGAACCATCCGGCGTCGACGGTCACGTCTCCGTTGATGGTGGTGTCGTCGGGCTTGAGGCCCAGGCCGGAAATCGAGGTGTAGAAGCCGATCTGCGCGTTGAGGTTGTTGTACGTGCCCGGCTTGAAGAAGAAGGCGTGGCGGCCGTTGCCGAACTGCGCCGACTCCTGCTGCTTGAACACCTCGTCCAGCTTGGCCTGGATGCCGGAGGTGGACGGGTCGAAGATGTGGACGTTGGGGCCGAGGTCGCCGCCGCCGGGCAGTTGCGGGCCGCCGGTGCCGCCCGACTCGCCGTACACCTTGAACTCCCAGAGCGAGTAGCCGTACTGGGTGCCACGAGTGGTGCCGTGCACGCGGATGTAGCGGGCCTCGCCAGTGATGTCGACGGTGTCCGTGCCCCCGTCACCGGTGGTGGTCTGGTACGCCGTCGACCAGTCGCTGCCGTCCGTCGAGAGCTCGATGCGGTAGCCCTTGCCGTACGCCGTCTCCCAGTTCAGGACGACCTGGCTGACCCGGGTGGCCGCGCCGAGGTCGACGCGCAGCCATTGCGGGTCCGAGTGGGCGCTCGACCAGCGGGTGGCGGCGTTGCCGTCCACGGCCGACGCGGCGAGGGTGCCGTGGTTCTCCTCGCTGGACGCGATGACCGGTTTGCCCTGGGACAGCAGCACCGGCGCGGCCTGGGCCGTACCGATCGGAACGAAGAGCAGGAGCGTGGCGACCAGCGCGGTGACCACGGCGTAGGTAACGCCCTGACGTGCGGAAACGGGGGGTCTGTGGGGCGGGGGCGCCACGTATGGGCCGGCAGCGGGCATGGGTGGTTCTCCTCGGTCGAAGGGAGACACGTGCTTGGAGAGCGCTCTCCAAGCAGGAGATGCTTGTCCGCCCACATCGCTGGGGTCAAGGGGCGCGCAGTGGTTATTTCCGCGCGGGCTCCTGGGGTGCGGTCGTCAGCTTCCGCGTCTCCATCGTGGCGCGCCAGCCCGTCTGTTCGGCGGGCACGTCGCCTTCGCCCGCCGTCTCGTGCGGGCGTCCGCCGCGCGAGAAGAAGTCCGCGAGAGGCAGGGTCGCGGCGCCGACGGTGACGGCGTCGGGCCCGAGCCGGCCGAGTTCGATGGTGACCCGCTCGGCCGGATGCCGCAGTGCGTAGGCGCGGGCGTGACGGCGTACGGCGTCCAGGATGTACGGGGCCAGCTGGAGGCCCGCCCAGCCGCAGAGCAGCACCCGCTCGGGGCTGTAGAGGTTGATGAGATCGGAGATTCCGGCGCCCAGGTACTCCGCCGTCTCCTCCAGCACCCCGAGGGCCACCGGATCGGCCGGCCCCTTCTGCGGGTAGGCGGCGGCCAGCATGGTGGTGACCGCCGTCTCCTCGTCGGTGTCGGCGGGCAGCGTGGCGCCCGCCTCCTGCCAGCGCTGCACCAGGGCTTCGGCGCCGGCGTACGCCTCCAGGCAGCCGAGTGCCCCGCAGCGGCACCGTCGGCCGCGCACGTGCAGGGTGGTGTGGCCCCATTCGGCGGCGCTGCCGCGCGCCCCGCCGAAGATGGCGCCGTCGGTGACGATGCACGCGCCGATTCCGGAGCCGAACAGCACGATCGCCGCGTCGCGTACGCCGCGCCCGCCGCCGAACCACATCTCCGCCTGACCGAGGGTCTTGGCGCCGTTCTCGATGAAGAACCGCGTGCCGGGCGGCAGTACGGCGCAGTCGCGCAACAGCGATTCCAGCGGCACCGCGTCCCAGCCGATGGTCTGGCCGTGCACCACCGCGTCCCCGTCGCCGTCCCCGTCCTCGCCCGCCGAGTTGCGGTCGACGATGCCGGGGATGCCGACGCCGACGCCGAGCAGCAGGTCGGCCGTGATGCCCGCCCCGCTCATCACCTCCCGTACGCCCTCGCTGATGTGTCCGACGACCGATGTGACGTCGTAGCCATTGCGTCGCAACGGCCGCTCCCAGCGGGCCAGTTCGGCCATGACCAGGTCGAACAACTCGACGCGTACCCGCGTTTCGCCCACATCGACGCCGATCAGGTACGCCCCGGAGGGGACCACGCGCAGGAGTGTGCGGGGGCGGCCGCCGTCGGAGTCCACCGTGCCCGCCTCCTCGACCAGCCCCTCGGCGACGAGTTCGGCGACGATGGTGCTGATGGAGCCCGAACTGAGTGACGTGGCGCCTCCGAGCGCCTGACGGCTCATCGGGCCGTCGAAATACAGTCGTTGCAGTACCTCCTTCCGGCTGCTTCGTCGCAGGTCACGGACGGTTCGTCTGCTCGGCATGGCCATATGGCTCCCTTCCTCCGTGCAACATACCGCCGCTTCAAGTCTTGACGCGACCCTCTCTCGGGTCTTAACTCACGTTTTAAATTAAGCCATGAGGTTGTTCAAGGACTGAACGTAACCCGGGCTCACACACTCCGAAGGGCCGTCTTCGCCATGCGCAGAATCCGAGCCGCGGCTGCCATAGCCATCGTCACCTCCCTCACGACCCTCGCCACCGGCTGCGGCGGCGGCGAGAACGGGGCAGGCGGCAGCTCCTCGCCGAAGACACTGACGTACTGGGCTTCGAACCAGGCGCCGAGCGTCGAGGCCGACAAGAAGATTCTCACGGCCGAGCTGAAGAAGTTCGAGAAGCAGACCGGCATCAAGGTCAAGCTCGAAGTGATCCCCTGGACGGATCTGCTGACCCGCATCCTGGCCGCCACGACCTCCGGCCAGGGCCCCGACGTCCTCAACATCGGCAATTCCTGGTCCGCCTCGCTCCAGGCCACCGGCGCCCTGCTGCCGTGGGACGACGCCACCTTCGACAAGATCGGCGGCCGTGACCGGTTCAGCGAGGCGGCCGTCGCCTCGGCGGGAGTCAAGGACAAGGACCCGGCCGCCGTACCGCTGTACTCGCTCTCGTACGCCCTCTATTACAACAAGCAGATGTTCAAGGACGCAGGCATCGAGAAGCCGCCCGCCACCTGGGACGAGCTGGTCGCCGACGGCAAGAGGCTCTCCAAGGACGGCAAGTGGGCCCTCGGCGCGGAGGGGGCGAACCTGTCCAACAACATCCACCAGATCTTCGCACTCGGGCAGCAGTACGGCTCCGACTTCTTCGACGCCGCGGGCAAGCCCGACTTCACCTCCGACAAGAACGTCGCCGCCGTCAAGCAGTACGTCGACTTCATGGCCAAGGACAAGATCGTCGCCCCCGGCAACGCCGAGTACGCCCAGAACCAGTCGCTCCAGGACTTCGCCAAGGGCAGGACCGCGATGGTCCTGTGGCAGGCCGCCGCCAGCGCCTTCACCGCGCACGGAATGAAGCCCGACGACTGGGGAGTGGCCCCCGTACCCGTGCCGTCCGGCATCCCGGGCAGCGGCAAGCAGGTCAACTCGATGGTCGCCGGCATCAACATGGCCGTCTTCAAGAACACCAAGAACCTCGACGGCGCGACCAAGTTCGTGAAGTTCATGACGAGCGACGAGGAGCAGAAGATCCTCAACGACACCTACGGGTCCATCCCGCCGGTCAAGGCAGCCCAGCAGGACCCCGCCTTCGCCGCCCCCGACCGCGCCGTCCTGCGCGACACGCTCGCCAGGAGCGCCGCCCCGCTGCCGCAGGTCCCCGAGGAATCGCAGTTCGAGACCGCGGTGGGCACTGCGGTCAAGGAACTGTTCGCCGATGCCGCCGCCGGACGCCCGGTCACCACCGAGTCCGTCAAGGCCCGCCTGTCCAAGGCCCAGCAGCAGATGCCGAAGTAGGCCCGCTGTGACACCCGCCGCCACCGCCGCACACCAGCAGGCCCCTGCCGGCCGCACGGCCGCGCCGCCCGGAGCGGGGAAGGCCCGGCCCCGCGGCCGACGCCTTCCCGGACGGCTCCGCCGCATCGGCCTGCCGTACCTGCTGCTGCTCCCCGCGCTCGTCCTGGAACTGCTCGTCCACCTGGTGCCCATGGCCATCGGCATCGTCATGAGCTTCCGCGAGCTGACCCAGTTCTACATCCGCGACCTGGGCAGCGCTCCCTGGAACGGCTTCGACAACTTCGCACTCGCCGTCGACATCAACGAGCCCGTCGGCGAGTCGCTGCTCCGCTCCTTCTTCATCACCTGCCAGTTCACCGTGCTCTCCGTCGGCCTGTGCTGGCTGATCGGCACGGCGGCGGCGGTCTTCCTCCAGGAGAACTTCCGCGGCCGCGGCCTGCTGCGGGCCGTCTTCCTCATCCCGTACGCCCTGCCGGTCTACGCGGCCGTCATCACCTGGGCGTTCATGTTCCAGCGGGACAACGGCCTCATGAACCACGTCATCCACGACCAGCTGGGTCTCACCGACACCCCGTCGTTCTGGCTGATCGGCGACAACAGCTTCGTCGCGCTGCTCGTCGTCTCCGTATGGAAGGGCTGGCCCTTCGCCTTCCTCATCATGATGGCCGGGCTCCAGAACATCCCCCGGGAGCTGTACGAGGCGGCGGCCATCGACGGCGCCGGCGTGTGGCAGCAGGTACGCCGCATCACCCTCCCCTCGCTCCAGCCGGTGAACCAGGTGCTGGTGCTGGTCCTCTTCCTCTGGACCTTCAACGACTTCAACACGCCGTACGTCCTTTTCGGGAAGGCGGCCCCGGAGGCGGCGGACCTCATCTCCGTCCACATCTACCAGTCCTCGTTCGTCACCTGGAACTTCGGCACCGGATCCGCGATGTCGGTCCTGCTGCTGATCTTCCTGCTCCTGGTGACGGCCGCGTATCTCCTGTTCACCTCGCGAGGAAAGAAGCCCGCCGATGCCTAGCGACCGCGTCACCGCCGCCGCGCCGGCCCGGCGACGGTCGCCGACCGCGCCGCCCAAGTCCTTCCTCAGGGCCCGGCGGATCTTCCTGAGCCTGCTGACCGGCTTCGTGCTGCTGCCGGTGTACGTCATGGTCAGCAGCTCTCTCAAACCGCTCCAGGACGTCTCGGGCAAGTTCCGCTGGTTGCCGAGCGGGCTCACCGTCCGCCCGTACTTCGACATCTGGGACACCGTCCCCCTCGCCCGCTACTTCGTGAACTCGCTGATCGTCGCGGGCGCCGCCACCGTCTGCTCGGTGGTCATCGCGGTCTTCGCCGCGTACGCCGTCAGCCGCTACGACTTCCGCGGCAAGCGCGTCTTCACGGTGACGGTCCTCTCCACGCAGATGTTCCCCGGCATCCTCTTCCTGCTGCCGCTCTTCCTCATCTACGTGAACATCGGCCAGTCCACCGGCATCGCGCTCTTCGGCTCGCGCGGCGGACTCATCCTCACGTACCTGACCTTCTCCCTGCCGTTCTCCATCTGGATGCTCATCGGGTACTTCGACTCCGTGCCGCGCGAACTCGACGAGGCGGCCAAGGTCGACGGCTGCGGCCCGGTCGGCGCGCTGATCCGCGTCGTGATCCCCGCCGCGGTCCCGGGCATCGTCGCCGTCGCCGTCTACGCCTTCATGACGGCCTGGGGCGAGGTCCTCTTCGCCTCCGTGATGACCAACGACATGACCCGCACCCTCGCCGTGGGCCTCCAGGGCTACTCGACCCAGAACGACGTCTACTGGAACCAGATCATGGCCGCGTCCCTGGTGGTCAGCGTTCCCGTCGTCGCCGGATTCCTTCTGCTCCAGCGCTACCTGGTCGCCGGACTCACCGCCGGAGCCGTCAAGTGACCCTTCCCGAAAGGAACTTCGTGACCGCCCACTCCGACCTCGACCTCACCTCCCTCCCCGAAGACTTCGCCTGGGGCGTCGCCACGTCGGCGTACCAGATCGAGGGAGCGGTGGCGGCGCAGGGCCGTGCTCCGTCGATCTGGGACACGTTCTCGCACACCCCGGGCAAGACCGACAACGGCGACCACGGCGACGTCGCCTGCGACCACTACCACCGGTGGCCCCAGGACATCGCCCTCATGAAGCGACTGGGCGTCACCGACTACCGCTTCTCGGTGGCCTGGCCGCGCGTCGTTCCCGGCGGCGACGGACCCGTCAACCAGGCAGGCCTCGACCACTACTCGCGCCTCGTCGACGCGCTCCTCGAAGCGGGCATCACGCCGAACGTCACCCTGTACCACTGGGACCTGCCCCAGGCGCTCCAGGACCGGGGCGGCTGGCCCGAGCGGGAGACCGCCGAGCACTTCGCCGCCTACGCCGATGTCGTCGCCGGAGCCCTCGGTGACCGCGTGCGGCACTGGGCCACCCTCAACGAGCCGCTGTGCTCGGCCTGGATCGGTCACCTCGAAGGGAAGATGGCCCCCGGGCTCACCGACATCACCGCCGCCGTCCGTGCCTCGTACCACCTGCTCCTCGGCCACGGCCTGGCCACCCAGGCCCTCCGCGCGGCAGCGCCCGGCGCCGGGATCGGCATCGTCAACAACCTCTCCACCGTCCAGCCGGCCTCGTCCAGCGAGGCCGACGCGGCCGCCGCGCGCCGCGCGGACGGCCACACCAACCGCTGGTGGCTCGACCCGGTCCACGGCCGGGGTTTCCCCGCCGACATGCGTGAGGCGTACGGCGTGGACCTGCCGGAGCGCACCGGCGACCTCGCCACCATCGCGCAGCCGCTGGACTGGCTGGGGCTGAACTACTACTTCCCTGCGGTGGTGACCGACGACCCGGACGGCCCCTACCCCTTCGCGCGGCAGATCAGCCGCCCCGGCGTACCGCGCACGGGCATGGACTGGGAGATCGACGCGGGCGGCATCGAGACCCTGCTGATGCGCCTCACCGACGAGTACGGCGCACGCAAGCTGTACGTGACCGAGAACGGGTCCGCGTACCCCGACAGGCTCCTCGCCGACGGCACGATCGACGACCGCGAGCGCACCCAGTACCTCGAGGAACACCTGGCCGCCTGCGCCCGAGCGGCACGGCGGGGCGCGCCACTCGCCGGCTACTACGCCTGGTCCCTGCTGGACAACTTCGAGTGGGCGTACGGCTACGACAAGCGCTTCGGCCTGGTCCACGTCGACTACGCGACGCAGCGCCGCACGATCAAGGGGAGCGGCCACCACTACGCCGGGATCATCCGGCAGCATCGCACGCGCGGTGCCCGCGCGGCCTGACGGACCGTGAACCCCCCGGGCGGGGGGCCACCGCCCCGCCCCCGGGGGTGTCTCCGGTCAGCGCCGACGGCCCCGGGCCGACCACCCGGCACCCAGACCCGCCACATGCAGGGCGAGAAGGGCGAGCCCGACGAGCATGAGGCTCGTCGTACCGAAGATCGTTTCCGTCGACGTCTCGGTCGCGTTGATGATGAAGGCGATGACGAACACCACCGCTGCCGCGATTGCCAGCATGGGCTTCTCCTGCCACTTGACGGCGCACCACGCGTAGTCCGCGGGTTGCTGTGCCGCTGCTGGCCTTGTGCCCCGCCGTGTGGCCGTCATTCCCCGCCGGGCGGGGCGCTCACCGGGCCCGGGCCGAGGCGCGGCAGCACCTTGTCCGGTGTCAGCGGCAGGTCCCGCAGCCGTACGCCCGTCGCGTGGTGGACGGCGTTGGCGATGGCCGCCGCCGTACCGACGATGCCGATCTCTCCGATGCCCTTGCTGCCCATCGGGTTGAGGTGGGGATCGTCCTCGTCGACCCAGTGCGCCTCGATCGCCGGCACGTCCGCGCACGCGGGTACGTGGTACGACGCCAGATCGTGCTCCGCGAAGTCCCCGAAGACGGGGTCCATGGTGCTGTGCTCCGTCAGCGCCATGCCGATGCCCATGGCCATGGCGCCGATGAACTGGGAACGCGCGGTTCGGGGGTTGAGGATGTGGCCGGCGGCGTACACGCCGAGGAGGCGCCGTACGCGGACCTCTCCGCTCACCGTGTCGACCTGCACCTCGGAGAAGTGGGCCCCGAACGCGTGCCGCGCGTAGGGAGATTCCTCCGCCACTTCCCGCTCGGTGTCCGCCGCCTCGGTGATCCCCTCGGCCGGCAGGGCGCCGGAACGCTCCCGCAGACGCTCCGCGAGGAGCGTGCACGCCTTGTGCACGGACCAGCCCCACGACGCCGTCCCCGACGAACCGCCCGCGAGCGGCGCCACGGGCAGGTCGCTGCTGCCGATCTCGACCCGGACCGCTTCCAGGGGAGCGCCCAGCACATCGGCGGCGATCTGCGCGAGCACGGTGCGGGCCCCGGTGCCGATGTCGGTCGCGTTGACCCGGACGGCGTACGTGCCGTCGGGGGCGGCGTGCGCGGTCGCGGCGGACGGACTGACGAGCACGGGATAGGTGGCCGAGGCGACCCCGGTGCCGAGCAGCAGATCTCCCTCCCGGCGGATGCCGGGGCGAGGATCGCGCCGTTCCCAGCCGAAGCGCCGTGCTCCCTCCCGCAGGCACTCGGCCAGGTGCCGGCTGCTGAACGGGCTGCCGCTGTCGGGTTCGGTGTCCGGCTCGTTGCGCAGCCGCAGTTCGACCGGGTCCAGCCCGGCGGCGACGGCGAGTTCGTCCATCGCCGACTCCAGGGCGTACATCCCGGACGCCTCGCCCGGAGCGCGCATCCAGGAGGGGGACGGCACGTCCAGCGCGGCGACCCGGTGGGTGGTGCGGCTGTGCGGCGAGGTGTACATGACGCGAGCCGGTACGGCCGCCTGCTCCACGAACTCCTTGACCGTCGACGTCTGCGTGACCACCTCGTGGGCGAGCGCGGTGATGACGCCGTCGGCGCCGGCCCCCAGCCGCACGCGCTGCACGGTCGGCGCGCGGTGGCCGACCACCGCCGCGAGCCGGCGGCGGGGGAGCGCCAGCTTGACGGGGCGCCCGGTGTGCCGCGCCGCCATGGCGGCCAGCACCACCTGGGGACGCGGGGTGCCCTTGGCGCCGAATCCTCCGCCGACGTGCTCGGACACGACGGTGATCCGCCGCTTCTCCAGTCCGAAGACCTGGGCGAGGGCGTCCCGTACCTTCGTGGAGCCCTGACTGGAGTCGTGCGCCGTGAGGTGTCCGTCGTCCCACCACGCGGTCGTGGCGTGCGGCTCCATGGGGTGGTTGTGCAGCGCGCCCATCGTGTACGTCGCGTCGACGCGCACGGCGGCCGCCGGATAGGCCCTGTCGAAGTCGCCGCGTTCCCGGACGGCGGGGACCCCGCTGTTCGCCTC
The DNA here is from genome assembly GCF_053646035.1 of Streptomyces sp. NPDC055287. Classification (NCBI taxonomy): domain Bacteria; kingdom Bacillati; phylum Actinomycetota; class Actinomycetes; order Kitasatosporales; family Streptomycetaceae; genus Streptomyces; species Streptomyces sp. NPDC055287. Next base: position 313,068 of record NZ_JBSHNE010000003.1, on the reverse strand, counting down.
CTCCGGCGTGTAGAGGCGTGGGTGGTCCGTGGTCAGGACTACGTCGTGCTCCTCGGGCGCGTAGTCGATCCGCAGCGCGTCGGCGGCCGCACTGGCGTCCTCCAATGAATCGGCGACCACCAGCGCGACGTACCAGCCCCGGTGGGGGACCCGGTCGTTCTGGAGGACCGCGAGGATCGGGTCGTCCGGCTCCTTGAGGCGGGGCGCGTTCTCATGGCTGAGCACGGCGAGCACGCCCGGCAGGGCCAGCACCTCCTCGGCGTGCACGGCGGTGACCCGGCCGCGCGCCACGGTCGCGGGCACCGGCCAGGCGTAGGCGCAGCCCGCGGGAGTGTGCTCGGCCGCGTAGCGCGCTGCGCCGGTGACCTTGTCGCGGGCCTCCGCGCGGACGGCCGGGGTGCCCAGGGGTGTCTGTGCGTGCGTCATGACGGGTTGTCACGTCCTCAGGTACGGGAAGCGAGCTCGGCCAGCACGCTGATGGCGAGGTTGCGGGCGAGCGGCACCTTGAATCCGTTGTCGCGCAGCGGCTCGGCCGCGGCGAGTTCGGCGTCGGCCGCCCGGGTGAACGTCTCCTCGGTGGCGGGGGCCCCGCGCAGTACCTCTTCGGCCGCGCGGGCACGCCAGGGCCGGTGCGCAAGTCCGCCGAAGGCGAGTGCGGCGTCCCCGACGACGCCGCCCTCGACGCGCAGGACGACGGCGACGGAGGCGAGCGCGAAAGCGTAGGAGGCGCGGTCGCGGGCCTTGCGGTAGCCGCACCGGGTGCCGGCCAGGAGGGGGGGAAGAGTCACGCCGGTGATCAGTTCGCCCGTACGCAGGACGGTGTCCTGATCGGGACGGTCTCCCGGCAGCCGGTGGAAGTCCGTGACCGCGACGGTGCGCGTGCCCTGTGGGCCGTGCAGGTGGACGGCGGCGTCGAGGGCGGCCAGGGCGACGGCCATGTCCGAGGGGTTGGTGGCGACGCAGTCCGCGGAGTGGCCGAGCACCGCGAGATCACGGTGGATGCCGTCGCGGGCGGGGCATCCGCTGCCCGGGGCGCGCTTGTTGCAGGGCTTCGAGGTGTCCTGGAAGTACGTACAGCGGGTGCGCTGGAGCAGGTTTCCGCCGGTCGTCGCCGTGTTGCGCAGCTGTCCGGAGGCGCCGGAGAGCAGGGCCTGCGACAGCGCGGCGTAACGCGTACGCACGGCCGGATGGGCGGCCAGATCGCTGTTGCGTACGGTCGCGCCGATGTGCAGCCCGCCGTCCGGGGTCTCGTCGATCCCGTCCAGCGGCAGCCGGCTGACGTCGATGAGGAGGTCCGGGGCCGTGACCCCTAGTTTCATCAGGTCGACCAGGTTGGTGCCGCCGCCGAGGTACTGCGCGCGCGGATGGCCGGCGAAGGCGCCGACCGCCTCGTCGGCGCTCTCGGCCCGGAAGTACGCGAACGGCTTCACCGCGCCGCCTCCTCGATCGCCTCGACGATGTGCGGGTAGGCGCCGCAGCGGCAGATGTTGCCGCTCATGCGTTCCTGGATCTCGTGCGGGCCGAGGGCGGAGGGGCCGCCGGGAGAGTGACCCGGAGAGGTGACGTACGAGGGATGCCCTTCGGCGGCCTCGGCCAGCATCCCGACGGCGGAACAGATCTGGCCCGGCGTGCAGTAGCCGCACTGGAGGGCGTCCCGCGCGACGAACGCCTCCTGGACCGGATGGAGCCGCTCGCCGTCGGCCAGACCTTCGACGGTGGTGACGCGCGCGCCGTTGTGGGCGGCGGCCAGCAGCAGACAGCTGTTGGCGCGCCGGCCGTCGACGATCACGGTGCACGCGCCGCACTGGCCGTGGTCGCACCCCTTCTTCGCGCCGGTCAGACGAAGGTGCTCGCGAAGGGCGTCCAGGAGGGTGGTGCGGTGGTCGAGCGTCAGTGTGTGCGCGGTGCCGTTGACATGCAGGGTGAGGACAGAGCTGTGCGCGTTCTCCTGCTGGCTGGTTGGCTCCACTCCGTCACGCCTTTCCGGGGCCGAAGGTGTCGCTGCGTACCCCTTCCTATCAAAATGTTCCGCCTTGTGCGGTTCGGTTCAGCCAGTGCAGGAGGGGTACCGGGGTGGGACGCGGAACGGGACGCAAGCCCGAGCAAGGAGGTCGGCATGGCCATCGCGAAGTACTGTCTCGTGGCCCTGGACTGTCCGGATCCGAAGGCACTCGCCGGTTTCTACGCTGCGGTGCTGGGCGGCGACGTGAAGAATGACGACGAGGACTGGTACGACCTGTACGTACCCGGCGGTATCCGTATGGCCTTCCAGCGCGCGCCCGGTTTCCGGCCGCCGGACTGGCCGCGGGCCGACGACAACTCGCAGCAGATGCACCTGGACTTCGACGTCCCGGACATCGAGGCGGCGCAGGCGCAGGTGCTCGCACTCGGCGCCACCCCGCTCGACGTGGACGACGACAACGGGCAGCGGGGCTTTCGTGTGTACGCCGATCCGGCGGGCCACCCGTTCTGCCTCTGCCGCGCATAGGGAGGAACCACAGTCATGAGTGACCCGCGGACGCAGAAGGAGAACGGCATGCCCGTGCCGAGAGACCTGCCCGATCAGCAGGCACAGGACGGCGAGGACCCGCTGGACGAGGCCAACGGGCGTACCCCGGACGAGGAGGAGCAGGCGCCCGGCGACGGCCAGGGACCGGTCCCGGAGGAGCCGCCGAGCTGAATGGGCGGAACGTGACGGAGCGTCCCCGGATTGCAGGCACGGAGTGACCGGCGCAAGGTGGATGAGCCAAGTCCAGTCACCTCTCATCTCTGTGAAAGGAACACCTCGTGAGCAAGGCCAAGGCGAAGGCGAAGCAGGCCAAGGGCAAGATGAAGGAAGCCGCGGGCAAGGCCGCCAACGACCGGCAGATGCAGGCGGAAGGCCGCGGTGAGCAGCTGAAGGGCAAGATCCAGGAGGCGGTCGAGAGGACCGGCGAGCGGGTCAAGAGGTCCCCGGCCGCACAGAAGTGACACCGGTGCCGAACAGGGGCTGAGAACGGGCCGCGCCGCCACGGGCGCGCGGCCCGTTTGTCTGTCCCGCGAGGAAGGAAACGGCGACATGGACCGCGCGGCCGTCTTCGATGTCGACGGAACGCTCGTCGACACCAACCATCTGCATGTGACGGCCTGGTGGGAGGCGTTCCGCCAGGCCGGGCACGACGTCGTGATGCACGACATCCACCGCGCCGTCGGCCTCCCCGGCCGCGACCTCATCGCCCGTCTGCTCGGAGACGGACGCGACACCGGACAGGACGACGCCATCAGCGCCGCCCACACGACCCTGTACGCGACGTACGCCGACCGGCTGCCCGCCCTGCCACAGGCCGGCCGGCTGCTGCGCACCCTCGCCGGACGGGGGTGGACCGTCGTCCTCGCCACTTCGGCGACCGGCGGGGAACTCGCCGCGCTGCGCCGTGCCATCGACGCCGACGACGCCATCAGCGGCACCGCGAGCGCCGAGGACGTCGACGAGGGGAAGCCGGCCCCCGAGCCGGTCGAGCGGGCGCTGGAACTGGCAGGAGTGCCCGCCGCGCGTGCGGTGTTCGTGGGCGACACCGTGTGGGACATGGCGGCCGCCACCCGGGCCGGCGTGCTCGCCGTGGCGCTCCGGTGTGGAGGCATCGACCAGCGCGGCCTCGAGGAGGCCGGCGCCGCGGCCGTCTTCCAGGACCCCGCCGACCTGCTCGCGCGGCTCGACGACAGCCCGGTCGGCCGGCTCGGGACACGATTGGACGCCGCCGGTGAGGGAACGCGTGCGCCGTCGTAGGTGAGCCGATTCCGGAGGGCGCAGTGACAGGCAGCGGGAGTGGGCACCGGTCGCACGCGGGAGGTGCCGCACTCGGCCGTATGTGGCGGTGGCTTTCCTGGGAGGCGGCGGCGATCGGCCGCTCCGCCCGCCGCGCGGCGGCGGGCCCCGGCCCCGAGCGCGATGTGGTCACCCAGTCGCTGAAGGCCGCGGGAGCCGCGGCCGCGGCATGGGCGCTGACCGGGTGGTGGTGGAACGCGCCGATGGCCCTGATGGCGCCCTGGACGGCGGTCGTACTCGTACAGAGCACCGTCTACCGGTCGATCCGGTCCGGGGTGCAGCAGCTCATCGTGATCGCGGTGGGGACCGTGCTGGCGGCGGGGGCGGCCAATCTGACCGGCAGCACCATGACGGCCATGGTCCTGGTACTGCCGGTCGCCGTCCTGCTCGGCAACTACGCGCGCTTCGGCGAGCACGGTCTGTACGCACCGACCACCGCACTGTTCGTGCTGGCCTACGGGTCCCATTCGGGCATCGACGTCCTGCACCGGCTCTTCGAGTCGGCCATCGGGGCGGTCATCGGTATCGCGGTGAACGCGCTGATCCTCCCGCCGGTCCACCTGCGCAGCGTCCGCGACTCCCTGAGCAGGCTGCCCGCGGAGAGCGCGGAACTCCTGCACACCGTCGCCGACGGCCTGCGGGAGGAGTACGGGCGGCAGGAGGCCGAGGGCTGGCACGACCGTGCGCGACGCGTCATGGGCACCCTGGCGGACCTGCGCGACGCGCGGCTGTGGACGCGCGAGAGCTACCGCCTGAACCCGGGCCACAAGCTGCGCCGTACCGGGCCCGGGCTGCCCCCGGCCGACTGGGACTACGCCTGGGAACGGATCGCCGACCCGCTCGTGGCCCTCACCCGCACCCTCGCCAGTACGGTCAGCGAGGATCCTTCGCTGCGGCAGCCTCCCGAGCCGGCCCTGGCGCACCTGCCGGATGTCCTGCGGGCGGCGGGCGACGTGTGCGCGGCGGATCTGGCGGTACTCGAAGGGCGGGGCCGCGGCGCCGGGCAGGAGCGCGCACTCGCGCTCGAGTCCGCCTGGGCCGCGCACGGGCGGTTGAAGCGGCAGCTGCTGGAGCAGGACAGCGAGACGGCGACGTCGCTGGGCGGCCTGGTGGCGGAGTCCCAGCAGCTCCTGCACGCCCTCGCACCCGTGGAGAGCGGCGTCCGCGCGCCGGGCGAAAGGGGCAGTGGGTAAAACGCCACTTTTGGGGCACCCGGTGGCCAAGGGCTCAAAGCTCGAACGACCCCGAGACCGCTACCGAGACGAGGGGGTGCGTGATGGTCCCGAGTGCCGCCCTCCAGTCGCGGGGACAGACGCGTCGGCTGACCCTGTGCGGCACGGAGAGTGTGGTGAGTCGCTGCCGGGACTTCAGCCGGGAGGCGCTGGCCGACTGGCGGTGGATTCCCGCCGGTGACGACGAGGGGCAGGCGGTCGTCGACGACGTGCTTCTGCTCGTGTCCGAAGTGGTCACCAACGCCTGCCTGCATGCCGGCGGGCCCCGGGAGTTCGTACTGAACTGCACAGCCGAGCGGCTGCGCATCGAGGTCACCGACGGCAGCCCCGTGCATCCGAGGCCGCGGCCGTCCGGTGTGGCCGTGCCCGGTGGGCATGGTCTGACGGTGCTGCGGCGCCTCGCGCGGAGCTGGGGCTCGCTGCCCCGGGGGAGCGGTAAGACGGTGTGGGTGGAGGTGGCGGCGCCGCACGGTCCCCGGCTGTGGGGGGCGTAGCGGGCAGGTCGTCGTCGTCCGCGAGGAGCGCGTCGCGCAGTGTCGTCAGGATGCGCGTGAGCAGCCGGGACACCTGCATCTGCGAGATTCCCATCCGCTCGCCGATCTCCCGCTGGGTCAGCTCCTCCACGAACCGCATGGTGAGAATCGTCCGGTCCCGCTCGGCAAGGCCGGTCACCAGCGGTTTCAGTGCTACGACGCACTCGACGGTGTCGTACGCGCGGACCTCCTGGCCGAGGCAGCACTGGGCGAAGCCCGCCGGGGCGTCGTCGAACACCACGTCGAGGGAGCGTGCGTTGTAACCGTTCGCCGCCCGCCGGCCTTCCTGGACCTCGCTCACGTCCACGCCCAGGTGTACGGCCAGCTCGGCGGCCGTCGGCTCCCGGCCCAGCCGTTGTTCGAGGGTGTCGGAGGCCCGGGCGATGTCGATCCGGAGTTCCTGGAGGCGGCGCGGTACGCGCACGTCCCAGCTGTTGTCGCGGAAGAACCGCTTGATCTCGCCCTCGATCGTCGGCAGCGCGAAAGAGGGGAACTCCACCTCGCGCCCGACGTCGAAACGGTCGATCGCCTTGATCAGACCGATGGTGCCCACCTGGACGATGTCCTCCATCGGCTGGTTCCGGTTGCGGAACCTCGCCGCGGCGTACTTCACCAGGCTGAGATTGATCTCGACCAGGGTGTTGCGGACGTACGCGTAGTCGGGCGTTCCCTCCTTCAGCGACGCCAGTCGCTGGAACAGCGAGTCGGAGAGAGTGCGGGCGTCCAGCGTGCAGAGGGTGGAGGGATCCGGGATGTCGGGGAGACCGGCCGGTACCGGTGGCCGAGAGCCGGGTGCGGTGGATGCGGAGTCGGGTTCACGGGTGCGCAGGCGGCTGGACATGAGGGCTCCTTCGACGCACTGGGGGAACCGTCGTACGAGCGTCCTGCCGACATCCTACCCAAATGGGCGTTTTGGTGCTCTATTGCACGAATGGCGGATGTGTGGGTGGCCGCCTAACTCGCCTTGCGTCCCGCCAGCGGCGCCGTCTGCTCGCCGCTTCCCTTGCGCACGCCGTCGAGGAACTCCCGGATCGCGTCGGTGGACGAACGCAGCGGCTGCCAGTCGAGCTCCCGGAACGCACGGGACGCGTCCAGCACGGGCAGCCGCAGCACCGCGTCGAACAGGTGCGGCGACGCGGGGGCCAGGCGGGCGCTCCATGCCGCCGCCAGTGCGGCGCGGACCACTCCGGTGGGCACCCGCACCACCTTCGCCTCCAGCAGCTCGCCCAGTACCTCGGCGTCGACGACGGGATCGGCGGCCAGGTTGAACGCGCCGCTCACCTCGCGCAGGACGGCCTGTCGGTAGGCCTCCGCCGCGTCGTCGGTGTGCATGGCCTGGAGCACGAGTCCCTGCAGGTCGGGGACCCAGGGCAGCAGGTCCGGCCGTACCAGGGGGCCGGGCAGGAAGCGCCCGGCGAAAATGCGCCGCTGCTCGCTCGCCGACGTCTCCTTGAACAGGAATGCCGGACGCATGCGGACCACGCGGACGTGCGGGTGCTCGTACTCGAAGGTGTCCAGCACCCGTTCGAGGTACGCCTTCTCACGGCAGTACGCCGCGTCCGGCCAGCCGTGGGTCGGCCAGGACTCGTCGACGCCCGGGGCCTCCTTCGGCCCGGGAGCGTACGCACCGACCGAAGAGGCGTGCACCAGTGCTGGCACTCCGGCGGCCGCGACCGCCTCGAAGACCCTGATGGACCCGAGGACGTTCGTCTGCCAGGTGACCACCGGGTCGTGGGTCGGCTGGAAGCGCCAGGCGAGATGGACCACGGCATCGGCGCCGGCGAAGTACCCGGCGAGCCCGTTGCCGTCCGCCTCCTCGCCCAGGTCGACGGCCGCCCACTCCGTTCGGGGGAAGGACAGCTCGGGAACCCTGCGCGCGAGGCCCAGGACGGAGCCGACCCGTGGGTCGTCCGCGAGTGCGCGCATCACACTGGTGCCGACGTTTCCGGTGGCGCCCGTGACGACCACCCGCAGCGCTGCTGTCTCGTTCATGAGGCACTCCGTGACCTTGCTCGTCGTTTCCGTGCTTCCGAACCAGGCGAACGTCCTTCGGGTCCCCAGAACAGAACAGGTGAAACCGGGCGCTCTGGCGACCGCGCTACCGGACGAGCAGCGTGAGCGCCGCGCATGCCCCGCTCGCCGCGCCCGCGCACACGACGGTCACCGCCACGCAACGGGCCCTGAGCCGTCGGTAGCGCTCGGTGTACTCACCGCGCAGCGCGGTGGCACGGGCGGACACGCGCACCAGCATGGCGCGCGAGGCGGCCAGCCGCTCGGCGGTGTAGACGCGTTCCACGTCCTCGCGCTGCGCCGTGGTCAGCCATGGCAGCTGCTCGGTGAAACGGCCGGCATGGTGGCGTGCCTCCGTCACCTCGGCGTTCCACAGGAGGTAGCCCTCCAGCTGGGCCAGACCGCGGTCGCTCTCCTTCTCGGGCTCCACGCTCACGCCTTCCTCCTTCCCCGGCGGCGTACTTACTCCTGCTTGTCTCCCGGCGCCACGGTCACGGAGGCGTCGGGGCGGTTGTGTGCCTGGTCGAGGGCGGCGATCAGGGGATGGTGCAGGTCGAACGCCGGGGATTCGGACCGGATCCGCGGCAGCGTGACGAAGTTGTGGCGGGGCGGCGGGCAGGAAGTCGCCCACTCCAGCGAACGGCCGTAACCCCACGGGTCGTCCACCGTGACCCGCTCGCCGTACTTCGCGGTCTTCCAGACGTTGTAGAAGAACGGCAGCAGCGACATGCCCAGCAGGAACGAGGCGATCGACGAGATCGTGTTCAGTACGGTGAAACCGTCGGCGGCCAGGTAGTCCGCGTACCGGCGCGGCATGCCCTCGGCACCGAGCCAGTGCTGCACCAGGAACGTGCCGTGGAAGCCCACGAACAGCGTCCAGAAGGTCATCTTGCCCAGGCGCTCGTCCAGCATCTTGCCCGTGAACTTCGGCCACCAGAAGTGGAATCCGGCGAACATCGCGAAGACCACGGTGCCGAACACGACGTAATGGAAGTGCGCGACGACGAAGTACGAGTCGGTCACATGGAAGTCCAGTGGCGGCGACGCCAGGATGATGCCGGTCAGACCGCCGAACAGGAACGTGACGAGGAAGCCGGTCGCCCACAGCATGGGCGTCTCGAAGCTGAGCGAGCCCTTCCACATGGTGCCGATCCAGTTGAAGAACTTCACCCCGGTCGGCACAGCGATCAGGAACGTCATGAACGAGAAGAACGGCAACAGCACCGCGCCGGTCGGGAACATGTGGTGCGCCCACACGGTCGCCGAGAGACCTGCGATCGCGATGGTCGCGCCCACCAGACCGATGTAGCCGAAGATCGGCTTGCGGCTGAAGACCGGGATGACCTCCGTGACGATGCCGAAGAACGGCAGCGCGATGATGTACACCTCCGGGTGGCCGAAGAACCAGAAGAGGTGCTGCCACAGCAACGATCCGCCGGTGGCCGGGTCGAAGATGTGCGCACCGAACTTGCGGTCCGCCTCCAAGGCGAGCAGCGCCGCGGCGAGCACCGGGAAGGCCAGCAGGACCAGGACACCCGTCAGCAGGATGTTCCAGGTGAAGATTGGCATCCGGAACATCGTCATGCCGGGTGCGCGCATGCAGATGATCGTGGTGATGAAGTTGACCGAACCGAGGATGGTGCCGAAGCCGGAGAAGGCCAGCCCCATGATCCACAAGTCGGCACCGACACCGGGTGAATGTACGGAGTCGTTCAGGGGGGAGTACGCGAACCACCCGAAGTCCGGCGTACCGTCCGGGGTGAGCAGACCGCCGACCGCGATGGTCGAGCCGAAGAGGTAGAGCCAGTACGCGAACATGTTCAGCCGCGGGAACGCCACGTCGGGCGCGCCGATCTGCAGCGGCATGATCCAGTTCGCGAATCCGGCGAACAGCGGCGTCGCGAACATCAGCAGCATGATCGTGCCGTGCATCGTGAACGCCTGGTTGAACTGCTCGTTCGACATGATCTGCGTGCCGGGCCGGGCCAGTTCGGCGCGCATGAGGAGCGCCATGACCCCGCCGATGACGAAGAAGACGAACGACGTGGTCAGATAGAGCGAGCCGATCGTCTTGTGGTCGGTGGTGGTCAGCCACTTGATGACGACGTTGCCTCGCTGGTGGGGGTGGACCGCGAGCTCGTCCTCGTAGCTCTCCGGTTCCGGGCCGGCCGTTCCTGCGGTGTTCATCGTCGTCATTGCGACGTTCCTCCGGTTGGCATCGCGTGCGGCGGCCCGCCGGCCTCCTGCCCGGGAGCAAACCAGTCGCGGTGGGCGGATGTGCGACCGGAGGCTGGTACGTCGTCGAATTCACCCGGTCGGGCCCTCGGGGACCGGAGGGTCGGAAACCGCCGGCGGTGGCGGGGACTCCGGCGCCGGCGACTGCGGGTCCGGCGGCAGCTGCGAGGAGGGCGGCTCCGAAACGGGGGACTCCGTAGGCGGCGACTCGGAAGACGCTGTCGGCGACGATTCGTCCGGGGAAGGCGACCGCGTGATCGTCTCTTTGGCGGGCGGGGTGGTCCTCTTGTCATCGACGCCCGTGTCACCGGCCTCGCGGGTGAACCAGTCGTCGCTCTCCGGATCGAACATCTTGAATTCCTTCACCGGCTTCGGCGTGGCCTTCACTGTCACGACGTTCGTGGAGCGGAATCCGGACCACGGTTTGCCCGTCCGCTTGGCCGTGCCCTGCACGGCGACCGGCGGGCCCAGCGGATTGCCGCAGGCGCAGCGCACCCGCGGCACACCGCGGTCGTCGACCAGGACGGCGGTGCCGGCCTGCAGTACGGCCTGATAGGGCGTCGGAGCGCCGTTGCGGTAACCGTGGTTGGTGACCCGGGTGTCCATCCGCAGCTGTACGGGGGTCAGTGACCGCAGATACGCGGGCACACCGGTGGGCTCGATGTCCAGGGCTGAGGCGAACGCCTCGTTCTTGTCCCGCTGGGCCGTCAGCGCCGAGATCTGCTTCTCCACGTTGCAGCTGGCGACCTTCCTGGTTCCGCCGTACAGACCTGGCTCCGACCCTTCCACCGCCTGGGTGACGTTGGTCTGCGTCGGCGACACGTTCGGGCGCACGCTCGGCGGTGTGGTCGGGGACGCCGTCGCCGCGGAGGTGTCCGTCGCGGTCGACTCGGTGTACGGATCGGGCCCTGACGAGCCGGCGGCCTCGAGGAACACCTCTCCGCCCTCACCCGACCCGCCGTCGGGCCGGGTGAGTACGACCGTCAGCACCACGGCGGCCACGATGGCGGTGGCGATGACCGCGATCCGGGGCGCGGACCGCCACCAGGGGCGTCCGGGGCCTTCAGGTCCACCGGCCCCGCCCGCCCCACCGGCCCCGCCCGTGCCGCCTCCGTCGCCCGGAGGGCCGTACGGGGGGCCGGAAGGCGTCTCGGGCGGAGGAGTGGGGCCGGGCTGGCCCGGTTGCGTGGGGCCCGAGAGGGGGCCGGAGGGGGGACCGGTGGGGCGGCCGGACGACGGCGGCGGCTGGGAACTCACGGGCGGTACTCCCCAACGTAGGGATCGGTCGCGATGCGTACACTAACTCCTACCTTGCGTGCTTATTGTGTGCCTCGTACCCGTACGGCCCGCAAGCTGACGCGGTCGGCCCTCTCCGGCGGCGGACTCCCGGACCCGTGCTTAGCGTGGCACCGTGAGCCAGCAGAAGATCAGCGACCGGAGCCGCGCCGCGAGCGCCGCACACGACTGGCGTGACGCCCTGGTGGCGGTGCTCGCCGGCCTGGCGGCCATGGCCGTCACGGCCATGCTCGGCCTGTGGGCCGCGGGCGCCGCCGACCTGCCGGGAGGTGCCTTCCCCCGCATCGTCGCGGCCGTCGTCGTGATGGCGGTCGGCGGCTCCGTCGACATCTCGGGCGGCGCGGGTGAGCTCGCGGAGACGAAGGCCGACCTCTCGGTGCTGCCGCTCTCGGTGACGCTCGTCGGGGCCCTCGTCATCGCCACGCTCTTCCTCCGCCCGCTGCGTCACCGGGCCGTCGCCGGGACCCGCGAACTGGCCGGGCGGGCCGCCCGGTTGGCCGCTCTGTGGTTGCTGGGGCTCATCGCCTTCTCGCTCCTGGCGCGGCACACCTTCACCATCCCGGTGGAGGACCCGACGGGCGGCCTCCTCGACGATCTCTTCGGCGACGCCTCGCCCAAGGTCGGGTTCCGGACCGACATCCCCCTCACGCTCCTCTTCGGGCTGCTCTGGCTGGCCGGCCTCCTCGTCCTCGCCCTCCTCGTGTCGCGCAGGGCCCCGCTCCCCACCCGCCTGGTGCGCTACCAGGAGCCCGTCCGGCCCGCGGCCTTCGCGATGGTCGCTCTGCTGCTCTCGTACGTCGCACTGGGGCTGGTCCTCGCGCTCGTGGTCGTGGTGACGCACGGCCACCGCGCCGAGACGGTCGCGGTGATCCTCCTCGGGCTGCCGAACCTCGCCTGGCTCGCCCTCACACTGGGCCTCGGCGCGTCCTGGGAGGGGAAGGTGGACGGCCCCTTCGGCCTGCCGATGCCGAAGGTGCTGAACGAGGTGCTCCGTACGCCGGACATCTCCACCCTCAATCTCGGTACGCTCACCGAGCACGACGGCCGGGCCTGGTGGCTGCTGGTGGCCGCGGCGGTCCTGGTGCCGGCGGCCGCGTTCCTCATGGCGGTCCGCTCACCCGCACGGATGCGGCACTGGCAGCACGCCGTACACATGGCCGTCGCCCTCACCCTCACCGTGCTGATGATCTGTCTCGTCGCCCGCCTCTCGGCGCGCTTGGGCCTGTCACTCCTGGGCATCGGCGATCTCTTCGACACCGGCGGCCTCGGGGGGCAGGTCTCGCTGCAGCCGCGCGTCTGGACGGCGCTCGGTCTCGCCGTGCTGTGGGGGCTGGTGGCGGGCTTCCTCGGCAGTCTGCTCGCCGCCCGCGTGCACCGGCGGGGCGAGGTCGAGGTCGCGCCGGACGCGCCCTGACCGCTGGACGCGGCGGCCTACACCGCGTACCCGGGAAAGACAGGCAGCGCCCAACGAGGCGGAGGCGGAGGCGCCTGGGCGGATGAGGACCGCCCGCCGACGTGCCCGCCCGACCGCGTCGCGGAACGGCCCTCCGGCCCGATGCCGGCCGCCGCGGCGCGCAGTGCGGCCACGAACTGCAGGCAGGAGCCGTAGCGGTCGTCCGGACTCTTGGAAAGTGCCTTCGCCAGCACGCCGTCCACAGCGGCCGGGAGGTCGGGGCGCTGCCCGGTCAGCGGCGGCGGCGGGTCGAACTGGTGAGCCCACAGCAGCGCCATGTCGTCGTCGCGCTGGAAGGGCGGCGTCCCCGCCATCGTTTCGTGGACGACGCAGGCGAGGCTGTAGACATCGCATCTGCCGTCCACCGGACGTCCCGATATCTGTTCCGGTGCCACATAGTCGAGCGTGCCGACGAATTGGCCGACGGTGGTGAAGCCCGTCAGCGACAGCGACTTCTTCGTCAGGCCGAAGTCCGTGAGGTACACGTGCTCCGGGTGGTCGCTGTCCGTGCCCTCCGCGACCAGGATGTTGCCGGGCTTCACGTCGCGGTGCACGAGGTCGTGAGCGTGGGCGGCGTCGAGCGCGGACGCCACCTGCGCGGCGATCCGCGAGGCGGTCACGATCGGCAGCGGTCCCTGGCGGTCGAGCAGATGGCGCAGATCCTGACCGGCGACGAAGCGCATGGCGATGTAGAGGACGCCGTCGGTCTCGCCCGCCTCGAAGACCGGCACGATGTGCGGATGGTCGATCGCGGCGGCCACCCGCGACTCGTGGGTGAACCGCCGGCGGAACGTGTCGTTGCGCGCGAGTTCGGGCGCGAGCAGCTTCAGGGCGACCGTACGGTCCAGGCGCAGGTCCTTGGCCCGGTAGACGACGGCCATGCCGCCGCGGCCGATCTCGCTCTCCACGAGGTATCCGGCGATCTGCGTGCCGAGCAGTTCGGACGGCCTTCCGGCCAGACCGGTCTCACGGGAGGCGCGCGCCATCACCCGTCACCGGACCGGGTGGGCGGACGCCGGATGGGCCTCTCACCGGGCTCGACGAGCCGGGTGGCCGCCTCGTCGCCGTCGTCCCTGCCGTTGCTGTCGCGGTAGTCGTCGCTGCCGTCGCCGCCGTCGGCCGGAGGCGGCGTCCCGGCACCGACGACCCGCGTCGGCTCGCGGGGTGTCGCGCGGCGGCCGTTGCCCGGCGCCCCGCCGGGTCCGGTGGTGGGCGGTCCGCCCGGGTGCGCCGGCACCGGGTCGACGACCCGCGTGGGTTCGGGCGCCTGGGCGCGGTCCGGACCCGCGGGGGTGACGACTTGGGTGGGTTCCGGGGCTGTCGGGGGTTCGTGGGGGGTGACGACTTGGGTGGGTTCCGGGGCTGTCGGGGGTTCGTGGGGGGTGACGACCTGGGTCGGTTCCGCGGCTCCCGGGGGTTCGGTGGGGGTGACGACCTGGGTCGGTTCCGCGGCTCCCGGGGATTCGACGGGGATGGCAGCCTGGGTCGGTTCCGGGGCTTCCGGTGGTTCGCCGGGGGCCACGGCCTGGGTTGGATCTGGCGCTGCCGGTGGTTCTTCCCAGGTGACGACCTCCGTCGGTTCCGGGGCCTGCGGGAGTTCTCCGGGAGTGACCACTTGGGTCCGGTCGGGGGCGGCCGGTTGGCCGGCCGGGGGCTGCTCGGTCACCTGGGTGGGCTCGCGGGGCGGCGGGTCGCCCGGGTTGCCGCTCGGGGAGATCGAAGGCGCGTACGTGGTGAGGCGGGTGCCGTCGCAGTACAGCCAGCGCTCGTGCTCCGCGTCGTACAGCCACACCGACTCGCCGTCGACCACCATTCCCACCCGCAGCCCGCGCGTGCGGCGCCGGAAGCCCTCGCCGTCCGTGCGGCCCGCCGTCAGGTCCTCCGCCGCCCGCCGGTACTGGCTCAGAGACTCCTCGACGCGGGCCAGCAAGGGCCGTGGGTCCGCCGTGCGGGCCATCGGCTGCCCGGCCACCGGCGGCTCCTGCGGTACGGAGACGAGCAGCCGGCCGTCGACCCACGCCGACCAGCCGTTGGCGCACAGGATCTGCCCCCAGTCCCCGCGCCGGCCGATCAGCCGCACGGGAAGCAGCGGGTCGAGCGGTTCGGTGGGCCGGGACACGTCCGGCTCCTCCCAGGCGGAGAGCCCGTCCTGGGGGACGACATGCGTGGGGCGGAAGTCGGGAGTCGTCATGGCGCCCCGTTCCTACTTCCGCATGATGGCGGGCTCGTGCCGCCGCAGCAGTTTCGCGACGATGTACCAGAACACGGCGGAGAGCACCACGAGCATCCCCATGTTGAGCAGCCACACCCCTGCCGAGTGCTCGAACTGCGGGTCCGCCGTCAGGTCGCCCGGCACGATGCTTCCCAGCCCGATCGTTCCGGCCATCGCGCCCAGCGCCCACCGCGACGGGACCAGCCACGCCAGTTGCTCGACCCCGGCGACCCCGTACAGCTTCAGCAGCGCGCCGCAGAACACGACCTGGACGATGGCGAGGAGGACCAGCAACGGCATGGTGACCTCCTCCTTGCGCACCAGGGCGGACACCAGCAGACCCAGCATCATCGCCGTGAACGAGAGCATCGCGACGGCCACCGTGATCTCCACCAGGGGTGGCATGAGCACCCCTTCGCCGCCCGGCGCGCTCAGATCGACGCCGACGAGGGCGACGAGGGTCAGTACGACGGCCTGGAGGATCGTGATGGTGCCCAGCACCACGACCTTGGACATCAGGTACGCCGATCTGGAGAGCCCGACGGCCCGCTCCCGCTGGTAGATCGTCCGTTCCTTGACCAGCTCCCGCACCGCGTTGGCGGCGCCGGTCAGCACTCCGCCCACGCAGAGGATGAGCAGCGCGTTCATCGCTGTTTCCTGCGTCAGCTTCGAGCCGGCCAGGGCCCGCGCCATGGCGCCCATGACGAACGGCAGGGCGATCATGATCGCCAGGAAGGTCCGGTCGGCGCTCAGCGCGGCCGTGTACCGCCGCACCAGCGTCCGCAGCTGCGCGCCGCGGCTCCGGGTCCGCGGCGGCGGCCCGACGACGGCGCGCGCCGCCGCGGCCTGCGGCAGCCGCGGCTGCGCGGTGGCGTTCGTGACGTACTGCCGGTGGAACGGGGACTCGTGGTACTGCCCCGCCCAGTCCCGTTCGCGGTCGTTCTCGAAGGCCTCGAACGCCTCCGGCCACTGCTCGAACCCGAAGAAGGCGAGCGCGTCCTCCGGTGGGCCGTAATAGGCGATCTTCCCGCCGGGGGCGAGCATCAGCAGCCGGTCGCACACGTCGAGGCTGAGCACGCTGTGCGTGACGACGATGACCGTACGGGCGTCGTCGGCCAGGCCGCGAAGCATGTGCATGACCGAGCGGTCCATGCCCGGGTCGAGCCCGGACGTCGGCTCGTCGAGGAAGAGGAGGGAAGGCTTCGTCATCAGCTCCAGGGCCACACTCACCCGCTTGCGCTGGCCGCCGGACAGGCTGTGGATCGGCTGGGAGGCCCGCTGATCGAGCCCCAGCTCGCGGATGACCTCGGTCACCCGCGCCCGGCGTTCCTTCTTCGCGGTGTCCTCGGGGAAGCGCAGTTCGGCGGCGTAGCCGAGGGCCCGCCGCACGGTCAGCTGGGAGTGCAGGATGTCGTCCTGCGGTACGAGCCCGATGCGCTGGCGCAGCTCGGCGTAGTCCCGGTACAGGTCGCGGCCGTCGTACAGAACCGTGCCGCGGTCGGCGGGGCGCAGTCCCGTCAGCGCGTTGAGGAGCGTCGACTTGCCCGCTCCGCTCGGACCGACGACCGCGAGCAGGCACTTCTCGCCGACGGGGAAGGTGACGTGGTCGAGGAGCGTCTTGCGGCCCTTGTCCACCGAGACCGCGAGGTCCTGTACGTCGAGCGAGACCTCGCCGGTGTCGACGAACTCCTGCAGCGTGTCCCCGACGAGGCTGAACGCGGAGTGTCCGATGCCGACGATGTCGCCGGGGGAGACCAGGGCGACGGAGACGGGCTGGCCGTTGAGGTACGTGCCGTTGTGACTGCCGAGGTCGGCGATCTCGTACGTGCCGTCGGGACGCGCCCGCAGCTCGGCGTGCCTGCGCGAGACGATCAGGTCGTCGACGACGAGGTCGTTGTCGGCGGCGCGGCCGATGCGTACGGTACGGACCGGCAGCGGCCGTACCGTCGTCGGCTGCCGGAAGGTGCCTGTCGCGGACGGCATGGACACGGCGGACGGGCGTTCCGGCGCGGGGGGTGGGAGCCCGTGTCCCAGGAGAACCGCCTGTGGCCCGTCGGCCGGGCTGCCGAAGCGGATGACGCTGCCGGGGCCGACGTCCGACTCGTGGATCCGTTTGCCTCCGGCGTACGTGCCGTTGGTGCTGTGCTCGTCCTCCAGCGTCCAGTGGTCCGCCTCGGGCCGGAGCACCGCGTGATGCCATGACACGCGTGCGTCGTCGATGACTATGTCGCTCAGAGGGTCGCGCCCGACGTGGTAGTCCCGGCTCGGACTGATCAGCGTCGAGCCCGCCTCAGTTTCGAGGACGAGCTCGGGCGCGGTCGGCGCGACAGGCCGCTTTCCCATGCTCGAATTCTATCTTTTGGTCCCGTTTTCCGCCCGGCCGGACGGCGGGAGGACCCCTTCGCGAGGCCGTGCCCGGGCCCCGGCCGCACTGCCGGCCGGGGCCTGGGTGATTGCGGGCCGCGCGCTGGTGTCAGCCCATCGGTCCGACGTCCGCGTTCCGGCGGCCGCGGGTGCGGCTCCGGCCGGGGTCGCTGCTGTTCATGGCCGCCATGGCCAGGCCAAGCAGCAGGGCCACGCACCCGACGATCACGTTGCTGACGATGCTGCGCGTGACGTCGACGTTGCCCGACACGACCCACGGAGCGACGATCGTCCATGCGCCGATGGCTGTGGCGGCCCAGGCCATGGCGTGGGTCCGCTCGTACGCCGAGCCGAACCCGCCCATGCACAGGGCGTAGGCGACACCGGTGATCAGGTTGCACACGGCCAGGGTGGTGAGGCCGTTGAACCCGGCTATCCACGGCGACGCCGCGAGGTAGACACCCGTGAGGAGGGCGAGCGTCTCGATCGCCTGGGCGCGTGGAGTGGTGGTCGCCCGCTCGAACCGGGAGCGCATCTCGGCGACGTCTGGGTGTTGCTCGATGCTGGGGTGAGTGGTCATGACAGGCTGCCTCCACATAGAAAGCCTTTATCTGCCCTTTACGTCACAATTAACGCCCTATTGTTCGTTTTGGTCAATGGTCCGGAGGGGCGGAATGCGGCGCTGGCTAGGCTGGGGTCCGTGTTCACCTCCCAGGGACCCACCTTCCGCGAGCTGACCGTGCAGGCTCTCTCCTCCATCGAGCGGGGCTACGACCTGCTGGCCCCGAAGTTCGACCGCACCCCCTTCCGGACCCCCGACCGGTTCCTGGACGCGGTCGCCGGCGCCCTGGAGCCCCTCGGCCCGTTCGGTGCGGGGCTCGATGTCTGCTGCGGCACCGGCGCGGGTGTGCGCGTACTGCGCCCACTGTGCCGGGAGCGGGTCACCGGGGCCGACTTCAGCGCCGGGATGCTGGCCGCCGCCCGGGAGGCTGCCGCCGGCGCGGAGGCGCCCGGCGGTGGGGAGGCGCCCGAGGTGGAGTGGGTACGGGCCGACGCACGCGCCCTGCCGTTCACCCGGGAGTTCGATCTGGCTGTGAGCTTCGGGGCGTTCGGGCACTTCCTGCCCGCCGAGCGTCCGGCACTGTTCGCCGGAGTCCACCGGGCGCTGCGGCCCGGCGGAATCTTCGCCTTTCCCGTCGGCGCGCCCCCGCCCATCGGTTCGCGGCTGTACTGGACACTGCTCGGCTTCGACACCGCCATGCGCGTACGCAACGCGCTGTGGCGGCCGCGATTCGTCATGTACTACCGGACGTTCCCGCTGCGGGGCGTGCGGGACGACCTCGTCAGGGCCGGGTTCACGGTGCGGACGCAGCCCCTGGAGGAGTTCGGCCGGCGTACCGACCAAAGCCCCAACTGGCGCCTGCTGGTGGCCCGCAAGGCGTGAGCGGCCCGGCCCGGCGGCTGCTCAGTAGCCCTTGGGCGGCCGGCTGGGATCGGCCTGCTGGACCCGTTCGGCGAAGTTGGACCCGGACCGGCTGACGCCGTATCTGTCGCGTACGTAGTTGATCGTGGCGCACATGCAGGCGACCACGTCGTACGGCGTGGTGGCGGTGCCCTCCTGGTGGTACGCGGCGAAGGTCGGGGGGATGCACTGCGTGGCGCCGCGCGAGCAGTCGCGCGGGTGTCCGTCGGCCACGACCGGGCCGTGCGCGTTGGAGTCGGTGGTGTTCACCCGCCAGCGCGGGTGGTTGGACGCGGACTCGCGCAGCGCGATCGTGACGAGCGCGGGCACGCCGTACTCCGGGTCCATGCCGGTCAGTTCGCAGGCCTGCCGGGCGTACGTACGCATGGCCGACTCGCCTGATGCGTCGTCGGGGTCCTGGTAGGTGACTTCGGACAGCTCCATGCCCGGTTTCCTACCCATGTCGCCGATGACCTAGGCGGCCCCGTTCCGGAGGGAAGTCGCCGGAAGTCGCTCGCTTTCTCCCCCTGCTGGCCGAGTGGCGTTCCGTAATGACCGTGTCACACCAGCGAATCTGCACATCGAATGCGCAGACGGCACACCGTCTCCCAATAGCTCCACCGGATCTGACCTGCGGCTATGCCTCTCTGATGGGTAATGTCCTATTCGATGTCACGAAGGCTCGGGGTGCTCGCTATTCACGTCGGGTGATCCCGTGAAGAAGCTGTCACCAAGCCATGAACGGACGTGCACGTCCCGATAATTGCACGGCGGAATGTGCCCGGATCCGCAATGACCCGACTGGCTGCCCAACGCGCTTACGTGCTTTGATCCTTCGCACTGAGGCCCATCCGTCAGGGTCGGTCCCGGTTATTTCGAAATATTCACCGCGAAGGGAAACTCGCATCATGAACTTCTCCCAGGTTGCGACCCAGGAAATCTCCGACAACGACCTGGACAACGTGTCCGGCGGCCTCCTCGGCGGCGTCGTCGGCAACGCCACCGGCGTCCTCAACTCCGTCGTTCCGGTCTCGGGCACCGTGGGCTCCGCCCTCGGCACCGTCGAGGGCGTCACCGGCCTCAACACGGGCGCGGTCACGGGCATCGCCACCGCCACGGTCGCCGGCGTCTGATTTCCCCCCGTGCCGCTGAGCTCCAGGGTCACCAGCGGTGACTACGGCCCGTCGGCGTCCCCCTTGCCGACAGGCCGGGCAGTACGCCCCCGGATCCACCCAGGGTCCGGGGCGTACGGCCGCCCGAATACCTGACAGACCATTGCAGTTGGACCATTGCGGTTGAGGGAAGAGTGTCGTGCAGTTTCGCCAACAGGCGCTTTCCAAGCTGCAATCGCCCGAAGAAATTGATCTGCCGGTGCGATTCGCCCGTCCCCAGGGCTGGCTTGTTCTGACCGTCACGGTCGTGGTCATGATCGCCTCCGGCGCCTGGGCCGTGACCGGCACCGTGTCCTCGACGGTCGGCGCACCCGGAATCCTCACCCATGCCCAGGGCAGCTACGTCCTGCAGAGCCCCGTCGCCGGCCAGGTCACCGCCGTACTCGCCGAGGAGGGCGAGCGCGTCTTGGCCAACGCGCCCCTGCTGAAGGTCCGTACCGCGCAGGGGAACACCGTCGTACGCACCATCGCCGCAGGCCGGCTGACGACACTCGTCGCCACCATCGGTTCCGTGGTGACCACCGGAGCGGATGTGGCGGCCGTGGAACGGGTGCGGAACGCGGACGACCCACTCATGGCCGTGCTGTACGTACCGGCCGAGCGCGGCTCCACCGTGCCCGTCGGCGCCGCGGTCGACCTGACCGTCCAGTCGGTCGCGACCCAGCAGTACGGCGTACTGCGGGGCAGGGTCAAGGCTGTCGGCAGGACCGCCCAGACACGCCAGCGCATCACCGGCTTCCTCGGCAGCGGACAGCTCGGCGAGGAGTTCTCGAAGCAGGGCCAGCCCGTGTCCGTCCTCGTGCGGCTCGACCGCTCGGCCGCCTCCAAGTCCGGCTACTCCTGGTCGACCGCGCAGGGACCGCCGTACGCCGTCGAGTCCATGACCCTCGCCACCGGCGCCATTCGCCTCGCCGAGCAGCATCCGATCGATTGGCTGCTTCCGTGACCGCACCGAACCGTTCCGAGGCGCCGCCACAACCGCAGTTGCCGCCGCCGGGCCGTCGCAGACACCGCCCGGAGCCCGCGACGGGCGGGCGCCGCCGTGCGCGGCCCGTCCAGGTCAAGAAGCGCAAGGCCGTCCGTACGCCCACCGTCCTCCAGATGGAGGCGGTGGAGTGCGGCGCCGCCGCGCTGGCCATGGTGCTCGCCCACTACGGCCGCCACGTGCCGCTCGAGGAACTGCGCATCGCGTGCGGTGTCTCGCGCGACGGCTCGCGGGCCAGCAACCTGCTGAAGGCCGCGCGCAGTTACGGCCTGCAGGCCAAGGGCATGCAGATGGAGGCGACGGCGCTCGCCGAGGTCCAGGCACCCGCCATCCTCTTCTGGGAGTTCAACCACTACGTCGTCTACGACGGCATGGGCCGACGCTTCGGCCGCCGTGGCGTCCACATCAACGACCCCGACAAGGGCCGCCGGTTCGTCGCGACGGAGGACTTCGACACCAGCTTCACCGGCGTCGTCCTCGTCTTCGAACCCTCCGAGTCCTTCCGGCGCGGCGGCCGCAAACCCGGCGTCATGAGCGCCGTACCCGCCCGCATGCGCGGGACCACGGGAACCCTGCTCGCCGCGCTGTTCGCCAGCCTCCTGCTGGTCGCCGTCGGCGCCGCCGTGCCCGCGCTCAGCCGTACGTACATCGACATGTTCCTCATCGGCAACCAGACGTCGATGCTCGGGCCGCTCTTCGCTTCCATGGCCACGATGGTGGCGCTCACCGCCGTACTGACCGGTCTGCAACAGGCGAACCTGCTGCGCGGCCGCATCATCTCGTCCACGCTGAGCAGTGCGCGGTTCCTGCGGCACCTGCTGCGGCTGCCCGTGACCTTCTTCGCCCAGCGCAGCCCCGCCGATCTCGTCCAGCGCCTCCAGTCCAACGACGCGGTCGCCGAGACCCTGGCGCGCGACCTGGCAGCGGCCGGTGTGGACGGCGTGGTCGTGATTCTCTACGCCCTCCTGATGTGGACGTACGACCCCCAGCTGACGTTCGTCGGCGTGATCGTCGCGCTGCTCAACGTGGTCGCGATGCGCGTCGTGATCCGGCTGCGGGCCACGCACACCCAGAAACTCCGGGCGGACAGCGCCCGGCTCACCAACACGTCGTACACCGGTCTCCAGCTGATCGAGACGATGAAGGCCACTGGTGGGGAGAACGGCTTCTTCCGCCGCTGGGCCGGTCAGCACGCGACCACGCTCGACGTGCAGCAGCGGCTCGGCGTACCGAGCGCGTTCCTGGCCGTCGTCGCGCCCACGCTCGCGACCCTCAACAGTGCGCTGATCCTCTGGATCGGCGGCCTGCGGGCCGTGGAGGGCCACATCTCCATCGGTCTGCTCGTCGCCTTCCAGGCACTGGTGGCACGCTTCACCGCGCCCATCAGCCGGCTCAACGGGGTGGCGGGCCGCATCCAGGACTTCGCCGCGGACGTGGCCCGCCTGAAGGATGTCGAGAGCTTCCCGGTCGACGTGCTGTACTCGCGCCGCGAGCCCGACGAGAGCACCCGCAGGCTCAAGGGGCACGTGACGCTCGAGGACATCACCTTCGGCTACAGCCCCCTGGACAAACCGCTGCTCACCGGCTTCTCGCTGGCGGTCGGGCCCGGACAGCAGGTCGCTCTCGTCGGCGGATCGGGCAGTGGCAAGTCGACCGTCTCCCGGCTCATCTCGGGGCTCTACACCCCTTGGGAGGGGACGATCCGTATCGACGGGCAGCGCCTCGAGGACATCTCCCGCAGCGCGCTGGCAGCCTCCGTCTCCTTCGTCGACCAGGACGTCTTCCTCTTCGAGGGCACGGTCCGGGACAACGTGGCGCTGTGGGACCCCTCGATCCCCGACGAGGCCGTCGTCGCCGCCCTCCAGGACGCCGCGCTGTACGACGTGGTCGCGCGACGCCCCGACGGCATCCACAGCCGCGTCGAGCAGGACGGCCGCAACTTCTCCGGCGGGCAGCGCCAGCGGCTGGAGATCGCCCGCGCGCTGGTCAGGCGGCCGAGCATCCTCGTACTCGACGAGGTGACGAGCGCGCTCGACGCCGAGACCGAGCGGATCATCATCGACAACCTGCGGCGGCGCGGCTGCGCGTGCGTCGTCATCGCCCACCGGCTGAGCACGGTGCGCGACAGCGACGAGATCGTCGTACTCGACCACGGCTCGGTCGTCGAACGCGGCCGGCACGAAGACCTGGTCGCCGCCGGCGGAGCGTACGCCGACCTGGTCAAGGAGCACTGACATGTCGTCCGTACACCCGGCCGCCGTCGAGGGAGGTTCCGCCGGACTCGACGCGGTGACGTACGCGCTGGGCGGCCTCGGCGCGCCCGTCGACTGCGCCGGACTGCGCAGCCTGCCGCTGGAGGGGCCGCAGGTGCTGTGGCTCGTCGTGGGGGGCGCCCTGGACCTGTTCGCGGTCGACGCCGCCGAGCAGGGCCACTGGCACTTCCTCGGCCGCCTCGAAGCGGGAGCGCTCCTCCTCGGCCCGGTCGAGGGCCCCCAGCACACCCTGCTCGGCAGGCCGTCACAGGACTGTCTGCTGCGGCGGATCCCGCTGCGCGAGCTGTACCGGCCGCCGGAGTACGCGGAGGGGTACGCCGATGCCTACCCGGCGTACGAGAGCCCGCTGGACCACGCCTTCGCGCTGGGCATCGGACGCAGCCTGGGCGTGCTCTTCCAGGCGCCGCTGGACGGCCGTCCGGACTTCGAGGGGGCCGTGGCCGACGACGACGTGCTGTGGATGCCGGTGTCGCCGGGCAGCGTGCAGTACGGCGCCTCCTACAGCCAGGAGGCCGCCGGCGATCTGCTGATCGAAACGGCGATGTGGCAGCAGCTGGTGAACCAGCAGTACCGGCTGCTGTCCGCCGTCGACCACTGGATCGAGGAGCTGGAACGCGCCCACGAGGACCGCACGGCGGCCGGCATCAAGGCGGGCGCCGCCGTCCGCGCCCGGGCCGACGAGGCCCTGGTCGCCTCCATCGGCCGCCCCGACCGGTCCGGACGCGCGGCGACGGGCACCGACCGCGCCACCGAGGACGCCACGTTCGCCGTCTGCCGCCGGGTCGCGGAGGCAGCGGGGATCACCCTCTCCGAGTCTCCCGGGGGAGGCGCCGTCAACGATCGCGTCACCCCCGTCGAACGCATCGCGCTCGGCTCCCGCGTCCGTACCCGCGACGTCCGGCTCACGGGGTCCTGGTGGCGGGCGAACTCCGGCCCCCTGGTCGGACACCGCGCCAAGTCCGGCGCCCCCGTCGCACTGCTGTGGCGCCGCGGGCGGTACGAGGCGGTGAACCCGGCGTCGGGCATGCGGATGCGGGTCGGCAAGGACAACGCGGACGACTTCGAGCCGCGTGCGGTCATGTTCTACCGCCCTCTGCCCGAACGCCCCATGACCCCGTGGCGCCTGCTCCGCTTCAGCCTCCGGGGCACCCGCCTCGACCTGCGGAATCTGCTCCTCAGCGGTCTGGTGACGGTCGGCCTCGGCGCCCTGGTACCGGTCGCGACCGGCCAGGTGCTGGGCGTGTACGTACCGAACGCCGAGAGCGGCCTCATCGTCCAGGTCTCCGTGGCCGTCATGATCACCAGCATCGTCACCGCGTCGTTCATGCTGCTCCAGAACCTCACCATCCTGCGGATGGAAGGCCGCATCGAGGCCACTCTCCAGCCGGCCGTCTGGGACCGGCTCCTGCGGTTGCCGACGAAGTTCTTCACCGAGCGGTCGACCGGGGAGCTCGCGAGCGCCGCGATGGGCATCAGCGCCATCCGCAGGGTGCTGTCCGGGCTCGGGCCGGTGGCCGTACAGGCGAGCACGGTGGGCGCGATGAACGTCGTGCTGCTGTTCTGGTTCAGCGTGCCGCTGGCCCTGGCGGCGATCGCCATGCTGGTGGCCATCGGTGCGGTGTTCCTCGGGATGGGCCTGTGGCAGGTGCGCTGGCAGCGGCGGCTGGTCGAGCTCGGCAACAAGCTCAACAACCAGGCGTTCCAGACTCTTCGGGGGCTGCCCAAACTGCGGGTCGCGGCCGCCGAGAGTTTCGCTTACGCCGCCTGGGCCCGCGAGTTCGCCCGCTCCCGCGAACTCCAGCAGCGTGCGGGCCGTATCAGGAACCTCACCACGGTCCTGGACGCCGTCTATCTGCCGCTCTGTTCGCTCATCATGTTCATGCTGCTTGCGGGGCCGGCCCGCGGCAGCATGTCGGCCGGCGCGTTCCTGACCTTCAGCACGGCTGTCACCATGCTGCTGACGTCGGTCACCCAGCTCACCGGCGCGCTCATCTCGGTCGCCGCCGTGCTGCCGATGTTCGAGCAGATCAAGCCGGTACTGGACGAGGCTCCGGAGGTTCGCGGCGCCAGTTCCCAGCCCGGCACGCTCTCGGGCGGTGTCGAAGCCCGGAAGCTGTCGTTCCGCTACACCGACGACGGGCCGCTGGTCCTCGACGACGTGTCTCTGGCAGTACGGCCGGGCGAGTTCGTGGCGGTCGTCGGCCCCAGCGGCTGCGGCAAGTCCACCCTGCTGCGGCTGCTCATCGGCTTCGACAAGCCGGTCTCGGGCAGTGTGCTGTACGACGGCCAGGACCTCGCGGCGCTCGACCAGGCGGCTGTACGCCGCCAGTGCGGCGTCGTACTCCAGAACGCGCAGCCACTCACCGGATCGATCCTGGACTGCATCAGCGGCGCCGAGGTCTTCACCCAGGAAGAGGTGTGGGAGGCCGCCGAGATGGCAGGCCTGGCCGAGGACATCAGGCGCATGCCGATGGGGCTGCACACCATGATCTCCGGCGGCGGCGCCATCTCCGGCGGGCAGCGGCAGCGCCTCATGATCGCTCAGGCGCTGGTACGCCGCCCGCGCATCCTCTTCTTCGACGAGGCCACCAGCGCGCTGGACAACGAGACCCAGCGCATCGTCATGGAGAGCACGCGCCGGCTGAGCGCCGGCCGGCTGGTGATCGCCCACCGGCTGTCCACCGTCATGGACGCCGACCGGGTCGTCGTCATGGCGGACGGCAGGGTCGTCGAACAGGGGCCGCCCGCCCAGCTGCTGGCCGACCCGGGCGGCCGGCTGAGTGAACTGGTGCGGCGCCAGCTGGCGTGACCGGCTATCCGCGCAAGGACTTGAGCATCTCCTCGGCCAGCGGGCCGGACGACGCCGGGTTCTGGCCGGTGTGGAGATTGCGGTCGACGACGAGGTGCGGCGTCCAGGGCTCACGCTCGCGGAAGTCGGCGCCGAGCTCCACGAGGCGGTCCTGGAGCAGCCACTTCGCCTTGTCCGCGAGACCGGCCCGGGTCTCCTCGGCGTTGGTGAAGCCGGTCAGCCGGTAGCCCGCGAACGGTGAGCTGCCGTCGGGGTTTCGCGCCGCCAGCAGCGCGGCGGGCGCGTGGCACACGACGCCCAGCGGCTTGCCCGAGGCGAGCGTCTCGGTCAGCACCCGGCCGGATACGGGGTCGACCGCCAGGTCCTCCATCGGCCCGTGTCCGCCGGGGTAGAAGACGGCGTCGTAGTCGGCCTGATCCACCCCCTCCAGCTCCAGCGGCTGCTGGAGCCCGGTGAAGGACGCGAGGGCCCGCACGATCCGGTCGGCGCCCTCGGGGCCGCCGTTGACCTCGGGCGCCAGGCTGGCCTTGTCCACGGTCGGCACGACGCCGCCCGGCGTGGCCACCACGACCTCGTGGCCCGCGCCGGTGAACACCTCGTAGGGGGCGACGACCTCCTCGGCCCAGAAGCCGGTGGGGTGGCGTGTCCCGTCGGCCAGCGTCCAGTGATCGGCGCCGGTCACGACGAAGAGGATCTCAGACATGGAGCACACTCCCTGCTTAGTCGATCTCGAGTTCACCCATCGCGTTCCACCCGTCGGCGCCCTCGATGGTCGTGCTGACGATGTCGGGCGTACGGCTGACCAGGGGACGCATCGTCTCCAACGCGGCCCGGAAATGACCGGAGTTGACATGCGCCGCGGCCGCGTCGTCCCGGAACGCCTCCACCAGCACATACGTGTTCGGGTCCTCGACGCTGCGCGACCACTCGAACCACAGGTTGCCCGGCTCGTCCCTGGTGGCCTCGGTGAAGGCCTCGACGTGCTTCGGCCACGCGTCGGCGTACTCCGGCTTCACCGGAAACTTGACAACAATGAAGATCATTCGGTCATTCTATGCCGCACTCGTTCAAGCCGCGCCAGTCGTCGCCCGCTCCTGCCAGAGTGTGCGGCGTGCCCGCACCGCTCCCCGCACCTCCCCGCTCCCCGGATCCTTGCGGCGCCCTGCACGACGGTGCCGTAGGGACGGGCGACCTGGTCTTCTTCGTCGTGGCCGCCGCCGCTCCGCTGACCGTGACGGCGGGTGTGGCTCCGCTCGCCATCGGCATGGCGGGACGGGCGGCGCCGCTCTGCTACCTCGTCTCGGGCCTGCTCCTCGTGGTGTTCGCCGCGGGTTTCACCGCCATGAGCCGGTACGTACGCGACGCCGGTGCCTTCTACGCGTACATCCGGCGCGGACTCGGCCGTCCAGTGGGGGCGGGCTCGGCGTACGTCGCCGTCTTCTCCTACAACGCGATCGAGGTGGGCCTGCTCGCCGCCTTCGGATGGTTCGCCGAGTCGGGCCTCCGGGACCTGACGGGCCTGCGCGTCGCCTGGTGGGCCTGGGCGGTCGCGGGGCTCTTCGCGATCGGCCTACTCGGCTACCTGAGAGTCACGCTCAGCGCCAAGGTGCTCGGCGCGGCACTCGTACTCGAAGTGCTGGTGCTGCTCGCGTTCGAGGCCGGAGTCCTGGCGCACGGCGGCGGACCGCGAGGTCTCGACCTCGGCGCGTTCTCGCCCGCGCAGCTGGGCGGGACCGGCGTCGGCGGTGTGTTCGTGCTCGCCATCGGCGCTTTCGTCGGGTTCGAGGCGACGGCCGTCTACGCAGAGGAGGCCCGGCGCCCGGAACGGACGGTGCCGCGCGCCACCTGCTTCGCCGTCGGCTTCCTCGCGCTCTTCTACACCTTCACCGTCTGGATGGTCATCAACGCCTACGGCGCCGACCGGGCCCAGGCGGTGGCCCGGGGCGAGGACGGCGCCGGCATGGTGCTCAACGCCGCCGGACGGTATGCCGGTGCCTGGGCCGCCGACGCCATGCACGTCCTCGTCGCCACCAGCGCCTTCGCCGCCACCCTCGCCTTCCACAACGGCGCCGCCCGCTACCTCTACGCCCTCGGCCGCGAGGGCCTCCTGCCGCGCCGCCTGGGCACGGTGAGCGCGCGCACGAGGTCGCCCGCCGTGGCGGTCGCCGTCCAGTCGGCCGTCGCATTCGTGGTGGTCTTCGCGACCGTGATCGGCGGAGTGGACCCGTACACCGTCACCTTCCTGTGGGCCAGCGGCTCCGGCATCCTCGGCGTGATGCTCGTGCAGGCGCTGGCCGCCCTCGCCGTATACGGCTTCTTCCGCCGGGACCGCCGCGCCATGCCCGCCTGGCGCGTGACCGCCGCGCCGCTCCTGGCCTGCGCCGGCCTCGCCGCGCTGACCGTCCTGGCCTGCGCGAACTTCGGCCTGCTGACCGGAGCCTCGCATGGTGTGAACACGGCGCTGCTCGCACCGCTGCCGGCGCTGTTCACCGCAGGCGTCCTGACCGCCCGACGGACGCGCCGCCGCGACCCGGCACCGTACGCGCCGCCGACCAGCGCGGACCCCGAGCGCGTCTGACCCACGGCCCGGCCCCGGACCCCACGCCGCCCGTACTGCCCGTCGTGCGCGCCCGTGATCCGCGAGGCATCCACCGTTGCGGAAGGCGGTTGATCACTTCTGTCGTGGACCGGCTAAGCTCCCTTGCAGCGCTGCCAGTTGACCTGACCTTGACCATGTTGTGCCTGCTGCGCAGCCGCGCCTGTCGCGAGGCGGACCATCCCCGTGGTCCGGCGAGTGCCGCCACACCAGGCACCAGCCGCGCGACGAGGGCGCCCCTTACCTTCCCCCGTTCGATCGCGTTGGTTTGAGGATGCAGATGGAACTTGCCACTACGCCGCAGGCGGCCCGGGCCCCGGCCGCCTGGCACATCTGGTGGCTGCTGCCGCTCGGATTAGGCGTCGCCTCCGTCGTCGCCGTGGCCGCAGCACCCGATGACGCCCGAATACCCGGCGGCATGGCGGGGCTTGCGGCGACCGCCGCGACCGCCGTGTGTGTCCGGCTCCTGATCCGGTCCCAGCTGAGGCTGCGCCACTCCGCCGCCGACTTCCTGGCCAGGCAGGCGCAGCACTCCCAGGAGTGGCAGCAGCACATGGTCACCCTGGAGGGGCAGCGGGCCGCCGAGCGCTCCGCCCAGGAGGCGCGGCTCGCCGACGAGACCCGGGCCTGGCAGTCGCGGCTCGAGTACCAGCGGGCGCTCGTCGCCCGCCTCGGGGACGAGTTCCTCCCCGACGCCCTGAAGCGGCTGCGCGACGGCGAATCGATCGACGACGTACTCGCGCCCCTCGCCCAGGACCCGGACGTGTCACCGGAGTTCAGGCGTGAAATGCGCAAGGTCCTGCGGACCGCGCTGATCGCCGTCGAGGAGGAGTTCAACCGGAGTACCTCGGCGGAACAGGCCGTCATCAGCATCGGCAGCCGCATCCACGTCCTCACCAGCAAGCTGCGCGGCAGGCTCCACGAGATGCAGGGCGAACACGGCCGCCTGCCGGCAGTCGCCCAGGGCCTCATGGACCTCGACCAGGAGATCGGCCCCGCCGACTGTCTGGCCGCGAGCATCGGCGTCCTCGGCGGCTCCGACCGCCCCGGGCGCCAGTGGCAGGAGCCGCAGCGTCTGCTCAGCGTGGTCCGCGGCGGTGTCGGACGCATCAAGGACTTCGACCGCGTACAGGTGCGTCACCTCCCCGAACTGGGCCTGGACGGCGGTCTTGTGGACCACCTCACGCTCGTCTTCGCCCACCTCCTGGACAACGCGACGCGGTACTCCCCGCCCACCGAGCCGGTGGTCGTGTCCGGCAAGGAGGTGCCCAACGGCGTCGGTATCGAGATCCAGGACGCCGGAAAGGGACTGAACGAGGAGAAGAAGCGCCAGGCCCTGGAGTCACTGGAAGGCATCGCGGCCGGCCCCGGTCTGGGCGGTCTGTCGGAGGACGCGAACCTGGGCCTGCGTGTGGTGGGGAAGCTCACCCGCAAGTACGGGATCCGGGTGACCTTCGCGGACTCGCCCTGGCTCGGCACCTCCGTGGTCGTGATCGTTCCCCACAAGTACTTCAGCCCCCTGCCCGCAAGCCCGTTGGCCGACAGCCCGACCGGATCGGTCGCGATACCGGCGCCGGGCGGCGAGCGCGCCCTCGCTCCGGCGGCACCGTCCGACGGACCCCGCCCCGCTGCCGGCACCGGCCCCGGCGGCGGCAGCGAAACGACCCCGGGCGGCCTGCCCCGGCGCAGGAGCCGGCGCGGCGAACCGGAGAGGACAGCGGCGCCCGCGGCCGTCTCCCCGGCCGTCACCGACGCCGCGGCCGTGCCGCCGGATTCGTCCTTCTCCGGCCTGGCCGCGTTCGCCACCACAGCCGGACGTGACACCGAAGAGAAGCCCCGTACCGAAGAGAGCGACTAGGCCCATGACGCAGCAGCACACCGACGTGAGCTGGGCGCTCCGCGACCTGACGGAGAGCATCCAGGAAATCCGCTTCGCCCTCGTGGCGTCCAGCGACGGCAAGGCCATCACCTCCTACGGCGCCGACGACCCCGACGACGTCGACCGCTTCGCCGCCGTCGTCGCGGGCCTCCAGGCGCTCGCGCAGCCCGTCGCCGCGCAGTTCCCCAAGTACAGCGGGCAGTTGCGCCTGGCGATGATCGAAGTGGACGGCGGGCACCTCTTCGTGGTGCGGGCGGGGGTGGAGACGTACCTCGGAGTCCTCGCCAAGGAGGGCCTCGACCAGGGCCTGCTCGGCCATCAGATGAGGGACCTCGCCCGGAGGATGGGCGAACTCCTCGGAACCACACCGCGGCTGGAGGAGCACTCTGAATGAGTGATCCTCACCGGCCCACGGACCCGTCCGGTCTCGAGCGCTACTACGTCCTCACCGGCGGTCGCAGCGGACCGGGCGGGGCCGCCCTCGGCCTGGACGTGGCGACCCTCATCGTGTCCTGCTCCGCACCCGTGGCGGGCATGCAGCACGAGCACGAGCAGATCGTCCGGTGGTGCCGCGATCCGCTGTCGGTCGCCGAACTCGGCGCCCATCTCGGACTGCCCTTCAACATTCTCGCGGTGCTGGTGGCCGACCTGCTGGAAGCAGGCCGGGTGGAAGCCCGTGACCCCATCCCGGCTTCCGCCGGCCACGGGCCGGACTTCGCGCTCCTCGAGGAGGTACTCAGTGGACTACAAAGGCTTTGACCGCCCGGACTGGCCCCAGTCGTCCGGATCACTGCCTGCCGAAAGCCGTTCGGTCAAAGTGATGATCGCAGGCGGCTTCGGCACCGGCAAAACCACCATGGTGCGCTCGGTGAGCGACATCAAGCCGCTCACCACCGAGGAGACCCTCACCCAGGCCACCGTCGGCGTCGACGACCTCGTCGGCGTGGCGGACAAGGAGAAGACCACGGTCAGCCTCGATTTCGGCCGGATCGGCCTCAGTGAGCAGCTCGTGCTCTACCTCTTCGGCACGCCCGGCCAGGAACGCTTCTGGTTCCTGTGGAACGGCCTGTTCAAGGGAGCACTCGGCGCGGTCGTCCTGGTGGACACCCGCCGGCTGGAGTCCAGCTTCCGCGCCATCGAGGAGATGGAGCGGCTCGATGTCCCCTTCGTCATCGCCCTCAACGTCTTCCCCGACTCCAAGGACCATCCCATCGCGGAGATCAGGGACGCCCTGGACATCTCCGACCGCACACCGGTCGTCGCGTGCGACGCGCGCGACCGGGGATCGAGTCGTGACGTGCTCATCGCGCTGATACGTCATCTCAAGGAACGCTCTGCCGCCGCTCTGGAGCCCCGATGAACTCCCCGTCCTCACCCGGTCCGTACGCCGGCACACCGCCGGAGAACCCGCCGGCCGGCTGCCCCGTACGCTCCGCCGCATCCGGCGGGATCACGCGGCTCTACGGGCCCGAGGCGTCCACCGACCCCCTCGGCATCTACGCCGGGCTGCGTGAGCAGTACGGCGCGGTGGCGCCCGTACTGCTCGAAGGCGACGTGCCCGCGTGGCTCGTGCTCGGCTACCGGGAGAACCGGCGCGTGCTGGACAACCCGCGCCAGTTCAGCCGTGACTCACGGATCTGGCGTGACTGGGAGGAAGGCCGGATCGAGCCCACCTCGCCCCTCATCCAGATGGTGGGCTGGCGTCCCGACTGCGTCTCCCAGGACGGGGAGCCGCACCGCCGGCTGCGCGGGGCGGTCACCGACAATCTGCAAGCCCTGGCCGGGCGTGGCATCCGCCGTCACGTCACGCACTTCGCGAACAAGCAGATCGACGCGTTCGCCGGCGCGGGGCGGGCCGATCTGGTGGCGGAGTACGCCGAGTACCTGCCGATGCTCGTACTGACGCGGCTCTTCGGCCTCGCGGAGGGGGAGGGCCGGCGACTGGCCACGTCCTGCGCGCAGGTCATCAAGGGCGGCGAGGACGCCCTCCACCACAACGACGTCATCATGCAGGTCCTCGCGGAACTCGCCGAGCGCAAGCGCGACGAGCCGGGATCCGACTTCACCACCGGGCTGCTCGAGCACCGGGCAGGACTGGATGACGAGGAGATCCTCAGCCACCTGCGCCTGGTGCTGATCACCGCGCACATCACGACCAGCAACCTCCTGGCCCGGGTCCTGCAACTGGTCCTCACCCATCGCTCCCACCTGTCCGGCCTGGTGAGCGGACAGCTGAACATCTCGGCGGTGGTGGAGGAAGTCATGTGGAACACCCCGCCGCTGGCCGTGTGCCCGGGGCGGTTCGCGACGGCCGACCTGGAGCTCGGCGGCCAGCGCATCAGGGCCGGTGACCTGCTCGTACTCGGCCTGACGGCCGGGAACCTGGACCCGGAGATCCGGCCCGACGCGGGCGTGTCCATCCAGGGGAACCAGGCGCATCTCGCGTTCAGCAGCGGCCCGCACGAGTGCCCGGGCCAGAACATCGGGCAGGCCATCATCGAGACGGCCGTCGACGTACTGCTGCACCGGCTGCCCGGGCTGCGGCTGGCCGCCCCGGCCGAGGAGCTGACCTCCACCGCCTCGACGTGGGAGTCCCGGCTGGACCACATCCCCGTCGAGTTCGCACCGCAGGGCGCCGGGGCCTGACCGCTCCGCGGACCGGCCGGACCCGAGGGGCGGGGTTCGGCCGGCAGCTGCGCGTCAGACCGTGAGCAGGTCGTCCAGGGAGCCGCGGCCCTCCAGCTCGGCGGCGGCCGCGGGTCCTTCCTTGGCTGCGGCGTAACGGCCCGTGGTCAGCGCCCATTCGTAGTTGCCGCTGATCCAGTGCCGGATGGCTTCCACGCCCATCCATACCCGGTCGCGTTCGTCGTCCGTGAGGCGGAGCTCGTCGCACATGCCGGGCACCCGCGCCTCCAGCCCCACGTACTCGTCGAGTCTCCGGCTGGTCATCCGGAACGCCTCCGTGGCGGCCTTCTCCCAGGAGTAGCCGCACTCGCGGTGCAGCACGGTGATCAGGTTGTGGCCGTCGCCCCGGCGCTTCTCGCGCTCGAAGGAGTGGATGTCGTTCATGAAGCCGATGGTGTCCGCCGCGGCGTCCCGCAACGCCTCCATGACCGGGTGTGCCTGTGCCTGTGCGGGGACTTCGAACCGGCGGCTGCGCTCACCCGCGTCGATGCTGTGGTGGATGCCCACCGTGCGCCTGCGGAAGGCGGTGTAGGGCCCGACGCCCAGCAGGGTGCCGCGGGCGGCCAGGTCGACCTCCTCGGCGTGCGCGGCGAGGAAGCGCCCCCAGGAGGCGGCGAAGCGCGTGCACCAGGTCAGGGACATGCCGTCGGAGAGCTGTTCCCAGACCTGGGCCCAGGCGAGCGTGATCGGGCAGACGACGCGTGGTCGTGTTCCGGCGGGGCGCAGGGGAGTGACGATGAGTTCCCTGGCCACCTCGGTTATTCGGTCGGCGCGGTCGGGACTCGCCGCGTCGAACTGGTCGTCGAAGAGGAAGGCCAGCGAGAACCAGTTCATCAGGACGACCATGTCCTGGGCCGACGCGTGCGGGTAGGTGCGTATCGCGGCCTGCGGCAGGTCCCAGGACTCGTACTCCTCGAAGCCGGCCCGGCTCCTCACGAGTCCCATGTCCCGGACCCACCGCAGATGTTGTTCCCTCGCGTACTCCAGGTGCGCGCTTACCGGGGTGGTGAAGGGGAGGTCGAACCGGACGTCCTGCGGCACTCGGGTGCTCCTTGTTGCGGGCGCGCGGGTCCCCCGGCCTGCGAGCGGCTGATTTGTCATGCTCATTAGTTGAATTGCGCTACCAGCCTGCCCCGCGCGCAAACGATCTATGCCGACAAGATCGATCCGCATCCGCACCGGACCGCCGGTGCGCCGGGTTCGCAATCCGGAGCCGGTGAGGGCCGTTCTCTCGGCGGTCAGGGAGGTGTCGCCGGGCCGGCCCGCCGTGCGCGGCCTGCTCGACGCGCTATGGGGGCTACGGGGCGCGGCGGCGACGTAAATCAATAGAAATGGGGCATAAGGACGCGCTGGCGATAGGGGCGTGCGCATTGCAGTCTTATTTGAGACACTGATGTCTCATGCGAGACCGCAAGGTGTCACCAGGTGCCCTCCGGCCCGACCCGAATGACCCGAACAGGAACCCAATGCACCCCGCTCCCGCCCGGCAAGACACCCGGGCTCAGCTCGATCCCCGGCGCTGGGCCGTCCTCACGATCCTCTCCGGCAGCCTCCTGCTGATCGCGATGGACACCACGATCCTCAACGTCGCCTTCCCTTCCCTCGTCGCCGATCTCCAGCCCAGCTCCGTGCAGCAGTTGTGGATCATCGACGTGTACGCGCTCGCGCTGTCCGGCGTGCTGGTCACCGCGGGCGCGCTCGGCGACCGCTGGGGCCGCAAGCGCATGCTGCTCATGGGCTTCGGCGTCTTCTCGCTCGCCTCGCTGATCGCCGTGTTCGCGACCGCGCCGTGGCAGGTCATCGCCGCCCGCGCGCTGCTCGGTGTCGGCGGCGCGGCGATCATGCCCTCGACCCTGTCGATCCTGCGGGACGTCTTCACCGACGCCCGCGAGCGTGCCTTCGCCTACGCCGTCTGGGCCGCCGTCTTCGGAGGCGGCATGGCGCTCGGCCCGGTGGTGGGCGGACTGCTCGTCGAGAAGAACGGCTGGCAGTCCGCGTTCCTGCTCAACGTGCCGGTCGCGCTGGCCGTCATCGCGTTCGGCCTGTGGCTGCTGCCCGAATCGCGTCAGCCGCGGGAGGGGCGCTGGGACTGGTGGGGCGTCGGACAGTCGGTCGTCGGCATGCTCGCCCTCGCGGGCGGCATCAAGCAGCTCGGCAAGGGCGGCCCGGCCGACCCCGTCGCCTGGGCGCTGCTGATTCTGGCCGCGGTCGCGCTGACCGTGTTCGTACGCCGCCAGCTGAGGCTTCCGCAGCCGCTGCTGCGGGTACGCCTGTTCGCGAACCGGTCGTTCAGCATCGCCGCCGCCGCGATCTTCCTCGGGATGATCGCGCTCGGTTCGGCGCTGTTCCTGATCACCCAGCGGTTCCAGTACGGCCAGGGCTACACGCCGCTGGAGGCCGGCATCCGGCTGCTCCCCGCGCCGCTCGGACTCGTCGTCACCTCCCTGGTGACCCCTGCCCTGATGCACCGGCTCCCGATCCGCCACGTGCTCGGCGGCGGGCTGCTGGTGATGACCGCGGGTCTCGCGCTGCCCTGGGTGTTCCAGCGGACCGGCCACCTCGGCTACCCGTCGATCGCCTTCGCGCTGGCCGTACTCGGCTGTGGAGTGGGCATCGCCACCACAGTCGCCTCGGTGACCCTCATGGCCTCGGCCCCGGCGCGCGACGTCAGCGGCGCCGCCGCCATCGAGGAGACGTGCTACGAACTCGGCGCGGCCATGGGCGTCGCGATCCTGGGCAGTATGGCATCTGCCCTGTACCGGGCCCAGTTGCCCGCACTCGGCCTGGACGGTGCGACGACGGCGGCCGTCCGCGACTCCGTGGGCGAGGCCGCGCACGTGGCCGGCCACATCGGCGGCCCGTCCGGGGCCGCACTGCTGGACAAGGTCTCCACGGCCTTCACCGCGGGCATGACGCCGACCTTCCTGCTCGCCGCTGTACTCCCGCTCGCGGCGGCCGCGCTCACCTGGGCGAAGATCCCCAAGGATCTGCGCCCGACCGAGAACGCGCACTGACGGCACCGCAGGCCGTACCCGTAGTACTTGAGAGCTACGCGCAGGGTGCCCTCCCCGGCGGGACGCCGACCACGAGGCGCGATCCGTAACTTCCGTACCGGAAGCACGCAAGAGATCCGGTACGGAAGGACCACCCTCCATGGCGTCCCGCCCCCGCAGCAGCCGCCCGCGCCGCACCCTGCTCGCCGTGCTCGTCATCGCCTCGGTGGCCGTGCCGGTGTCGGCCGCCGCCCGCCCGTCGGCCGTCCCGGCTCCCGCGCCGGCCGCCGTGGTCCCGCTCGGGACCGCGACCCCCGCTGCCCTCGCCGAGCGGTACGCCGCCACGCGGGACGCAGTTCTAGCCGCCGGACGGACGGCTGCCGGTCACGGTGATCACCGGCGGGCAGCCGCCCTGCGCGCCATGGCGGACCCGGCGCGCCGGTTCCTCTCCTTCGACGGCCGCGACGGCGGCCGCACCGCCGAGGTCTTCGGCGACCTGTCCAAGGCCCGGAGGATCGCCGTGCTCGTTCCGGGCTCGGACACCAGCCTCGACCGGTACGGCCGCCTGCGGGCCGGCGCGACGGCGCTCCAGCGACAACTGGGCGGCCGGTCCGCCGTCGTGGCCTGGCTCGGGTACAGGACCCCGGGCACGGTGAGTCCGGAGGTGCTGACGCCCGGCCGCGCGGACGACGCCGCCCCTGCCCTGCGCCGGTTCGTGGCGGAACTGCGCGCGGCCAGGCCCGCCGCCCGTACCTCCCTCCTCTGCCACTCCTACGGCTCCGTGGTCTGCGGCCGGGCCGCCTCCGGCCTCGAAGTCGCCGACATCGTCCTGTACGGCAGCCCCGGCACCGGCGCCGCCGACGCGGCCGCGTTGCGCACCCGGGCCACCGTCTGGGCCGGCCGGGGAACCGCCGACTGGATTTCCGGTGTGCCGAAGACTCAGCTCCAACTCCCCTTCGTGACCCTGGGGCTGGGGTGCGACCCGGTGTCGCGGGAGTTCGGCGCCCGGCTCTTCGCGGCGGGCGACGGCGGTCACAGCGACTACCTGAAGCCGGGCTCCTTGTCCCTGGAGAACATCGCCCGGATCGTCTCGGGCGGGGCCCCTTCCCAGGAGGACCGTCATGCGTGAGCTCGTCCGTCGGATCGACTCGGCGACTCCGCCCGGCCGTGACCGTGCCGTCGACGCGCTTCGCGCCCTCGCCATCCTCGGTGTGGTGCTCGGCCACTGGCTGGTGACAGCCCTGGTCTCCGACAGCGGCACGGTGCGCGCCGCCAGCCCGCTGTTGTACATGCCCCAACTCGCTCCCGTTTCCTGGATGTTCCAGACCCTGGCGGTCTTCTTCCTGGTGGGCGGGCTGGTGGGTGCGCAGAGTTACGCCGCCGACCGCGCCCGGGGCGCGACGTACGGGCAGTGGCTCGGCGCCCGGACGGCCCGGCTGAGCCGGCCGGTCGCCGCCGTGCTGGTGGTGTGGGCCGTGGCCGCGGGCGCGCTGTGTGTGTCCGGGACGGGCCTGGAGACCGTACGCGCGCTGCTGAAGCTGGTGCTGTCGCCGCTCTGGTTCCTGCTGGTCTTCGCCGCGCTGACGGCGGCGACCCCACTGGTGGCGAAGCTGCATCCGCTGTGGCCGCTCGCCGTCGTACTCCACGTCGACCTGGTCCGGTTCGGTCTCGACGGGCCCGGCTGGCCCGGCTGGATCAACGTGGCGGCCGGTTGGCTGGTCCCGTACTGCCTGGGAGCCGCGTGGGCCCGGGGCGACCTGCGCGGCGGTACGGCCGGCTGGGTGCTGCTCGGCGGGGGAACGGTCGCCACCGCTCTCCTGGTCCTCTTCGCTGGCTACCCGGCGTCCATGGTCGGGGTGCCGGGCGCCGGTGTCTCCAACCTCAACCCGCCCACCCTCGCCGCCGTCACCTTCGGTCTCGCCCAGTGCGGAGCGGCGCTGCTGCTGCTCGGCCCGCTGCGCCGGGCGCTCGCGCGGCCCGCCGCCTGGGCGGCGGTGGCGCTGGTCAACCTCTCCGCGATGACCGTCTTCCTCTGGCACCAGACCGCGATGATGGCCGTCACCGCCGTGGGACTACTCGCAGGCGGGCCCCTGCAAGGCCTGCACACCGTGCCCGACGGCGCGGGCTGGGTGTTCGCCCGGCTGGCCTGGCTGCCCGTGTTCGTGGTGGCGTTGGGGGTGTGCTGGTCCGCGTTCCATGCGTACGAACACGGCCGGCTGAGGCCGCGAAAGATCAGCCGGGTCGTCCGCGAGAGCCGTCCCGCCCGCGACGCGGCGGTGCGGCGTGCCTAGGGTGGATCTTGTGAAGGGGGAGAGTATGGGGGAGTGGCGGCTGGTGCGGGCGGTGCGGGCCGTGCCGCGCAACCTGCGCGAGGACCTGTGGACGGGCGCCGCCGCCCCGCTGCCGCGCAGCGGACGTCCCGGCTGGTTGATGTGGCAGCCGGCCTTCGTGCTGCTGTTGTTCCTCGGCGCGGCACTCCTCGCCGTGGTCAACGTGAACGATCTCGCCTCCGACTGGGGCCACGGACTGGGCACCAGGTACGCGCTGTGGCTCGGCGGGGCCCAGTCGGTGGCGCTCGTCGTCGCGGCGTTCCGGCCGCTTCCGGCGTGGTGGGTGGTGACGATCGCCATGGTCGTCGTCGCGTGGCTCTCGGGCTCGCAGTTCGCCCGGGACGAGTCTCTCCCCTGGACCGGCCCTCCGGCGGCCGCCGCTGGGCTCCCGGGCTCGCAGTTCCACTGGGACCCGATGTTCCCCTGGACCGGCTCCGGGATCGCCGCGCAGGCCGGCGTCCTGTTCATGCTGGCGTTGCGGGTCCGCCCCCGCGTCGCGGTCGAGGCCCTGACGATCAGCCTCCTGGCGGGTCTGGTCTGCAGCACGCTCATTTCCCCCGGCCCCTTCACCGGCGTCGGCCGCGCCGCCGGGATTCTCACCGCCGCGGTGGTGGTCGGCGGCGCGCTGCGCGGTCGCCAGGTGGCCCGCACGGAGCTGGTCGTACAGGAAGAGATGACCGCCGGGGAACGGGCCCGGCGCACGCTCCTGGAGGAGCGAAACCGGATCGCGCGCGAGCTGCACGACGTCGTCGCCCACCACATGTCGGTCATCTCCATCCAGGCCCAGGTCGCCCCGCACCTGGTCGAAAACCCGTCCGACGAGCTGCGGGAGAACCTCGCGGGCATACGGGAGAACGCCGTCGGCGCGCTCACCGAACTGCGCCGGGTGCTGGGCGTACTGCGTTCCGAGGACGCCCTGTCGCAGGCCGTCCGGCACGCCCCGCAGCCCACGCTCGACCGGCTGGACGAACTGGTGGCCAATGTGCGCGGCGCGGGGCTCACGGTCGCCACCCGGATCACCGGAGAGGCGCGGGCGCTGCCGCCCGGCGTCGAGCTCTCGGCGTTCCGCATCGTGCAGGAGGCCCTCAGCAACGTGATGCGGCACGCGCCCGGGGCGCGGGCGCGGGTGGAGATCGGGTACCACGCGGCCTCTCTCACCGTCCGGATCACCAACTCCGCGCAGGACGGGCCGGCCGAGCCCCCGCGGGGTGCCGGCCACGGCCTGCTCGGCATGCGTGAACGCACCGCCATGCTGGGCGGTGAGTTCGCCAACGGGCCGGTACCCGGCGGCGGTTACGAAGTACTGGCGACGCTTCCCCTGGAGGGCAGTCCATGACCATCCGCGTGCTGATAGCCGACGACCAGATGATGGTCCGGCAGGGCTTCACGGTGCTGCTCAACGCCGAACCCGGCATCGAGGTCGTCGGCCAGGCCGTGGACGGCCTCGACGCCGTCGCGAAGGTTGCCGAACTCACCCCGGACGTCGTCCTGATGGACATCCGGATGCCCGGCCTGGGCGGCATCGACGCGACCCGTCGCATCACCGAACCGCCCGGCGCCACCGTCAAGGTCCTGGTCCTGACCACCTTCGACCTCGACGAGTACGTGTACGAGGCGCTGCGCGCCGGCGCCTCCGGGTTCCTGCTCAAGGACGCCTCCGCCGCCGAACTCGCCCAGGCGGTACGGGTGGTGGCGGCCGGCGACGCCCTGCTGGCACCCACCATCACCAAGCGGCTGATAGCCGAGTTCTCCCGGCTGACCGACGCCCCCCGGGCCCCGCTCAAGGACCGCGTCGGTGACCTGACGGAACGCGAGACCGAGGTGCTGTCGCTGATCGCGCAGGGCCTGTCGAACGCGGAGATCGCCGGACGGCTGGTGGTGGCGGAGCAGACGGTGAAGACCCACGTGAGCCGGATCCTGGTCAAGCTCGGCCTGCGCGACCGGACCCAGGCCGCGGTCTTCGCGTACGACACGGGACTGGTGCGCCCGGCCGGGTACTGAGCTGCCGGACGAGCCGCGGGCTGAGCTACCGGCCGGGCCGGGGGATCAGCAGGCTCGCGGCTGATCTCGCCGCCGTCAGGGCCCGGCGGCGGTCGCTGCCGCGCTGGCCCAGTACGACCCGCGTGCTCAGCCCGTCCAGCAGCGCCAGCAGCTGTGAGGCGTGCGCAGGTATGTCCATCGGCGCGAAGCGGGAGCGGGCCACGCCCCTGGCGAGCAGCGCCTCCAGATCCTGCTGCCAGCCCCGGTCCATCTCCTCCTGGGCCTGGCGCAGGTCCTCGTTCGCGGGCGTACGGGCCCAGAGCTCGATCCACAGCATCCAGCGGGGATCGCGAGGGCCGCGCGGCAGATACAGCTCCAGGAACTGGTCGAGCTTGCGCTCCGCCGTCGTCCGGCGGCCCAGCAGGAGCCGGCGCTCCCCGGCGAGGTCGGTCTCGCTCCAGCGCAGCGCCTCCAGCAGCAGCCGGTCCTTGCTGCCGAAGTAGTACAGGATGTGGCCGCCGCTGGTGTCCAGCCGCTCGGCGAGCGCGGACATGGTGAGTGCGGCGAGGCCCTGCTCGGCGATGACCGCCATGGCCTCCTCGAGCATCCGTTCCTGGGCGATGTGCCCGTCACGCCGTCGCGCCGCTCCCGCCACCGTTTCCCCTCCACCGCTTCCACCATTCGTACCCGATGTCACGACCTTAGCCGCGGATTTGCTGCGGGGTCTTGACGGGTGGGGGAGCGGCACCGCATCTTGAATGCCATTCTAACTCTTAGAACGGCATTCAAGGTCTGGTGGGAGTGGCATGGCGATGCACATGGCGGAGCAGCGGCAGAGCGACGAGGTGTTCCGGGTCGAGACCCACGGCATCGACCGCATCCCGGAGGAAGAGCGGCACGGCAGCGCGAAGGACCTCTTCTGGCTCTGGTTCGGCTCGAACCTGACCTTCACCTACGTCATCAACGGGGCGCTCGCGGTCGCCTTCGGCCTGTCCTTCTGGCAGGCGACCGCCGTCGTGGTCGTCGGCGGCCTGACCTTCTTCGTCATCAGCGCCGCCGGCCTCAGCGGCATCCGTACCGGAACGGCCACCCTGGTGATCTCCCGCGCCGCCTTCGGCACGCGCGGCAACTGGCCCGCCGGAGTGCTCAACTGGGTCGTCAGTATCGGCTACACCATCGTCAACACGGTCGTCGGCACCCTCGCCCTCGAGGTCTTCTTCGCCGAGATCGGCTGGCAGGGAGGCGACACCGCCCGCGCCCTCGCGCTCCTGGTCACCATCACCCTGACCTTCGCGGTCGCGATGTGGGGTCACGCCACCGTGCAGTTCGCCGAGCGCTGGATGGCGTACGCCCTGGCCGCGGGCTTCGGGGCGCTGCTCGTCTTCGTCCTGCCCGGCGCCGACACCACCGCGCCCGCGACCGGGCCGGGCGCGGCCGGCTGGTCCCTCGCCTTCGTCGTGATGCTGTCCGGCCCCTTCTCGTACGTGCCGATGCCCGCCGACTACACCCGCTACCTCCCCAGGACCACCTCGCTGCGCTCCATCACCTGGTGCGGAGCGCTCGGCGGGTTCCTCTCCTCGGTCGCGCTCGGTGTCGCCGGTGTCGCCGCCGCGACCCAGACCGACATGACCGACGCGGTGGCCGGCACGGAGAAGCTCCTGCCCGGCTGGTTCCAGCCGGTGTTCCTGGCCCTCGTACTCCTCGGCTCCGTCACCAACTCGATCATCACGCTCTACTCCTCCAGTCTGAACCTCCAGGTCCTCGGCATCCCCTGGAGCCGGTCGAGGGCCATCCTCATCAGCGCCGCCGTCACCGCCGTCGGCTCGCTCTGGGCGCTCTTCTTCGCCGACTTCACCGAGTCGCTGCTGTCCTTCCTTTCCCTCCTGATCATCGTGTTCGCCCCGTGGAGCGGCGTCTTCCTCACCGATATGGTGCTGCGCCGCTGCCGTTACGACGCCGACGCCCTGCACGCCGGAGCCGGCGGCGCGTACGGGTACCGGGCGGGCTTCCACCCGGCGGGCATGGCCGCCCTCCTCACCGGCATCGTCTTCGCCGGCCTCACCTGCGACTCCGCACTGTGGACCGGCCCCCTGGTCGCCCCTCTCGGCGGCGCCGACCTCACCCTCCTCGGCTCGGTCGTCTCCGCGCTCATGTATTGGGCGCTGGCCGCGCGCACGCCCGTCCGTCCCGCCCGCTGAATCATCCGCCGAAGCGGCCGTACCTTCCGTCCGTACCCCTCCCAGGAGTCACCTCTCATGACCCGCACCACCCCGGCCGAGCTCGTCCTCGTCAACGCCCGCATCCACACCGTCGACGCCCGGCTGCCGGAGGCGCAGGCGCTCGCCGTGCGCGACGGGCGGATCGCCTGGCTCGGAGCCGGCTCCGACGCGGCGCGGTGGACCGGACCGGACACCGAGGTCCTCGACGCGGGCGGCCGGCTCGTGCTGCCCGGCTTCGTCGACGCCCACAACCACGTCAGGCTCGGTTCCGACGACGCCTGCGTCCAGCTCGCCGGTGTCCGCACGCTCGACGGCATCCACGAGCGCATCCGTGCCTGGCACACCGCCCACCCGGACGCGGAGTGGATCGAGGCCGAGGCCTTCGACTACTCGGCGATCCCGGACGGCCGCATGCCGCGCGCCGAGGACCTCGACCCGGTCACCGGCGACACCCCCGCCTTCGTCCTCAGCTACGACGTGCACACCGCCTGGCTCAACACGGCGGCGATGCGCCGCCTCCAGATCATCAAGGGCCGTACGAGCCTGCCCTTCGGCGAGGCCGAGACCGACCCCGCCACTGGCGAACCCACTGGATTCGTCAAGGACTTCGCCGTCAAGGGCCTCTCCCGCGACGGCCACCGCGCCCTGCGGGCGCTCGGCGTTCCGTGGGCGTCGCCCGACCGGCAGTACGGGCGCCTCGCGCGGAGCCTGGACGACGCGATCGCCTACGGCATCACCACCGTCGTCGAGCCGCAGAACTCCCTCGACGACCTCGCCCTGTACGAGCGGGCCCGCGCCGAGGGCCGGCTCCGCTCCCGGATCGTCGCTGCCCTCTTCCACCCGCGCGGCACCACCGGGGCCGACCTCGACGCCTTCGCCGCGGCCGCCCGCTCCTTCGACGACGACCGGCTGAACGTCGGCCCGCTCAAGCTCTACATCGACGACGTCGTCGAGCCCCGTACCGCCGCCCTGCTCGAGCCCTACACCGGCTGCGGCCACCACCGGGGCGACACGTTCTACCCGCCCGAGGAGTTCGCCGAGCTGCTGACCCGGCTGGACGCGCGCGGCTTCCAGTGCTTCGTCCACGCCACCGGCGACCGGGGCATCCGTACCGTCCTCGACGCCGTCGAGCGGGCCCGCCGCGCGAACGGCCCCCGCGACGCCCGCCACCAGGTCGTGCACGTCGAGTGCCTCGACCCCGAGGACACCCCGCGCTTCAAGGAGCTGGGCGTGGTCGCCTGCATGCAGCCGCGCCACAGCGCCCCGGAGATCGCCGGCCCCGGCAAGGACTGGGCCGAGAACGTCGGCGAGGACCGTTGGCACAAGGCGTGGCCGATGCGCAGCCTGCACGAGGCCGGTGCGGTGCTCGCCTTCTCCAGCGACTGGAATGTCGCCGAGATGGACCCGATGGTGGGCATCTACACGGCTGTGACCCGGCGTCCGCTCGGCGGCGGCGCGCCGTGGATGCCCGGCGAGACGGTCGACGTGGCGACCGCCGTGCACGGCTACACGATGGGCTCGGCGTACGCCAACTTCCTGGAACACGAACGGGGTTCGCTGACCGTCGGCAAGCTCGCCGACTTCGTCGTCCTCTCCCGCGACATCCTCGAGGCCGCGCCCGAGGACATCCCGGGCACTGTGGCGGAGACCGTCGTCGTGGGCGGTGAGATCGTGGTCAGGGCCTCATAGCCAGCCGTTGCGGCGGAACGCCCGGTGGATGGCGAAGCAGGCGAAGGCCATGACGGCGAGGGCGAGAGGGTAGCCGTACGTCCAGCGCAGCTCGGGCATGTGGTCGAAGTTCAT
This sequence comes from Streptomyces sp. NPDC055287, assembly GCF_053646035.1. Taxonomy (NCBI): domain Bacteria; kingdom Bacillati; phylum Actinomycetota; class Actinomycetes; order Kitasatosporales; family Streptomycetaceae; genus Streptomyces; species Streptomyces sp. NPDC055287. Next base: position 268,742 of record NZ_JBSHNE010000003.1, on the reverse strand, counting down.
GCCGTAGACGCCGCAGATCATGGTCGGTACGGCGACGATCGCCGCCCACGAGGTGATCTTGCGCATGTCCTCGTTCTGCGTGATCGTCACCTGTGCCAGATGGGCCTGCAGGATCGAGTCGAGCAGACCCTCGAAGGCGGCTATCTGCTCGGCCGTCCTCGTCAGGTGGCCGGCGACGTCGCGGAAGTACGTCCGGATCTCCGGGCCGACCGTCGGCATGGACTCGGTGGCGAGCAGATTCAGCGGACGGGCCAGCGGCGCCACCGCCCGCTTCAGTTCGAGGAGTTCACGCTTGAGCTGGTAGATCCGGCCGGCGTCGCCGCGGCCGGCCGGCTCACTGAACACGGCGGTCTCGACCGCGTCGATGTCGTTCTGCACGGCCTCGGCCACCACGAGGTAGTCGTCGACGACGTGGTCGGCGACGGCGTGCAGCACGGCGGCCGGGCCCATCGCCAGCCGCTCGGGCGACGACTCCAGGACCTCGCGCAGAGGGCCCAGCGAGCCACGCCCGCCGTGCCGGACGGTGATGACGAAATCGGGGCCCGTGAAGACCATCAGGTCGCCGGTGTCCACGATCTCGCTGGTGGCGGTGAGCTCGGCGTGCTCCACGTAATGGACGGTCTTGAAGACGGCGAACAGCACGTCGTCGTACCGCTCCACCTTCGGCCGCTGATGCGCCTGTACGGCGTCCTCCACGGCCAGCGGGTGGAGCCCGAACAGCTCGGCGAGACCGGCGAATTCCTCCTCGGACGGCTCGTGCAGGCCGATCCAGACGAAGCCCTGGCCGACCTTGCGGACCCGCGCCAGCGCCTCCTCGGCCGGGCAGTCGCCCGGCCGCCGGGTGCCGTCCTCGTACACCACGCAGTTGACGACCGCACTGCCCAGCGGGGACCGGGTGGGGTGGCTGAGATCCACGTTCGGGCGGTAGGCGCGGCGAACCGCCCGGCTGAGAGTGCGGATCAACGGCATGGGGTGCTCCTTCGGCGAATCGGCGGCCAGTGTGCCACCGGGGCTCCGGCTCCCCTCACAGGGGGTGCTCCGGGCGGCCCCCGGGGCCGTACACTCCAGAGCATGAGTCGCAGCACAGGGGGAGCCGGGGAGTGCCTGAGCCGGGCTCCTCATGCCCTGTGCCGGGCCCTGCACGGCCACGGCTAGCGATTCCCTTTCCCGGTGAGAGCCCCGCTGCTGCCCGCCGGTTTCTGATCCGGTCTCCTCTGCCCGGTACGCATAGCGCTTTCACCCGCATTGCCCCCTTTCCTCCCTTCTTATGTGCTGTTGTCGCATCTCCGCGACCGGGCCTCCCAGCCCTGGGCGCCGCCTTTGCCGACGCCGGACGCCCGGCCGTCGCCGTACCCCCCCCGAGAGGACCCCTGTGAAGTTGAGCGAGTTGCTGGCCGGCCACGACCACGAGGTCCTCGCGGGAGATCCGGAGACGACGATCACCGCGGGCACGTGCTTCGATGCCCACCGGGCGTCGCCGGGTTCCCTGTTCATCGCCGTGCCTGGGCACGTCGGTGGCGGCCCCGAGGCGGTCGGCCCCGCCATCGCTCGCGGCGCGGTGGCGGTGCTCGTCGAGGGTGACGGAGAGGGCGGGGATACGGACCGGGGCTTGCCGGCGTCGGTGTCCGCGGCCGCCGCGGGCGCCTGCGTCGTACGCGTGCCGGACATCAGGAGGGCGGCCGCGGCCGTCACCTCCCGCTATTACCGGGAGCCCGGGCGGGCCATGGACATGGTGGCCGTCACCGGCACGAACGGGAAGACCTCCGTCTCGTACATGGTCGAGTCCCTGCTGCGGATCGCCGAGGGCGCGCAGGTGGGCGTCATCGGCACGGGCGGCAGCCGGATCGGGGACGAGATCATCCCGATGCCGAGGACGGTGCTGACCACGCCCGAGTCGCCGGACTTCCAGTACCTGCTCGGACGCATGCGGGACAGTGAGGTCTCCACGGTGGTCCTGGAAGCGACCTCCATGGGGCTGCTGACGCACCGGGTGGACGACTCCTTCATCGACGTCGGCATCTTCACCAACCTGACCCAGGACCACCTGGACGACCACGGCACCATGGAGAACTACCGGGACGCCAAGCTGCGCCTGTTCGAAGGGCTCTGCCGGCGAGCGGTCGTCAACGTGGACGACGCGGTGGGCGCCTCGATCGTGGCGATGATGCCCGGCGCGGTGACGACGTACGCCCTGGACGCGGAAGCGGACTACCGGGCGACGGACCTCAGCATGGACGGCCAGGGCACGCGGTTCACCCTGCACCACGACGGACGCAAGTACCCGGCGGCGATCCCCGTGCCCGGCCGGTTCTCGGTCGCCAACGCGCTGGCCACCGTCGCCGCCTGCCATGTACTGGGCCACGACCTGGCCGGGCTGGTCGCCGCGCTGGACCGGATGCCGACGGCTCCCGGACGCTTCGAACGCTTCCGGACGCCGGCCGGAACGTCCGTGATCGTGGACTACGCGCACTCGCCGGACTCGCTGGACAAGGTCCTGACCACCATCCGCGGCTTCGCCACGGGCCGGATCGTCACGGTCTTCGGCTGCGGCGGGGACCGCGACATCACCAAGCGGGCCGAGATGGGCGAGATCGCCGGGACGCACTCCGACCTGTGCGTGCTGACCTCGGACAACCCCAGGAACGAGAATCCCGAGGAGATCCTCGACCAGATCACCCCCGGTCTGGAGGCGACCGGAACACCCTTTGAGCGGTACGCCGACCGCCGCAGCGCCATCGCGTACGCGCTGTCCGCGGCCGGGCCCGACGACATCGTGCTGGTCGCGGGGAAGGGCAGCGAGCCGTACCAGATCGTCGGTGACCAGCTGATCCCGTTCAGCGACATGGCGACGGTACGCGAACTCAGCGAGGCGTGACCGGAGAAGGGGGCGGCGCCGTGCCGGTTCTCAGGCGTACGACATTGGACCGCTCGCCGTACGCGATGGCCCGGACCCGGTAGGACGCCCTCTTCTCGTCGGGCAGGGTGATCAGACCGAAGGAGTCGACGCCGGGGTCCAGGACGGCGGCCGGTCTCCACGAGCGGCTGCTTGCGGTCCTGATCTCCAGCAGCTGGGCCTCCTCGTCGGAGGCGCGGTCGGTCCAGGCGAAGCGGATGCCGTTGGCGTGCTTGACGGTTGCCTTCAGGCCGGCCGGCGCGGCGGCGGCGTCCCGTACGGGACGCGTCTGTACGGCCCGGCTCCCGTTCGTGCGTCGCGGCGGCGCCCACGCGTGGTCGTCCCTCTGGGCCCTCTCCGACAACCCGCCCGGCGGCAGGGTGACTTCGACCGGCCGCGAGGCGGAGCCGTAGTACGGGCGAAGGCGGTAGTGGAACGGGGTCCCGGGCATCAGGTCGGGATGCCGGTACGTCCGCTGCCCGGGGGGCACGTACTGGAGGATTGTGTACGGGCCCCGCGCCGCGGTCGCGAATTCGACGACGCGGCCGACCGCGCCCCTGTCCTCGCCCGTCCACCGCAGGGTGATGTCGACGGGCGAGTCGAGGGCAGCCGTCAGGCGGGTGGCCGTGGGCGGCGCGACGTCGCCGGCCGGTGGGGGAGTGCAGGCGGCCAGTGCGAGGACGAGTCCCGCCGCCGTGGCCCTGGCCGTCGCCTTCACTTGCGCCAGAACTTCACGTTGCTCCAGACCACCGTGGCCGGGCCGTTGCCGCTGCTGGTCCGGTACGCCCCGAACTTGTCGTAGAAGCTCCCGCCCGGACTGCTGTACGTGTGCTTCAGCGAGCCGTTGATGTACGTGCGGTGCTCGTTGCCCACCTGGTGGACCGTGTTCACCCGGACGTTCGCGCCGACCGTCCCCGCGTTGGAGAGCGTGGCGCCGCCGTGCACGGCGTACAGGCGGCCCCCGCGCTCGGCCGCCAGCATGAAGTAGGGGCCCGGCGCCGAGTCGTTGAAGGTCTGCTTGAGACTGATGCGTGTGCCGCCCATGCTGCTGATCCGGAAATAGCCCTCGAACTGCCGGGTCCCGCCGGTGTACGTGGCATAGCGGCGCTCGGCGCGCTGGTCGCCGCTCGCGGTGGAACACGTCAGCGTGAAGGTCAGGTTGTCGACCCGTCCGCATCCCCTTTCCTGGACGTTGAACGCCGGTGAGACCGAGGTCCAGCCGCCGGGCTCGACTTCCGCGTGGGCGCCGGGGGCCAGGAACAGGCCGCCGGCAACCGCGAGGCCGGCCGCGGAGGCGAGGAGTTTGCTTCGCATGGCTCACTTCCCCATATGTGAACGTTGTTCATGACTGGGATCGTGTGAGCGTAGAGCCGCGCAAGTCGACTGGCAATGGGGCACGTTGAATTCACGGATGGAACCCGCCGGAGTCCCGGCGGGTTCCGTGACGTGACGTCGCCGGCTCCTGTCCGGGGTCTCCCCCCGGGGGCCTGGTCAGCTCCCGGCCGGTCCGCCCTCGTACGCGTAACCGGCGACCCACGTGATGTCGAGCTGCGCCGACGAGCCGGGTTCGGCGGGCGGGCCGTACAGGGCGCTCTCGTTCTGCAGTATCCAGGACAGCGGCCCCGACGGTACGCCGCGCGTGCTCGACCCGATGAGCACGCCGTCGAGGTAGTACCGGATCTCCTGCGGCGTCCATTCGACGGACGTGGTGTGCCAGTCCGTCCAGCGGGCACCGGTGGCGAACATGTCCTGCTGCCCGCCGTCGCACGGGTGGGTGAACGCGGTGATCGTGTCGGTCCAGTTCTGCTCCGGGTAGTCGATCTCGCACCCGTCGCCGTACCAGAGGTGCGCCGACTTGTAGCCGGGCGCGGCCCGCACCACCCGGAAGCGCTCGCTGTACTTCCCGTACGTCTGCTCCATCAGCTTCTTCGGCACCACGGCCGCCGCGTGGACCGGCCCGCCGTCCTCGGGCCGCCACATCCGGATGCTCATCCGCCCGTCGCCGCTCTCGTCGGGACCGAAGCTGACGGTGTCCTCCGGGTGGTAGGTGCCGCCCACGGACCTGACCGTGTTGCCGTCGGCGCCGGACGTGGCGGTGTCCTGCCAACTGCTCGGGTAGGCCCACCAGTCGTCCCGGTACCCGCCCGGAAGGCCCCCGCAGTACGCGTCCTTCGTATCCGCGTAGTGGTCGCAGTCGCTGAACGAGCCGAGCGGCACCGAGTCGCCGTTGAAATTCTCGGCGAAGACCTGCCTGAACGGCCCGCAGTGACCGCGCGGCATGCTGTCGCCGACCGTGCGGCAGGCGTCCTGCGAGGGCGCGACCGCGCCGGACGCGGGCATGAGCCACACGAAGAGGAAGAACAGAGAGGGCAGGGCGAGAGCAAGCACGGCCGGCAGAAGACGACGCCGTGGGCGCCGGTGCGTGTGTACGGTCATGGGCCCGGTCCTCCAGATACCGCTGCCTGTTCCGGACGGTGCGCCCCATACCGTACGGGGACGGGGCTCCGCCGTACACGGGCCGGACGGCGAAGGAGTGGCCGGGGGAGTGAACCGGGGGCGCGTTTGGCGGGCACCGCCGTGCGCCGAGAGGGCCGGGGGCGGAGGCTGAGGGCATGTCTCATCACCTCAGCGGACCGAACCTGCGCTCGCCCATGGACGACGCCCGACTGGATCTGACGGATCTGTTCGCGTTCACCGTGCCTGGCGACCGGACCGTCCTGATCATGAACGTCCACCCGATCGCCTCTGCCACGGGTGCGGCGTTCCATCCGGACGCGGTCTACCGCATCAATGTCGACGTCGACGGTGACGAGCGGGCCGACGTGGCGTTCAGTTTCGTCTTCTCCCCGCCCGCCGACGGGCAGCAGACGGCGAGCGTGTACTGGGCGACGGGGGCGCAGGCCCTCAGCCCGGAGCCCGGGGGCCAGCAGATCATCGCCGAGGCGCCCGTCTCCTTCGGTGCGCAGCCCAACGTGATCGAAGCCGGGCCGTATCTCTTCTCGGCCGGCCTGCGCAGCGACCCGTTCTTCGCCGACCTGGACGGCATCGTCAAGGACTTCCAGTGGACGGGCGTGGACTGGGGAGCCGACAAGAACGTTCTCGGCATGGTCCTGGAGATCCCGAGCGAGGAGCTCGACGCGGACCCGATCGGTGTGTGGGCACGGGTGAGTGTGCGGCAGAACGGGCAGCTCATTTCGGTCGACCGGGGCGCCCACCCCTCCCTGACGGCGTACTTCAACGCCGACGAGGTGAAGGACGCCTACAACGCGGGGGAGCCCGCGGCGGACTGGGACTCGTACCACGAGGCGTGGACCGAGGTGCTCCGGCACACCGGCGGCTACGACGCGCGGACCGCCGAGGAGGCCCTGCGCACGGTCCTGCCGGACATCCTGCTCTACGACCGGGGACGGACCGCCGCGTACCCCAATGGCCGTACCCTCACCGACGACGTCACGTCGGCCCGGCTCGCGATGATCTCGGGCGGCAAAATCGCCGGTGACCACATCGGGCCGCACACCGACCTGCTCCCCGAGTTCCCCTATCTGGGTGCACCCCACCCCCACCCGGCGGCCGGTTAGTCACGCGCCCGGCGCGCCCGCCCGCGGTGAGGCCTGGTCTCCGTCCGGGGCGGGGGCGGGCGCGTGCTGGGCGGCGAGCCGTACCGGCGTGTTGGGCAGGCCGAAGCCGCGGTAGCCGCCGAAGCGCTGGACGACCTCGACGAAGACCCGGCCGACGGTGACCGTACAGAGGTGGAGGAACTCTCCGTCGTCGTCCCTGTCGTACATCAGCCCCAGCTCGCGCAGTTCCCGGTGCCGCTCCTCGCCGAGGTCGAAACGGGCCCGCAGGTCGTCGTAGTAGTTGTCGGGAACGGGCAGGAGTACGTCGTCGGGCAGGTCCCGGAGGCGGCGGGCTGTCGCGAGGATGTCGTCGTCGGCGAGCGCGATGTGCTGCCCGGGCAGGTCCCGCCCCCCGACGAGCGCGACGTTGAGCGCGAGGCGGACCGTACCGGCGTCGTCGGACATCGCGCGGCTGCGCAACAGACCGTACGGATCGGCCACTTCGGCACTCTCCTGCGGCCGCAGCCCGAGCACGGAGCGGTAGAACAGGGCCGCCTCGTCGAACTGGTCCCAGGGATGGCTCAGCGCCACATGGTCGATGCGGCTGATGTGCCCCCCGGGCGGCGTCAAGGCGTCGAAGTCCTCCCGCCACTCCGGGTTCACCGGGTCGCAGAAGAACAGCTCGGTGCCGTCCGGCGCCGCGACGGCGTCGAGCCGCGTGGTCCCGGGGGCGCGGTGGCGGGAGAGCGGGGGCGACAGCAGCGCCTTGGCGCGCTCGGCGGAGAGCGCAGGATCCCGGGACTCCACCCCGATGGCCACCAGGGAGGTGTCGGTGGGGCTCTCGGGGTGGACGCGGCTGAGGAGGATCCTGGCCCGGCCCTGCTCCCACAGCTCGACCGGTTTGGTCTCGTGCTGTCCCGTACGGGCGAATCCCAGCGCGCCGAGCAGTCCGCCCAGGCGCTTGTGGTCACGGGTGGCGAGCTCGGCGAAGGCGAACCCGTCGGGCTGCACGGGCCGGGGCAGCGGAGAGCCGGTGCCGAGTACCTGCGCGACGGACTCCTCCAGCGCGATCAGGGAGCGCATCGCGTCGACGGCCGTCCGCCCGCTGTCCGCCTGCCGGAAGGTGTCGTTGAAGACCTCCAGCGACAGCGGGCCCGCGTAGCCGGTGCGCAGGACATGGGCGAGCAGCCCGGCGAGATCGAAGCCGCCCTGGCCGGGGAAGCAGCGGTAGTGGCGGCTCCAGGGGAGTACGTCCATGGCGAGCAGCGGGGCGTCGGCGAGCTGGAGGAAGAAGACCTTGTCGCCGGGGATGGCCTCGATGCCGCCGGGGTCCGAACCGCGCGACAGGATGTGGAAGCTGTCCAGGCACATGCCGAGGTTCGGATGATCGGCCATCCGTACGATCCGCCAGGCGTGCAGGTACGTGTCGACGTGCCGGCCCCACGCCGGTGCCTCGTACGCGATCTTGATCCCGTGCTCCGCGGCCCGCTCGGCGAGCAGCCGCAGCTGGCCGGCGGCGAGCACGTCGTCGTCGGCGGCGTCGGGTGAGACGTTCGAGCAGACCAGCATCATGCCGGCCCCGAGCCGCTCCACCACCCGGAACTTGTGCTCGGCCCGGCGCAGATTGTCCGCGAGCCGGTCGGGAGCGACGGCCTCGAAGTCACGGAACGGCTGGTAGAGGTCGATGCCGAGGCCCAGGCCCTCCGCCCTCTTACGGATCTGCTCCGGCGGCAGCGGGCAGCCGAGAAGGTCGTCCTCGAAGATCTCCACGCCGCTGAACCCGGCCCGGGCGACGGCCTCCAGCTTCTCGGTCAGAGAGCCGCTGAGGGAGACGGTGGCGATGGATTTGCGCATCGGGGACTCCTGGCTGGGGGTGGCGACGAGGGCGGCCATGTGGGCGACCACGCCGCCGCTGTCCAGCGTGCGGCAGTTCAGTGCCCCGATCCGGGCGCAGCGGCTCCGTGTCGGACGGCCCGTAGACCACACCGGCGACGTGGCGCCCCGGATGCAGCAGTGCGGCGGAGGGGGCGGCGCGGAAGGACCGAACGTCCGGGCCGCGGCGTCGGCAAGGCCGAACGGATGGGCCGGTCCGTCGCCCGGCCAGTGTCGCTCCCCGCGTCCCGCGCTGCCCCCTAACGTGTACACGTCCGCACCGCGCACACGGGCGGTGCCGCGACCCGACCCCGTGTCACCTCGGCGGTGCCGCATGTTCTCCCCGAGGCCCCCGTCGCCCTCTGGTGCGTCACCGTGCGCGCCGCGATGCTGTGGGCGACAGCGCTTACTGCCCGCTGCCCAGCCCAACCAGCCGTCTCATAGGAGGACTTGTGGGCCCAGGCACAGTTCGCTCCCTCAAGCGGCCCGTCGTGTTCCTCGCGACGGTGACCGCGCTGACGGCGGGGGCGATCACCCCCGCCACCGCCGATACGACCCCCGATCCCCGTCCCCGTAACTCCGCGGAGATTCTCAGACCCGTGGCGCCGCCACCCGCGAGCGCGCCACCCGGCGGCCCCACATCCGTCGTCGACGGCGACGGCATCGAGACCGCCCGCAGCGCCCGCCCGGTCGCCCCGGGCGTCCGCCTCACCTCGTACGACCGCCTGGAATCCGACAAGTGGCTGCGCGTCGACACGCTCTCCGTCGACCTCGACGGCAGCGGCGTACAGGCCGACTACCTCCACTCGGGCAAGGTCTCCGACCGCCGCTCGGTCTCCGAACTCGCCGCGGCGCACGACCCGGGCGCCGGCCGCCGTACCGTCGCCGCCATCAACGCCGACTTCTTCGACATCAACCAGACCGGCGCCCCGCAGGGCCCCGGTGTCAAGGACGGCAAGCCCGTCCACTCACCGGCACCCGGCGTCAACCGTGCCGTCGCCATCGGACCCGGCAGCGCGGGCCGTGTCCTCCAGCTGTACTTCGAGGGCACCCTCACCCTCCCCACCGGGACGTACCCGCTGGCGTCGTACAACGCCGCCAACGTCCCGCCCGGAGGAGTGGGGGCGTACAACTCCGGCTGGGGCACGGCCGACCGCGCGCTGACGGTCGACGCCGCGACGCCCGTCGCCGAAGCGGTCGTACGGGACGGAAAGGTCGTCACGGTCGACGACCGGCCCGGCACCGGCCCCGTCCCCGAGGGAGTCACGGTCCTCGTCGGCCGAGAGGAGGGGGCGACGGCCCTGAACGCGCTCGAGCCGGGCGACACGGTGGCGATGGAGTACAAGGCGCGCACCGACAGCGGACCGGTGCCGCGCACCGCCGTCGGTGGCCGTGAACTGCTGGTCGTGGACGGCATGCCGCAGAACCATGACGGCCAGGGCAACAACGCCGCCGCGCCCCGCACCGCTGTCGGCTTTTCCGAGGACGGCAGCGAGATGCAGGTGATCACCGTCGACGGCCGCCAGGCCGACAGCGGCGGCGTCACCCTCACCGAACTCGGCCGGATGATGAAACGCGCCGGATCGCACAGCGCGCTGAACCTCGACGGCGGCGGCTCCTCGACCCTGATCGCCCGCGAACCCGGCAGTGACTCGCTCGAGGTGGAGAACAGCCCGTCCGACGGCAGCGAACGCACCGTACCCAACGGCCTGGCCCTCACTGCCCCCGACGGCAGCGGACACCTGCGCGGCTACTGGGTCGAGACCCGTACGCCCGCCGGCGGCGCACCGACCGCCGACCCGGTCAAGGGCGGTCACCCCGAACGGGTCTTCCCCGGCCTGACGCGCCGGCTCACCGCGGCGGGTTACGACGAGACGTACGGACCGGCACAGGGCGCCCCGCACTGGCAGAGCTCCCGCGCGTCCGTGGGCAGGGTCGACGGCGGCGGACTGTTCACGGCGCGCCGCAGCGGCACCACGCACGTGCGCGCACACCGCGGCTCCGCCGACGGCGACATGCGGCTGACCGTCCTCGACGACCTGGCGCGCATCGAAGCAACCACGCGGCGCGTGGGGCTCGCGGACGCGGCGGCGAGCGGCACGTTCGGCATCGTCGGGTACGACGCCCACGGCGCCAGCGCCCCGGTGGAACCGCGTGACGTGCGGCTCGACTACGACCCTTCGCTCTTCGACGTCCGCGACGACGGCCGGGGCAACTTCACCGTCACCTCCCGCACGGGGAGCGGCGCGGGCGAGATCAGGGCCACCGTGGGCGGCAAGGTCACCTCTCTCGCCGTCGGCGTCGGCCTGACCGAGCAGGCGGTGACGGCCTTCGACGACGCCGCGAACTGGACCTTCAGCCAGGCGCGTGCGAGCGGCTCCGTCGCGGCGACGCCCGAGGGCCGCACCGGCACCGGACTGAGACTCACGTACGACTTCACGCAGTCGACGGCGACCCGCGCCGCCTACGCCAACCCGCCGCAGCCGGTCACCGTGGCCGGCCAGCCCCAGTCCTTCTCGATGTGGATCAAGGGCGACGGCAAGGGGGCCTGGCCGACGCTGCACCTGAAGGACGCGGCCGGCTCCGACCAGCTCCTGCGCGGCCCGTTCGTCACCTGGACCGGCTGGCGGCAGGTCGCCTTCGCCGTGCCCCCGGGCGCGGCGATGCCGCTCCGAGTGCACCGCTTCTACCTGGCCGAGACGGCGGCCACCAAGCAGTACACGGGCGAGATCGTCATCGACACCCTCATCGCACAGGTGCCCCCCACCGTCGACCTCCCGGACCGGCCGGCGCCCGTCGACCCGCTCATCGACCCGGCGGCCGGAACGGAGGCCAGGAACTGGCAGTTCGCGGTGATGTCCGACGCCCAGTTCGTCGCCCGTGCCCCGGACAGCGCGATCGTGGCGCAGGCGCGTCGCACCCTGCGCGAGATCAGGGCGGCGAAGCCGGACTTCCTGGTCGTCAACGGCGACCTCGTCGACGAGGGCTCCCCGGCCGACCTCGCCTTCGCACGCCGCGTCCTGACGGAGGAACTCGGGGACGCCCTGCCCTGGTACTACGTACCGGGAAACCACGAGGTGATGGGTGGGAAGATCGACAACTTCGTCGCCGAATTCGGCCCCGCCCAGCGGACGTTCGACCACGAGGGCACCCGCTTCATCACCCTGGACACCTCGAGCCTCAGCCTGCGGGGCGGCGGCTTCGCGCAGATCAAGAACCTGCGCGCGCAACTGGACGCGGCGTCCCGGGACGATGGCGTCAGCTCGGTCATGGTGATCGAACACGTCCCGCCGCGCGACCCGACCGTACAGAAGGGCAGCCAGCTGGGAGACCGCAAGGAAGCGGCGCTGATCGAGGGCTGGCTGGCCGGCTTCCGGCGTACGACCGGGAAGGGCGCGGGCCTGATCGGCAGCCACGTCGGGGTCTTCCACGCCGCACACGTGGAGGGGGTGCCGTACCTCGTCAACGGCAACTCCGGTAAGACACCGGCGGGCCCGGCGGGCGAGGGCGGCTTCACCGGCTGGTCGCTGGTGGGCGTCGACAAGGTCTCCCGCGCCGAGCAGGCGACGGCCCGGCACCGCCCCTGGGACGGTGGCCCGGACTGGCTGTCGGTCCAGACCCGCGCGCACGTGGACGCCCTGGTACTCGACGCCCCGCCGACGCTGCCTCCGGGCGGCGCCGCGCGAGTGGAGGCAACCGTCACCCAGGGCGCGCGGCGGGTCCCGGTCGCCTTCCCGCTGAGCGCGGACTGGACGGGCTCCCCGAACCTCCACATCGGCCCGGCGAAGGACGCCCGGCCACGGCACACAGCCGCGTTCGACCCGGTCACGGGGACTCTGACGGCGCTGCGCCCCGGGACGGTCACCCTCGCGGTGACGGTCAACGGCACTACACAGCGCACCGAGGTCCGCGTCGCGGCCGAGAGGCACGGCGACAGGGCAGCCGCACATCATCGGTGACCTCGGGGCCGTCGCAAGCCGGGGCCCTGCCCGCACCGCGGGCAGGGCCCCGAGCCGCGCGAGCGGGCATCACACCTTGCGGTAGTCGTACGCCTCCCTGGCCGCCGCCTCCACCGCGTCCAGGTCCGCGCCCGCCGAGGCCGTGACCACGGCCGCGACCGCGCCCTCCACGAACGGCGCGTCCACCAGCCGCGCCCCCTCGGGCAGTTCGTCCCCCTCGGCCAGCAGCGCCTTCACCGTGAGCACCGCGCTGCCGAGGTCGACCAGTAGGGCGACCCCCGCTCCCGCGTCGACCGACCTGGCCGCCTCGGCGATCAGGTCCGCACTGGTGCCGAGCCCACCGTCGGGGGTGCCGCCCGCAGCGGCCACCGGCGCTGTCTCCTTGCCGCCCGCGAGGCCCTTCGCCAGCTCGGCGACAGCGGTGGCGACCGGCGCACTGTGCGACACGAGCACGACCCCGACGACCCTGCCCCCGCTCACGCGCCGGCCTCCGCCGACTCCGCCACGTCGGCGAGCGTACCGATGAGCAGCGCCGACGACGTCGCCCCCGGATCCTGGTGCCCGATGCTCCGTTCGCCCAGGTAGCTCGCCCTGCCCTTGCGCGCCTGCATCGGTACGGTCGCGAGCGCCCCCTCGTCGGCCGCGGCCCTCGCGGCGGAGAACGACTGCGAATCGCCGAGCGCGGCGGCCGCCGGAATCAGCGAGTCCAGCATCGTCTTGTCCCCGGCCTTCGCCCCGCCCAGCTGCGCCACCGCGTCGACGCCCGCACCCAGCGCCGCGGCGAGCTGTGCGGGCGTCGCCTCGGGGTCGTCGGCGAGCGCCTTGCCCGTACGCCGCAACAGCGTCCCGTACAGCGGCCCGGAGGCCCCGCCCACGGTCGAGATCAACTGCCGCCCTGCGAGCATGAGTACGGCGCCGGGTGTGGCGGGCGGCTCCTTCTCCAGTGCGGCGGCGACGGCCGCGAAGCCGCGTTGCAGGTTGCTGCCGTGATCGGCGTCGCCGATGGCCGAGTCGAGGTCGGTGAGACGGCCGGCCTCACGGTCCACGGCGGCCGCCATGGCCGACATCCAGCGACGGAAGAAGGGGGCGTCGAGCACAAGCACAGGATCTCCTCACACGGTCGGTACGGATGTACGTCTGTACGTCGTCGGCTCAGCGACCCCAGCGGAGCGCGGGGGTCTCGACCGGCGCGTCCCACAGGCGCAGCAGCTCCTCGTCGACCTGACAGAGCGTCACCGAGCAGCCCGCCATGTCCAGCGAGGTGACGTAGTTCCCGACGAGCGTACGGGCCACGGCGACACCCCGCTCGGACAGGACGCGCTGCACCTCGGCATTGAAGCCGTACAGCTCCAGCAGCGGGGTGGCACCCATGCCGTTCACGAGTACGAGCACGGGCCGCGTCGGCCGCAGGTCCTCCAGTACCGCGTCGACGGCGAAGTCCGCGATCTCGCCCGAGGTCATCATCGCCCGCCGCTCGCGCCCCGGCTCGCCGTGGATGCCGATGCCCAACTCCAGTTCGCCCGGAGGCAGGTCGAAGGTCGGCGCACCCTTCGCGGGCGTGGTGACGGCACTGAGCGCGACCCCGAAGCTGCGGGAGGACTCGTTCACCTGCCGCGCGACGGCCTCCACCCGCTCCAGCGGCGCGCCCTCCTCGGCGGCGGCGCCCGCGATCTTCTCGACGAAGAGCGTCGCACCGGTGCCCCGCCGGCCCGCTGTGAAGAGGCTGTCGGTCACGGCGACGTCGTCATTGACGAGCACCTTGGCGACCTGAATGCCCTCGTCCTCGGCGAGCTCGGCCGCCATGTTGAAATTGAGTACGTCGCCGGTGTAGTTCTTGACCACGAAGAGGACACCCTGCCCGCTGTCGACGGCGGCAGCGGCCCGCACCATCTGGTCGGGGACGGGCGAAGTGAACACCTCACCGGGACACGCGGCGGACAGCATCCCGGGCCCGACGAACCCCCCGTGCAACGGCTCGTGCCCACTGCCCCCGCCCGACACGAGCCCCACCTGCCCGGCTACGGGTGCGTCGGCCCGGACGACGACCTTGTTCTCGACGTCGACCGCCAGCCGCGGATGCGCGGCGGCCATCCCGCGCAGCGCATCGGCGACGACGGTCTCGGCCACGTTGATGAGCATCCTCATGCGTACCTCCTGGTGAGCTGTCAGTGGCTGATCGTCAGATGTAGTTCGGAGTCACGTGGGCGTCCTGATCGGCTGAGCCCAGTATCGACGGATCGCGGGGCCGGGGCCACGTATTGGCATCGGCTTGGCGGGGGACTGGACACCGAGATCCATCCGGATTAACTTAGGTAAGCCTAACTTAACCTGGAGGGTGGCTCGGATGGATGTTACGGGCGCGTGCGCGGTCCGGCCGACCAACGGCGAGCGAGTCCGCACCGTGGTGGCGGCGGCGGGATCGCTGACGGTGGTCACGGACAGACACTCCTGCGCGTTGGCCGGCCTGCACACCCTGGACGAGAGGGGGCGGCTGATGCTGCGAGTGCCGGACGATGGTGTGCTGGCCGCCGAGGTCGCCCTCGCGCCACGCGGGATCGTGGCCGCGGTGCTGAGGTTCACCGACATCGCACCCATGGCGGTGCGCGCCCGCGTGCGCGCCCGCGTGACGCTCACCGGCTGGTTCGCTCCGGTCGGTGGGACCTCCGAGGAGCCCGGCGTCGAACTGCGTCTGGACTTCGCGCACGCCGAACTTGAAACAGCGGGAGGAGCGGCGACCGTCGGGCTCGACGAACTCACCCTGGCCTGCGCCGATCCCCTGGCCGCCTACGAGGCCGACATGCTCACCCACCTTGTCGACGACCACAGCGACGTCGTGGCCCTGCTCACCCGACTCGTGGACCTGCGGCTCGTCCAGGGAGTGAGGCGCGTCCTTCCGGTGGCACTCGACCGGTACGGGATAACGCTGCGGCTCGAACTCACCAACGCGCACCACGACGTGCGGCTGTCCTTCGCCGCTCCACTCAGTGATGCCGCAGAGGCCGGCGGTCGGATCCAGGAACTCCTCGCGGCCGCACGCGCCTGCTGCCGTCGGCACGGGTCGCCGAGCCGACCATGATCGCATCAGGGCCCCGGGGGCCGAAAAGAGCTGCCACGACGAGAGGGCGATCGACGCAGCCGCTGCTCGTCCCGGCGTGGCGTAGGCCCGGCGCCCTTCGGTCAGTTGTCGGTGGTGACGTGGCCGCCCGTGGAGCGGAAGTAGTCGGCCGCAGCCATTTCTTCGCCGTCCTCGGTGCGTACACGGGTGATGGCGAGGCCGTACGTGCCGCTGGTGTGGGCGCCGGCTCCGGCGACGATCACCACTCCGTCGTCCTCGCGCCATGAGATGTGGCCGGGGCTGCCGCTGTATTGGCCTTCGGAAACGGTGGCGGCCAGGATTTCGAGGCGCTTGCCGTTGTAGTGGGTGTAGGCGCTCGGGTGGGCGTGGGACTGGGCGCGCACGAGGCGTAAGACCTCTTCGGCGGGCAGATTCCAGTCGATACGGCTGTCCTCGATGGAGTGCTTGCGTAAGGAGCCGGCGCGGGTCGGGCCCTGCTTCAATTCGGCGCTTCCCCGGATGACGCTCGACGGGGCCGGTTCGAGATGTGCGTGCAAGCGGCGCAGCAGGGCGCCGAGTTGGGCGCGTTCCGCTTCGGTCAAGGGGGCCAGGAGGTCGTCGTCGACGGCGGAGATGTCGGCGTTGAGGTAGGTCAGGGCGGACCTGCCCTCGGACGTCAGCGTGACCTCGACCCGGCGACGGTCGGCAGGGTCGCGGGCGCAGTCGGCGTAGCCCGCCTTTTCCAGGTCGTTCGTGATCTTGACCAGGTCGCTCTGATTCATGTCCAGACGGGCCGCCAGATCCCCCTTGGACTGGGGGCCGAGGTCGGCCAGCAGGGACAGTACGGTCAGGTGCCACAGCCGCATTCCGTGGGCCGTCAGCCTCTCGGTGAGTCTGCGTCGCGCGGCCTTGCCTGTCGCATACATGAGGTACGCGTTGAGGTTCAGCACGCCCGGCGGAGTCATGCTCATGGGCCGCGAGCCGGAGACCTTGGCCTGGCCGCCGCTCGCGTTGAACGTTCCCGCGGGGTTGGACGAGCCGCGCGCGGCGGTACGCCCGGCGTCGTGGCCCCCCTCCGCCAGCATCGCGATGTCCAGGTCGCCATTCGCGACGGCACGGAAGACCTGAGCCCAGTCGGTCGGCATGTTGGATACGCCGACAATGGTGAACTTGGCGCCTGACGGGTCGTGAACCG
This sequence comes from Streptomyces sp. NPDC055287, assembly GCF_053646035.1. Taxonomy (NCBI): domain Bacteria; kingdom Bacillati; phylum Actinomycetota; class Actinomycetes; order Kitasatosporales; family Streptomycetaceae; genus Streptomyces; species Streptomyces sp. NPDC055287. Next base: position 252,211 of record NZ_JBSHNE010000003.1, on the reverse strand, counting down.
CCCCCGAGACGGTCGGCTGCTCCATCGCTCTTCCCTCCGGTCCGATCGGCCCCTTCAGGGCCGTGGACGCATCGCCTGTCGCATGCATCCACAGGGGCTGAAAAGCACACACGAATTTAGGTTAGCCTAACCAGGATTGCCTGGGAATGGTTGATCAACAATGCGGTGGTATTCGGCAGCGCCGCGCCGAGAAAGTACCGCCGCCGAGTGGATCGGATGATCCACTCGGCGGCGACGACCGATCGGCCCAGGGGACCATGGCAGGGCCGGTCGGCAGACTGGTCGGCCCAACGCAGCCCCGGGGTGCGGCACTTGACGCTTGCGTCGGCCTTGAGAAGCTCCGACAGATCGACGAGGGTCAGATGAGGCGGTACAGCGGCCGCGCTGTACGCGCTGTGGGCACGGGTGTTGATTCCCTGATGTCAGGGACGGCTGGTGAGGTAGCCGCCCATCGAGGAGAAGTAGTCGGTCGCGGGCATTTCCTCGCCGTCCTCGGTGCGCACGCGCGTGATGGCCAGGCCGTGGTTGCGGCCGGTGCGGGCGTCGGCTCCGGCGACGATCACCACCCCGTTGCCCTCGCGGTAGAAGATGCGGCCGGGCGTGCCGCCGTAGCGGCCCTCGGACACAACGGCGGTCAGGATTTCGAGGCGCTTGCCCTTGTGATGGGTGAACGCGCTCGGATACGGGGCGGACTGGGCGCGCACGAGGCGCTCGAGGTCGGCGGCCGGCCAGTTCCAGTCGATCCGGATGTCCTCGGCGGACCGCTTGTGGAAGAAGCTGGCCTGTGACCGGTCCTGCTTGGTGAACTCGGTCTCGCCGGCCGCGATGCGGCCGAGTGCGCCGACCGTGACCGGGGCGATGAGGTCGACCGTCTTGTGGAACAGATCGGTGGCCGTGTCCGTCGGCTCGACCGCCACCGCGCGCTGCACCACGATGTCACCGGCGTCGAGCTCGCCGTCCATCATGTGGGCGGTGACGCCCACTTCACGCTCGCCGTTGATCAGCGCCCAGATCAGCGGGGAGAAGCCCGCGTACTTGGGCAGCAGCGAGTCGTGCACATTCAGGGTGCCGTGGCGGGGCAGGCCGAAGATGCGGGGAGGGATCCACGTCCGCCAGTTGTTCGCCACGATGATGTCCGGGTCGGCCGCCTTCAGGGCGGCGAACAGCTCTTCGTCATCGGGGCGGTTGCGGATCAGTACGGGTACGCCGTGCTCCTCGGCGAGGTCGGCGACCGAGTCGCTCCAGATCTTCTCGTACGCGTGCTCGCTCTTGGGGTGCGTCACGACCATCACCACGTCGTGCTCGGAGTCCAGGAGAGCTTGCAGGGTGCGGTGGCCCCAGGTCTGATAACCGAACATGACGACCCGCATGGGGTTCCTCCTCAGAAACAGCGATGGACCGGCATCAAGTAAAGCAAGCCTTACCTAAGGATGCAACGGGCCGAATTTTGAGGGGTGTTGGCGCCCGTAGCTCTCAACTTGCCCGTTTTGCCCTGTCGACAGGTTCGCCAGATGAGGTTAGCTTTACCTAAGTTCCGCTCGGTCCGCCGCTCCGCCGGTGTGCCCTGCTCCCGCATTCCCCAACGCCTGACAAGCGGCTGCCCCGCACGATGGGAGTGACATGTCACAGGCTCTTCCTGACGACGCACCACCGATCCACGACCTCATAGGAATTGGCTTCGGGCCGTCCAATGTGGCCATGGCGATAGCGCTCAGTGAGCACAACGCACGCGTCGGCAGGCAGGAGGCGGTCACTGCTCACTTCTTCGAGCGGCAACCGCGCTTCGGCTGGCACCGCGGCATGCTGATCGACGACGCGACCATGCAGGTGTCCTTCCTCAAGGACCTTGTAACGCTGCGGAATCCGTCGAGTGAGTACAGCTTCCTGTGCTACCTGCAGAGCAAGGGGCGGCTGGTCGACTTCGTCAACGGCAAGAGCCTGTTCCCGCTCCGGGTCGAGTTCCACGAGTACTTCGAGTGGGCCGCGGCCCAGGTGGACGACATGGTGTCCTACGGGCACGAGGTCGTCGCCGTGCGGCCCGTCGTACGCGACGGAGTTGTGGAGTACGTGGATGTGACGGCCCGTTCGGGGTCCGAGGTCGTGGTCCACCGGGCCCGCAACCTTGTGATCGGCACGGGTCTGCGGCCGCAGATGCCCGAGGGTGTCGACCGGACGGACCGGATCTGGCACACCTCCGACCTGCTGGCCCGCGTGGATGGACTGGACGACGCCCAGCCGTCCCGCTTCATCGTGGTCGGAGCCGGCCAGAGCGCCGCCGAGAACGTGGCCTTCCTGCATCGCCGTTTCCCCGAGGCCGAGGTCTGCGCCGTCTTCGCCCGTTACGGCTACAGTCCCGCCGACGACAGCAGCTTCGCCAACCGGATCTTCGACCCCGCAGCGGTCGACGATTACTTCACGGCGCCGGACGAGATCAAGCGCAAGCTGATGGGCTATCACGGCAACACCAACTACGCCGTGGTGGACATCGACCTGATCGACGACCTCTACCGCCAGGCGTACCAGGAGAAGGTCCTGGGCACCGAGCGTCTGCGCTTCCTCAACGTGTCCCGGCTCGCCGACGTCGTCGAGACCCCGGACAAGGTCCGCACCACGGTCGAGTCGCTGGTCACCGGAGAGAAGACCCCCCTGGACGCCGATGTGGTGGTCTATGCCACCGGCTACCGGTCCGCCGACGCCCTCGGGCTCCTCGGCGAGGTCGGGGAGCAGTGCCATCGTGACGACGCGGGACGTGTGCGTGTCGAGCGCGACTACCGCGTCGCCACCGATCCCGAACTGCGCTGCGGCATCTACCTGCAGGGCGGCACCGAGCACACGCACGGCATCACGTCCTCCCTCCTGTCGAACACCGCGATCAGGGTCGGCGAGATCCTCGATTCGATCGTGGACCGGAGCAAGGAGCCCACCGTCGGCCGGCTCCGTGACCCCGCCGACGAGGTCAGCACGCCCCTCTAGCCCGGCCACTCCGCATCAGACGCCTGCCCGCCGGCCGTTCCGGCCGGTCGGGCGTGGCAAGCCATGAAGTAGCGGCCACGCCGTCGACGAGTCAGCACACCTCTGTCCCCACCCCCCGCACCCAAGTCCTGCCCGTTCCCCTGGAAGACCTCGGACGGGCGGGACTCGCTCTGTGAAACCCCGTGAAAGGAACCATCGTGTCCGCTGGACCACGTCCCCTGCAGCATGGATACGTCAGAAGGCTGCCGAGCGCGGCCGTCGCCGTTGCCGCCGCGCTGGCCCTGACCGCCTGTGGCGGCAACGACGCCAAGAAGGACGACACGAAGTCGGCCGACAAGACGGGCGCCTCCGCCGGCACCTTCCCCGTCACCGTCGAGCACAAGTACGGCAGCACGAAGATCGAGGAGGAGCCGAAGAAGGTCGTCACCCTCGGCCTGTCCGATCAGGACGCGGTGCTGGCGCTCGGCGTCAAGCCGGTCGGCGCGGTCGACTGGTTCAAGGAGACGCCGTACGGCAAGTGGCCGTGGACCAAGGAGCTGTGGGGTTCGACGAAGCCGCAGATCGTGGGTGAGCGGGACGAGTACAACGTGGAGAAGATCGCGGCCCTCGAGCCGGATCTGATCATCGCTCAGTACTCGGGCATGAAGAAGGAGCAGTACGACACGCTGTCCAAGATCGCCAAGGTCGTCGCCCAGCCGAAGGGCCACGCCGACTACGCGGCGCCGTGGCAGGTCATGACCAAGCAGATCGGCAAGGCGCTCGGCAAGGAGGCCGAGATCGAGAAGAAGATCTCGGACGTCGACGCGCGATTCAAGGCCGTCCGCGAGAAGCACCCGGAGTTCGCGGACAAGACCCTGGCCGTGGCCGACAGCTTCGAAGCGGGCAAGTACTCGGCGTTCACCAGGACCGACCCCAAGTCGATCTTCTTCTCCGAGCTCGGGTTCAAGCAGAAGCCCGAGATCGACAAGCTGGCCAAGCCGGGCTTCAACACCGCCGAGCTGAGCGCCGAGAAGCTGGACGTACTCGACGTCGACCGGCTCGTCTGGGTCACCTCCAGCACCGAGGCCAACAAGCGGATCAAGGCCGAGGCGTTCTACAAGAAGCTGAACGTCTCCCAGGAGAAGCGCGACCTGTTCGTCCCCTACCAGGACCCGGACGTCGGCGCGGCGTTCTCCTTCAACACGGTCCTGTCGATCCCGTACGCGATCGACGAGATCGAGCCGTTGCTGACGGCCGTCAAGTAACCGCTCCACCACCGACGAACGACGCATGACCAGGGAAGGCGATCCGACCATGTTTGATGCCGAGTCCGACCGGACATCCGCGAGCGGGATACCCGTGACCGGTGCCCAAACCGGCATCTGGCTGGCCCAGCAGATCGAACCCGACAGCTCGGCCTACAACATCGCTTTCTTCCTGGAACTGCGGGGCGACACCGACCTGGACCGCCTGGCCGCCTCCGTGCGGCGGGCGGTCGAGGAGGCCGAATGCCTGCATGTGCGCATCACCCCCGAGGAAGCGGGAGCGCGGCAGATACCCACGCCGTTCCCCGTCGACGTCACTCTGATCGATCTGCGCTGCGAGCCGGACCCCGACGCCGCGGCGGCGGACTGGATGGACGCCGACCGCGGCCGGCCCGTCGACCTCGCCGGCGGTCCGCTGTTCGTCCAGGCGCTGCTCCGCCTCGGCGAGGACCGCGTCCTGTGGTACCAGCGCTACCACCACATCGTGCTCGACGGCGCGGGGGTCGCGCTGATCTCCCGACGGGCCGGCGACCTCTACACGGCGGGCGAGGCGGCCGGTACGACCCACTGGGAGCTGCCCCGCCTGGTCGACTGCGACCGCGCGTACCGGGCGTCCGAGCTGTTCCGGACCGACCGCGCGTACTGGCTGAACAGGCTGGCCGACCGCCCGGAGCCCGTCCGCCTGGTCGAGCGCGCGTCGGCGCCGATGACGCGACGGGTACGGCGCACGGTGGAGCTGTCGCCGGAGCGCACCGGCCGGCTGCGCGAAGCCTCGCGCGGCGCGGGCGTCCGTCTGACCCGGCTGCTGGTCGCGGCCGTGGCCGCCTACCTGCACCGGGTCACCGGCGAGCGGGATCTCGTACTCGGCCTGCCGGTCACCGCCCGGCTGGACTCCGAGTCGAAGGACGTCCCCGGCATGGCGTCCAACGTGGTCCCGCTGCGCGTCGCCGTCCGCGGGGACATGACCTCGGCCGGCCTCGTCGAGGCAGTCGGCCAGGAGATCGCCGGGGCCGTCGTACACAGCCGCTACCGCGCCGAGGACCTGGCCAGGGACCTGGGCCTGGTCGACGGGGTGCAGGAGCTGGTGGGGCCGACGGTCAACATCCTGCCCCGTGGCGAGGGTCTGCGCTTCGGCGATCACCGGACCGACATCCACCCCGTGTGGCTCGGTCCGGTCAGCGATCTCGCGGTCACCTTCAGCGAGTTCCACGCGGGTGACAGCGTCCGTATCGACTTCGACGCGGACGCGGACGTGTGCGACCCGCAGACGCTGGCCGGCCACGAGCGCCGGTTCCTCCTGCTGCTGGACGCGATGGCCGCGGGGATGGACCGCCCTCTCGCCCGCATCGAGCTGGTGGCCGGAGCGGAACGGGCCCTGCTGCTCGAGGAGTTCGGAGCCGCACCGTGCGAGGTGCCCGAACTGTCCTGGCCCGCCGCGTTCGAGCAGCAGGTCCGCCGCTCGCCGGACGCCGTGGCGCTCGTGTGCGAGGACCGGGAGCTGACCTACGGGGAGCTGAACGCTGCCGCCAACCGGCTGGCACGCCTCCTGACCGCGCGGGGCGTACGCCGTGAGGACGTCGTGGCTGTCGCCGTGGACCGGTCCGTGGAGCTTGTGGTGTCCCTGCTGGCGGTGATGAAGGCGGGGGCGGCGTACCTGCCGCTGGACGCGGACCACCCCCAGGACCGCATCGCGTACATGCTCTCCGACGCCGGGGCGCGGACCGTCGTCACGACGCGCGAACTCGCCGGCGAGCTGCCGCGGATGGACACGGTCGCCCACGTACTGCTCGACGAGGCATCCACCGTCGCCGAGCTCGGCTCGGCCGACGACTCGGACCCGGGAGTCCCGGTCGTCCTCGACCAGGCCGCGTACGTCATCTACACCTCGGGCTCCACGGGCCGTCCGAAGGGCGTGGTCGTCACGCACGACGGCGTCGGCAGCCTGATCGCGACGGCCACGGAACGGATCGGTATCGAGGCGGACAGCCGCGTCGTGCAGTTCGCTTCGGTCGGTTTCGATGTGACGGTCTGGGACCTGATCATGTCGCTGTGCGTCGGCGGCCGGGTCGTCGTGGTCCCCGCCGAGCGCCGGGTCGCCGGGCCGGGCCTGACGGACTACATCGAGGAGCACCTGGCCACCCATATGATCCTGCCGCCGTCGCTGGTCGCGGCGCTTCCGCAGGACTGCGAACTGCCCGAGGGCGCGGTGCTCGTCGTGGGCACCGAGGCGGTGCCGAACGAACTGATCGTCCGCTGGGCCGGGCGCCTGCGGGTCGTCGTCGCGTACGGACTGACCGAGGCGACGGTCAACTCCACCCTGTGGACCGCGGACCCCGACTGGCAGGGTCCCGTACCCATCGGCCGCCCCGACCCCAACACCCGCTGCTACGTGCTCGACGCGGCGCTGAATCCGGTCGGCGTCGGCGTCGAGGGCGAGTTGTACGTCGCCGGGCGCGGCCTGGCCCGCGGCTACCTCGGCCGGCCGGGGCTGACCTCGGAACGCTTCGTCGCCGACCCGTTCGGCGGACCCGGCGCGCGGATGTACCGCACCGGCGACCACGTCCGCTGGCGCGCCGACGGCAACCTGGAGTTCCTCGGGCGCGCGGACGGCCAGCTCAAGATCCGCGGCCACCGGATCGAACCGGGCGAGATCGAGAGCGCGTTCATGGCATGCACGGGCATCGCCCAGGCAGCCGTCCTCGTACGGGAGGACCACCGCGGAGCCAAGCGTCTCGTCGCCTACCTGGTCGGCGCGGACGGCGCGGAGGCCGATGCGGCGGTGTCGGACGCGCGGGCACAGGTGGCCGGCACGCTGCCCGACTTCATGGCGCCGTCGGCCGTCGTCGTACTGGACGGACCCCTTCCGCTGACCCCCAACGGAAAGCTCGACGCGCGTGCGCTGCCCGAGCCCCAGTGGACCGCGACAGGTGGCGGCTCCGCGCCGACGACGCCGACGGAAGCCGCTCTCGCCGAGCTGTTCGCCGAGGTCCTCCGACTGCCCTCGGTGGGTGTCCACGACAGCTTCTTCGAACTCGGCGGCGACAGCATCGTCGCGATCCAGTTGGTGAACCGCGCCCGGGCGGCCGGCCTCGCGATCACCCCCCGCGACGTCTTCCGTAGCCGCACGGTCGCGGCGCTCGCCGCCGCGGCGGGCGCGGTCACCGGCGAGGGCCCCGTGGCGCCGGCCAGGGCGGCGCTGGACGAGACGGCGCTGCCGGTGTCCCCGTTGCAGGAGGGCTTCTTCTTCCACGCGCAGTTCGACGAGCAGGCCGCCGACCTCTACGTGGTCCAGGAGCTGCTGGAGCTCGCGGGGCCCGTCGACGCCGACCGGCTGCGGGGTGCCCTGCAGGAGCTCCTCAACCGGCACCCGCTGCTGCGCGCGTCGTTCCGGCAGCTCCCCGGTGGACAGGTCGTCCAGCAGTTGGCCGATCACGTCACGCTGCCGTGGCGGGAGGCCGATGTACCCGAGACCGCACTGGCCGAGCTGCTTCGGGCGGACCGGACCGAGCGGTTCGACCTCGCACGGCCGCCGCTGATGCGCGCCACCCTGATCCGGGACGGGCGTCGCTGCCGACTGCTGCTGACCCTGCACCACATCATCGCCGACGGCTGGTCGGTGGCCGTTCTGCTGCGCGAACTGCTCGCGGCGTACCGGGAAGAGCAACTTCCGCCCCCGGCCGCCCCGCACGCGTACCTGTCCTGGCTGGCCGCCCGCGACCGCGACGCGGCGCACGGAGCCTGGCAGGTGGCGCTGTCCGGTCTGGCCGGGCCGACGCGGCTGGTCGCGACGCCGGACACCGCGGCGAACGACGGCACGTTGCCGGCCCGCCCGGAGCACATCGACATCCGACTGCCCGAAGGGCTCACCGCGGACCTGACCGCCTACGCCCGTACGCACGGCCTCACCCTCAGCAGCGTCATGAACGGTGCCTGGGGTCTGCTGCTGAGCGGCCTCACCGGCAGCTCGGACGTGGTGTTCGGCACCACGGTCTCCGGACGCACCACCGAGGTCGACGGCCTCGCCTCGGCCGTGGGCCTGTTCATCAATACGGTCCCCGCGCGGGTGCGCACGCGGCCCGAGGACTCGCTCACCGGGCTGCTGCGGCGGATGCAGGACGAGCACGCCGCGCTGCTGGACCACCAGCACCTCGGTCTCGCCGACATCCAGCGGATCGCCGGTGGCGGGGAACTCTTCGACACTCTCGTGGTGTTCGAGAACTACCCGGCCGAGAGTCTGCCCGAGCCGGGCGCGGACACGCCGCAGATCACCGACGTCGAGGTGTTCGACGCCGTGCACTACCCGCTGGCGCTGATCGTCCAGCCGGGCGACCGGCTCGCACTGCGGTTCAAGCACGATGCCGCACGGCTCGACCGGCCGGCGGTGGCCACGCTCGCCGCCCGGTTCGAGTCGCTGCTGCGGACCGTGGTGACCGACCCCGACCGGACGGTCGCCCGGATCGACCTGCTGTCCGTACGGGAGCACGAGCACCTGGGCGAGCTCAACGCGACCGCCCACGCCGTGCCCGACGCCACACTCGCCTCCCTCTTCGCCGCGCAGGCGGCGCGGACACCGCAGGCCACCGCCGTGGTCTTCGAGCACACCACGCTGTCGTACGAGGAGCTCGACCGGCGTGCCGGACTCCTCGCCCGACAGCTGCGGGCCCGAGGCGCCTGCCCGGAGCAGTTCGTCGCCGTCGCCGTTCCGCGCTCGGTCGAACTGATGGTCGCGCTCCTGGGCGTCCTCAAGTCGGGCGCCGCCTATCTGCCCGTCGACCCGGACTACCCCGCCGACCGGGTGGCGTTCATGCTCGCCGACTCGGGCGCACGCACCGTCGTCACCACCGCCGCGGTGGCCGGGCAGCTGCCCGAGGTCGCCGGTCTCCAGCGGCTCGTCCTCGAGGACGCCGAGGACGCCGAGGACGCCGAGGAGGTGGCGAACGCCGAGCACGCCCATGACGGCCCCCACCTGCCGGTCGCACAGGCGGACCTCGACCATCCCGCGTACCTGATCTACACCTCCGGCTCCACCGGGCGGGCCAAGGGCGTCGCGGTGACGCACCGGGCGATCGTCAACCGGCTTGCGTGGATGCAGGGCCAGTACGGACTCGACGCCGACGACCGGGTGCTGCAGAAGACCCCGTCGAGCTTCGACGTATCGGTGTGGGAGTTCTTCTGGGCGCTCGTGGAGGGGGCGACGGTCGTTCTCGCCCGTCCGGACGGTCACCGGGACCCCGGCTACCTGGCCGAGCTGATCCGGGCGGAACGCATCACGACGCTGCACTTCGTGCCCTCGATGCTGGCCGCGTTCGTCCAGGCCATGGAGGCCCGGACGGGCGCTGCGGACTGGGCGGCGAGCCTGCGCCGCGTCTTCTCCAGCGGGGAGGCACTCACCGGCGAGGCCGCTCGGCGCTGGCGGGAGCTGACCACCCGCTCCGAGCGCGGCCCGGTGCCCCTGCACAACCTCTACGGGCCCACGGAAGCGGCCGTGGATGTGACCTGGTACCCCTACGAGGGCGACGACGAGCTCTCCGTACCGATCGGCCGGCCGGTGTGGAACACGCGGCTCCATGTGCTGGATGCCTTCCTGCGTCAGGTTCCCGACGGGGTGCCCGGTGAGCTGTACCTCGCCGGGGTCCAGCTGGCCCGCGGCTATCACGACCGGCCCGGCCTGACCGCCGAACGATTCGTGGCCGACCCGTACGGCGCCCCGGGTGAGCGGATGTACCGGACCGGTGACCTGGTCCGGCGGCGTCCGGACGGAGCCGTCGAGTACCTCGGCCGCACCGACCGGCAGGTCAAGATCCGCGGAAACCGCATCGAACTCGGTGAGATCGAGGCCGCGTTGTCGGCGCAGCCCGGTGTCGTGGGGGCGGCCGTGATCGTCCGCGACGGCGCACTCGTCGGCTACGCCGTGCCCGCGACGCGGGGTGCTGGCGCCCTCGCTGTGGGCGCTCCCGACGCCGACGCCCTGCGTTCGGCGCTGAGCGACGCGCTGCCCGCGACGATGGTGCCCGGCGCCGTCGTGGTGCTCGACGCGCTGCCCCTGACTCCCAGCGGCAAGCTCGACCAGAACGCCCTGCCCGCGCCCGTCGTGGCCGCCGGGACCGGTGGTCGCGAGCCGCGCGACGAGGGGGAGCGCGCCTTCTGCGAGATCTTCGCGGCCGTTCTCGGGGTGCCCCGGGTCGGCGCGGATGACGACTTCTTCGTACGGGGCGGCGACAGCCTCACTTCCATTGCCGTGGCCACCCGGGCCCGTGAGAGAGGAATGAAGATCAGCACGCGCGATGTCTTCGAGGGCCGTACCCCGGCCGCGCTCGCCGCCGTCGCCGGGCGCGACGCGGCCTCCGCGCCCGCCGCCGGAGCACAGGACGGGCCGCAGGCATCCGCCGGACGTCCGGGCGTGACGGTGGCCGCCGCGGAGGCCGGGCAGGCCGCCGCCGCCCTCCGGGCCATGCTGGCCCAGCAGTCCGGCACCGCGGTCGACCCCGCGCTGCAGGCGCTGCTCGACCAGCTGGTCGCCGCGTCCGGCGTACCCGAGAAGGTCACGGCTCCGCTGGGCGGGCTGTCGCTCTCCCCGGAAGAGAACGCCCACGTGGAGGCCCTGGCAGGGCTGCCGGTCGCCGACGTCTGGCCCCTCTCGCCGTTGCAGGAGGGCATGTACTTTCACGCCAGCTACGACCTGGGGGCGCTCGACGTCTATCTCTCCCAGGAGACCCTGGACTTCGACCGCCGCGTCGACGTCGACCGCCTCCGCGCGGCCTGCCGTACGCTCCTTGCGCGCAACGCCGGTCTCCGTGCCGGGTTCACCAGCGACGGCCTGCCGGGACCGGTGCAGTTCATCGTGGACGGCGCCCAGATCCCGCTGACGGAGATCGACCTCGCCGGCGTACCCGCCGAGGACCAGCAGGAGCGGGTCGGCGAACTCCTGGCAGCCGACCGCCAGAAGCGCTTCGACCTCGCCGCACCGCCGCTCTGCCGACTGCTGCTGATCCGGCTGGCCGACGGCAGGGACCGGCTCGTCGTCACCCACCACCTCATCCTCTGGGACGGGTGGTCCGCGTGGCTGTTCCTGGAGGAGCTGTTCACGCTGTACGAGCGGGCCGGTGACGACACCGGGCTCCCGCTCCCCGGTTCCTACCGCGACTACCTGGCCTGGCTCGACGAGCAGGACAACGCCGCCGCCCTCGCGGCGTGGGGCAGTGCGCTCGCCGGCTTCGACGAGCCGACCCTGGTGGCGCCGGCCGGGCGCGACGGCGACCCGGTGATCCCGGCGGACCTCGACGCGGTGCTGTCGCTGGAGACCAGCGACCGGCTGCGCACGCTCGCCCGCCGCCACGGACTCACCCTCAACACGGTACTGAACGCCGCCTGGGGCCTGGTGCTGTCGGCGGTCGTGGGCCGCGGCGACGTCGCGTTCGGCACGGCGGTCGCCGGGCGGCCCACGGACATCCCGCATGTGGCCGGCATCATCGGCATGTTCCTCAACACGGTCCCGACCAGGGTCGCTTTCAACCCGGGTGAGTCTCTCCTCGGCCTCCTGCGGCGGATGCAGTCGGAGCGTGCGGCAGTCATGCCGTACGAGTACGTCGGCCTCGGTGCGTTGCAGCAGGAGACCGGCCACCGCCGGCTGTTCGACACCCTGTTCGTCCTGCGCTCGGCCGACGGCGAGGACCGGGCGGCCGCGCTGAAGCAGCGGCACGGCATCGTCGACGTCTCGAACGTGGACGGCACCCACTTCCCGCTCACTCTGATCGTCACCCCCGAGACCCGGCTGCGAGTGACCCTCGCGGCGCGTCCCGACCTGTTCGGCGCCGAGGAAGCGGCCACGATCCTCACCCGGTACACGACCGTCCTGGAGCGGCTGACCGAGGCCCTCTCCGCCTCGGCAGGGCATGCCCCGGCCGGGATCACCGCCCGGACCTGCGGCGTCGATCTGTTGCTGCCGGACGAGCGCGCCGCCCTGGCCGCCGACTGGGCGGACAGCCGCGACCCGGTGACCGACGAGACCATCGCCGACCTGCTCGCCGTCCAGACGGCCCGTACACCGGACACGGTGGCGCTGGTCTTCGGGGACCGCACCCTGACCTACGCCGAACTGGACGCGGAGATCAACCGGCTGGCGCGGCTGCTGCTGGCGCGCGGCGCGGGACCGGAGAAGGTCGTCGCCCTGGCATTGCCGCGCTCCATCGAAATGGTGGTGGCCCTCTTCGCGGTGCTGCGCACCGGCGCGGCCTACCTGCCGCTCGACCTGGACCACCCCGCCGACCGGCTGCGCCTGATGGTCGAGGACACCGGGCCGATGTGCCTGCTGTCCGTGGCGGCCGTCGCGCCGACGCTGCGCGGGGAAGCGGGAGCCCTGGCCCCCGAGGTCCTGCTGGACGACCCCGCCGTCGCCGCGGAGCTCGCCGGCCTCCCCTCCGGGGAGATCACCGACACCGAGCGGCCCGCGTTCGCGCACGGCGTGGCGAACCGGCTCGACCACCCCGCGTACGTCATCTACACCTCCGGATCGACCGGCAGGCCCAAGGGTGTCGTCACCCCGTACCGCGGCCTGACGAACATGCAGCTCAACCACCAGAAGGAGATCTTCGACCCGGCGATCGCCTCGGCCGGCGGACGGCGCCTGCGCATCGCGCACACCGTCTCCTTCGCCTTCGACATGTCCTGGGAGGAGCTGCTCTGGCTCGTGGAGGGGCATGAGGTCCACGTCTGCGACGAGGAGCTGCGACGCGACGCCGAAGCCCTCGTGGCGTACTGCGACCGGCACCACGTCGACGTGGTCAATGTGACGCCCACCTACGCCCAGCTGCTGATCGAGGAGGGCCTGCTCGACCACGACGAGAGTGCCGGCAAGCACCGGCCCGCTCTGGTCCTGCTCGGCGGTGAGGCCGTGTCCGACGCGGTGTGGACGCGGCTGCGCCGCACCGAGGGCACGTACGGCTACAACCTGTACGGGCCGACCGAGTACACGATCAACACCCTGGGCGGGTCCACGGCGGACAGTGCCACCCCGACCGTCGGCATGCCGATCCGCAACACCCGGGCCTATGTGCTCGATTCGATGCTGCGCCCGGTTCCGCCGGGCTGCCCCGGTGAGCTGTACATCGCGGGCACCGGCCTGGCCCGCGGCTATCACGACCGGCCCGGCCTGACGGCCGAGCGGTTCGTCGCCGACCCGTTCGGCGCCCCCGGTGAGCGGATGTACCGTACGGGCGACCTCGTCCGGCAGCGCCCGGACGGCCTGATCGACTTCCTCGGCCGTACCGACGACCAGGTCAAGATCCGCGGATACCGGATCGAGCTGGGCGAGATCTCCTCGGCCCTGGCCGCGCACGCCGAGGTCGCGCACGCGGCGGTCGTCGTGGCGGAGAGCGCCGGGACGAAGCGCCTGGTCGGCTATGTCGTACCCGAGGAAGGTACGGAGGCCGGGGAGGCCCTGGTCCAGCGGCTGCGCGAGCACCTGAAGGCCGGTCTGCCCGACTACATGGTCCCGGCCGCGCTGGTCGCGGTTCAGACGCTGCCGCTGACCGTCAACGGCAAGCTCGACGTCAACACCCTGCCCGCCCCGGACTTCGCCGGGCCGAGCACGAGCCGCCCGCCTCGCTCGCCGCGGGAGGAGACCCTCTGCGCCCTCTTCGCCGAGGTCCTCGGACTCGCCGAGGGCAGCGTCGGCATCGACAGCGACTTCTTCGAGCTCGGCGGCCACTCGTTGCTCGCCACCCGGCTCGTCAGCCGGGCCCGTACCGCCCTCTCGGCGGAGCTGGCGATCCGCGACCTCTTCGAGGCACCGACCGTCGCCGCACTCGTGGAACGGGCGGCCGGATCGCAGGCAGCGCGGCGCCCGGCCCTGACCGCCGGAGAGCGGCCGGACGAGCTGCCGCTCTCCCACGCCCAGCAGCGGCTGTGGGTCATCCAGCAGATCGAGTGCACCTCGGCCGCCTACAACTTCCCGCTCGTGATGCGGCTGCGCGGCACGCTCGACCTGGACGGGTGGCGGGCGGCGCTCGCCGATGTGACGGCCCGCCACGAGGCCCTGCGTACGGTCTTCACCGAGCGCGACGGCCACGCGTACCAGCACGTCCTGCCCATCGAGCGGGCCCACCCGCCGGTGGAGCACCTGCGGGCCGGCGAGGACCAAGTGGCCGCGCTCGTCGACGCCGCCGTCAACCGCCCCTTCGACCTCGCCACGGAGCTCCCGCTGCGGGCGACCGTCATCGAGGTGGCGCCCGACGATCACGTCGTCGTCCTGCTCCTGCACCACATCACCACCGACGAATGGTCGGACCGGCCGTTCCTGAGCGACCTGGCCGCCGCTTACGCCGCCCGCCGGTCCGGCACGGCGCCCCGGTGGGAGCCGCTGCCGGTCCAGTACGCCGACTACGCGCTCTGGCAGCAGCAACTGCTCGGTGACCCGGCCGACGGGCAGAGTCTGTCCGCCCAGCAGCTGGAGTACTGGCGGACCACTCTGGACGGCGCGCCCGAGGAACTGGAGCTGCCGACCGACCGTCCCCGGCCCGCCCGACCGGCCTTCGCCGGAGCCGAACTCGACATCGAGTTCGACGCCCCGGCGTACCAGGGCCTGAAGCGGCTGGCCAAGGAGAGCGGCGTCAGCATGTTCATGGTGGTGCACGCGGCCGTCGCCACCCTGCTCCACCGCATGGGCGCCGGCACGGACATACCCCTCGGCTCGCCCATCGCCGGACGCGGCGACGAAGCCCTCGACGACCTCGTCGGGTTCTTCGTCAACACGCTCGTGCTGCGGACGGACCTCAGCGGCGACCCCAGCTTCACCGAACTGCTGGCCCGGGTCCGCGACACGGACCTGGCCGCCTTCTCCCACGCGGACGTGCCGTTCGAGTCCGTCGTGGAGAAGCTGAACCCGACCCGCTCGCTCGCCCGCAACCCGCTGTTCCAGGTGATGGTCGGCTACCACAACCGCGCCGAGGGCGAACTGGATCTGGCCGGCCTGGACGTGGCGTACGTGCCCTTCCGGATCCGCTCGGCCAAGTTCGACCTCGTCTTCAGCTTCACCGAGCAGACATCGGCCGACCGCGACAGCGGCTCCCTCGTGTGCCGCCTGGAGTTCGCCACCGAACTGTTCGACCAGGAGACCGCCGAGCTGCTCGGCGAGCGGCTGCGGCTCCTCGTCGCCGCAGTCGCCGCCGCACCCGAACAGCCCGTCTCCGCGGCCGACGTGCTCTCCGGCGACGAGCGCCGTCTGGTCCTGGAGGGCTTCAACGCCACCGCCCGCGAGGTGGAGGAGGCATCGCTGCCCGCCCTGTTCCACCGGCTCGTCGCCGAACAGCCCGACGCCGTCGCCGTCGTGGACCGGTCCACCCAGGTCAGCTACGCCCAGCTGGACGCCCGGTCCAACCGGATCGCCCGGCTGCTGGCCGCGCGCGGGGTCGGTGCCGAGAGCGTGGTCGGCGTGGCCGTCCCCCGGTCGGTCGACATGGTCGCCACGGTGCTGGCCGCTCTGAAGCTCGGCGCCGCGTTCCTGCCGCTCGACCTCGCCCACCCGGCGGACCGGCTCAGTTACATGATCGAGGACTCCCGGGCGGCCCTGGTGGTCGGTACCGAGCCGGTGGCCGGGAAGATCCCCGACGTGGCCGGCGTCCCCGTCGTCCTGCTCGACGCCCCCGGGACCGTCACCGAACTCGCCGGGCTGTCCGATTCCGCGCCGGCCGGCCTGCCCGTCGGCCTGGACCAGGCCGCGTACGTCATCTACACCTCCGGCTCCACCGGTCGCCCCAAGGGTGTCGTCCTCCCGCACGAGGGCATTTCCAGCCTGGTCGCCACGGCGGTCGACCGGATGGGTCTCGAACGCGACAGCCGGGTACTGCAGTTCGCGTCGATCGGCTTTGACGTCTTCGTCTTCGAACTGTCCATGGCGCTGTGCCACGGTGGCCGACTCGTGCTCATCTCCGACGAGGCACGTGTCGCCGGACCGGCGCTCACCGACTTCCTGGCGGATCACGGGATCAGCCACATGATCCTGCCGCCGTCCCTGGTGTCGGCCCTGCCCGCCGGCTGCGAGCTGCCCGAGGGGTCGACGATCCTGGTCGGCACCGAGACCGTGCCGCCGGACCTCTTCGAGCGGTTCGGTGCCACCGCCAACCTGATCTGCGCGTACGGACTGACCGAGGCCACCGTCAACTCGACACTCTGGCGCTCCCCGTCCCGGCACACAGCCACCCTGCCGGGCGGCCGCGTGCCGATCGGCATCCCGGACCCCAACACGCTCTGCTACGTCCTGGACGACCGCCTCGGGGCCGTCCCGCCGGGCGTGATCGGTGAGCTGTACGTCGCCGGACGCGGACTGGCCCGCGGGTACCTCGGCCGGTTCGGGCTCACTTCCGAGCGGTTCGTCGCCGACCCGTACGGCCCGCCCGGCAGCCGGATGTACCGGACCGGAGACCGCGCCCGCTGGCGCCGCGACGGCAACCTGGACTTCCTCGGCCGGGTCGACAACCAGGTCAAGATCCGCGGCTTCCGCATCGAACTCGGCGAGATCGAGGCCGCGCTCGCCGGACACCCCGCCGTCAGCCAGACCGCCGTGGTGCCCGACCACGACGGCGACATCGTCCGGCTTGTCGCCTATGTCGTCGCGGAGCAGAGCAGAGTCGTCCCGGAACAGAGCAGCGTCGCCCCGGGGCACGGCACCTTCGACCCGCAGGAGATCCGGGCCCACTTGTCCGGGCTTCTGCCCGAGTACATGGTGCCCGCCCTCGTCGTGCCGCTCGACGGCCCGCTGCCGCTGACCCCCAACGGCAAGCTGGACCACAAGGCGCTACCCGCGCCCGACTGGTCCGCGATGACCGGCGACGCCCGCCCGGCCACCGGGACGCAGGCCCGCCTGGCCGAGCTGTTCGGCGAGATCCTCAAGCTGGAGGACGTCGGCATCCACGACAACTTCTTCGCCCTGGGCGGCCATTCGATGGCCTCGATGCGGCTGCTCGGCCGGATCCGCTCCGAGTTCGGGGTCGAGCTGAGCATCCGGGACGTCTTCGACGCGCTGACCGTCGCCGGTATCGCTGCCAAACTCGACGGAGCATCGGCCGCCCGGCCGCCGCTGCGCCCGGTCGAGCACGCGGAGGGTCTTCCGCTGCCGGTCGCCCCCGTACAGCGGTGGCAGTGGTCCTCGTACCGACGGCACTCCGGCTTCGACCACGCACTCGTGCTGCGCTCGCCCGGAGGGCTGCACACCGGCGCGCTGTCAGCCGCGCTGGGTGACGTGGTGGCGCGGCACGAGCCGCTGCGCACCGTCTTCACCGAGCGGGACGGAGCCGTCCGCCAGCAGGCCGCCGAACCCCCGGCCCTGGAACGGGTGCACTGCGCCGATCTGGACGTCCGGCTGGCCGAACTCGCCGCGCAGGCCCCGGACCTCACCCGGGAACCACCCCTGCGGGCCCGGCTGCTCACTGGTGCGGACGGCACCCAGGCGGTCCTGCTGACCATGCACTACCTCGCCGTGGACGAATGGTCGGTGGTGCCTCTGTTCCGCGACCTCACCACGGCGTACGAGTGCAGGACGCATGGCCGGGAACCCGGGTGGGAGCCGCTGCCGGTGACCTACGCCGACTACACCCACTGGGCGCACGAGGTGCTCGGCGACCTCACCGACCCAGACAGCCCGGGCGGCCGGCAGCTCGCGTACTGGCAGCAGGCGCTGGAGGACGTACCGCATGAGCTTGCGCTGCCGACAGACCGGCCGCGTCCCGCCGCGCCAGACCTGGCCGGGCATGGCGGTGACCACGTCGGATTCGTACTCGACGAGCAGCTCCACGCCGCTGTCGACAACCTCGCGCGGGCGACCGGCACCAGCATGTTCATGGTGCTGCACTCGGCGCTGTCGGCGCTGCTCACCGCCCACGGCGCGGGCACCGACCTGCCGATCGGCACCATGGTGGCCGGCCGGGGCGACGACCAGCTGGCCGAACTCGTCGGCTGCTTCTTCAACACCGTGGTGCTGCGCACCGACACCGCGGGGGACCCGACCTTCGCCGAGCTGCTGACCCGGGTGCGGGAGACGACGCTCAGCGCGCTGGACCGGCAGGACGTTCCGTTCGACGACGTCGTACGGGCGACCGGCCTCCCGCCCGCGGGACCGCAGGTCATGGTGATCCACCATGAGCAGGCACAGCTGGCGGAACTCGAGGGCGGCGTGGGCTCGCTGGACGCTGTACCGACCGGCTCGGCGAAGGCGGAGCTGACGCTCAGCTTCTACGAGCCGCGCGGTGACGGGCCGGTGCACTGCGCGCTGATCTACGCGACGGAGCTGCTCGGCCGTGCGAAGGCGGAGCAGCTGGCCGACGAACTTCAGGTGCTGCTGCGCAATGCGGCAGCCGACTCGCAACAGCCGCTCTCGGAGCTGTTCACCGTAATGTCCATGAGGAGTGACGACGTATGACAACCAACCCGTTCGAGGACCCGCAGGCCCGCTACCTGGTCCTGGTCAACGAGGAGAACCAGCACTCGCTGTGGCCGTCCTTCGCCGAGGTACCGGCGGGGTGGCGGACCGTCTTCGGTGAGGACACGCGAGAAGCGTGCCTGGCCCATGTCGAGGCCAACTGGACGGACCTGAGGCCGGCCGGCCTCATCGCGCAGCAAAC
Source organism: Streptomyces sp. NPDC055287 (assembly GCF_053646035.1). Classification (NCBI taxonomy): domain Bacteria; kingdom Bacillati; phylum Actinomycetota; class Actinomycetes; order Kitasatosporales; family Streptomycetaceae; genus Streptomyces; species Streptomyces sp. NPDC055287. The sequence continues at coordinate 233,382 of NZ_JBSHNE010000003.1, read as the reverse complement.
CTGACCGGCGAGCCGACGCGGCAGCGAAGATCTCGACCTTGAACAGGGGAGGACCCCGGCAATCGCCGGGGTCCTCCCCACTGTCCGGCTCAGTCCGGCTCAGGGGTACGGACGCGCGCCGAACTCGCCGTCGGCACCGCCGTCGCAGGTTGCGGGCCCGGCTGACCGGCGCCCCCGGCACCGGGCGCGTTGATCCTCATCCGAAACCGGTCCGGAATGCCGAAGGCCCCCGGTCAGGGGGGCCTTCGGCATGAGAGGACAGTGGCGCATCCGGTCAGGAGGTGGCAGCTCCCTTCGGAACCTGATGCGGCTCCGGGTCCGGCCCCAGCTCCAGCTCCGGCTCGGGCTCCGTTTCCGGTTCCCGGGGATGGCGGCGGCTGTCGGACCACGCGGCCCAGAGCGCCGCATAGCGGCCGCCCGCGGCCACCAGATCGCCGTGGGTGCCGGTTTCGACGACCCGGCCCTCGTCGAGGACGACGACCCGGTCAGCGGTCGCGGCCTGCGGCAGCCGGTGGGCCACCACCAGTCCCGTACGCCCTTCCATGGCCCGGGCGGCGGCCGTCTCCAGCGTACGCGCGCCCGCGCTGCCCGCGTCGGCGGTCGCCTCGTCCAGGATCGCGACCGGTGGGTCGGCGAGGACGAGGCGGGCGAGGGCCAGGTGCTGGGCCTGGGTCACGGTGAGCCGGTGCCCGCCCTCGCCGACGACCGTGTCCATTCCCTCGGGCAGACCGTCCACCCACGAGAGGGCGTCGACTTTCGTCAGCGCGGCCCTCAGCTCCTCGTCGGTCGCCTCCGGCCGCGCGAGTCGCAGGTCGTCGGCGAGCGGCCCGGCGAACACATGGACCTCCTGGCTGATCAGCGTCACCGTCCGACGGGTGCCGAGGGGCCCGAGCTCCGCGATGTCGACGCCACCGAGGGCGATTCCGCCGCCGGACGGACGGTGGATGCCGGCGATCAGCTTCGCCAGGGTGGTCTTCCCGGCCCCGCTCGCGCCGACCAGGGCGACCCGCTCACCGCTGCGCACCTCCAGGTCGACCTTGCGCAGCACCGGGTGGCCGGGGACGTACTCGTGGCTGAGCGAGTCGGCCTTGACCGAGCCGTCCACCGGAACGGCGGGCCGGACGGGCTCCTGCTCGGGCGCCAGGTTCGACACGCCGACGAGGCGGGCCAGGCTCGCGCCGGCGGACTGCGCGTCGTCGATGAGGAAGAGCGCGGCGTTGATCGGATTGAACAGGCTGTGGAAATAGAGCGCGGCCGCGGTCGCCGTGCCGATGCTCACGGAGCCGTTGTCGACGAGGACGAATCCCGTGGCCAGAACCGAGGCCAGGCCGACGAACTCGGCGAGGTTGAGCCGCGAGAAGAACCCCGTCACCAGGTGAATGCCGCGCAGGGCGATGTCGACGGCCTTCTGTGACCGCTCCTCCAGCAGGTCTGTGTGACTGTCGTTCAGCCGGAAGGCGCGTACGGTCCGGACGCCGCCGATGCTGTCGAGAAGCTGGTGCTGGAGGGCGCCGGTCGCTACCCGGTGCTCGGCGTACACAGGGGTGGCGCGGGGGATGTACCACCGCACGGTGAGGACGTGGATCGGCACCGCGAGCAGTACGGCGAGAAGGAAGCGCCAGTCCAGCACGGTGAGTCCGACCAGCGTCAGCGCGATGGTGAGGAGGGCCCGGCTGAACTCGGGCAGCGCCTGGCGAACTCCCTTCGTGATCAGGGTCACGTCACCGGTCACCCGGGAGGTCAGATCACCCGAGCCGGCTTGCTCGACGCGTTCGAGCGGCAGGCTCAGCGCCCGCTCGATGAACCGCTCGCGCAGGCTCGCAAGGACCGTCTCACCGAGCCGCGCGACGAGGGAGGTGCCGGCCGCGGTCGCGATGCCCCGCGCCACGGCCACTGCGAGGAGGAGGACCATGGGTACCGTCAGCGAGTCGGGACCGCGCTGCTGGACCACCAGGTCGACGATGCGGCCGAGCAGCGGGGCGGTCAGCAGACCGATGCCCGTCCCGATGACCAGCACGGTCACCGCTGTCACCGCGAGTGCCCGGTGGCGGCGGAGCAACGCGCGGACGACGGCGAGGGTCTGGGCGCCGGTGGCGATCGGCAGGAGTGTGCGATCCGGCGAACTGGTTCCGCTCATCGTCCGTCCTTCGTCGTTCACGTCGGTCGTGTCCGTACCGGTCATGTCAGCACCACCGAGCGGTACGCCTCGTCGGTGGCGACGAGGTCGGGATGGCGGCCGTCCGCGGTCACGGCGCCGCCGGCGAGCACCACCACGCGATCGGTCATGGCGAGCAGAGCGGGGCTGGTGGTGACCAGGATCGTGGTGCGGCCACGGCGGAGATCCTTGAGCCGGGCGGCGATGAGGGACTCGGTGACCGTGTCGACGGCGGTGGTCGGGTCGTGGACGACCAGCACCGGCTGATCGGCGGCGAGCGCCCGGGCGAGCGCGACCCGCTGGCGCTGCCCACCGGACAGCGAGCGCCCGCGCTCGGCGAGCACGGTGGCCACACCGTTGGGCAGGTTGCGGGCCACATCGTCCGCCGCCGAAGCTGCCAGGGCCGGTTCGACGTCCGCTGCCGTGCTGTCCGTTCCGGCCCGTACGTTGTCGAGCAGGCTGCTCTCGAACAGGTCCGCGTCGTGGTGGGCGACGAGGATCGCGCGGCGGACGTCGGTGGGGCCGAGGTCGGCCAGAGGTACGCCGTCGAGCTCGATCGATCCTTCGTCGGGGTCGAGTTCGCGGCCCAGGCAGAGCAGCAGGTCGGCCGCCACGGACGGGTCCTTGGCCACGATGCCGACCAGAGTGCCGGGTTCGATGTCGAGGTCGACCTCGCGCAGCGCGCCGTGTGTGACGCCGCGCAGCCGGAGCCCTCCGGCGACCGGCTCGTCAAGCGTCGTCGATCCCCCTGTCACGGCGGGAGACGACGCCAGCACCTCGGCGATCCGGCCGGCCGACGCGCGGCCCTGGGCGAACTCGCCGCTGAAGAAGGTGAGGAGCTGGAACGGCCCGAGGAGGAACTGGGCGAGACCGACGGCCGCCACCAGGTCACCGACGCTGATCGCGCCGCTCATCGCCAGATGCGCGCCGACCAGCCCGATGACCACGATGAAGATTCCGGTCAGGGCGAGGATGGCGCCATCGTGCCAGGCCCGGCTCCGGGCGGCGCGCAGCGCGGCGGCCAGCGAGTCCTGGCTGGTCTGCCGGTAGCGGGCCACCGCGGCCGGTTCGGCGCCGATCCCCTTGAGCACCCGAAGCCCCGCGACCAGGTCGGCGGCGACGCCGGAGGCATGTGCGGCGCGCTCCTGCTCGACCTCACTGCGCCGCTCCAGCGGTCGGCTGATCCGGTGCCCGAGCCACAGCAGGGGCGGGATGCCGAGGAGCACGAGCAGGCCGAGCGGTACGGAGATCCGGAGCAGTACCACCGCGCTGATGGCCAGTCCGGCGACCGCCGCCATCCCGAAGGGCAGTACGGCCGCGACCGCGCCCACCCGCTTGGCGTCGCCGGTCGCGATGTTGGTCAGCACGCCCGGGAGCCGGCCCGCGTCCGCTCCGCCGCGCGGGTCGAGCACCCTGGAGCCGAGGTCGAGCCGCAGCCGGTGCGCGGCCTGTTCGCCGGCCCGCTCGCTGATCCGGGCAGCGGTCCGGTAGCACGTGGACAGAACGAAGAAGAGGACGGCGAGTACCAGCAGCCAACGCAGGAGAGCGCCGGAAGAACCGGTCGCCACCGCCTCGTCGATGACCACGCCGATGACGACGGGAACCATCGCCTCGCACCCCTGGTGCGCCATGCCGAGGAACGATGCCCCGGCAACATGGCGACGCTGGCCGCCGATCGCCCTCCGGAGGACTTCGCCCCCCGTTGGTCCTCCATCGAGCATTCGGTACCTCCGCGAAGGCCATAGAAGTTAGGTAAGGCTACTCTAAGTGTTGTGTCCAGCTGTCCTGCGCGCCGAGCCGCCGCCATTCGTCAAGGTCGAAGCATGGAGAGGGAGTTGGATCCCCCTGAGGTTGTGCGGTGTCCGGTTTGGAGTCGTGCTCGGGCGTTGACCCTCTGAAACGTATTCGGTTAGCCTCACCTAAGTAAATGTTTCGCGCGATGTCGCACTGCGCCCTCGGGCGGGGCCGTCAGGTGGGGGGACTTGTTGTCGGTCGACGCGAAGGCGGCACCCGAGAGCGATGTGGGCGACGCCCCGACGCCGTCGCCGCGCCGGGGCGCCGCGGCGTCGCTGCGCGGCCTGGGACTCCTCGCGGCCGTAGCCCTGCTGGTCGTGATCGCCCTGCTCAGCGTGTGGGTGGGAACACGCGGGATCCCGTTCATGTCGACGTGGAACGTGCTGTGGCACAACGACGGCTCCAAGACCGCGGTGATCATCCACGACTACCGCATCCCCCGCACCCTGCTCGGTCTGCTGGTCGGCGTCGCACTTGGGATGTCGGGAGCCCTGATGCAGGCACTGACACGCAATCCGCTCGCCGATCCCGGGTTGCTGGGCGTGAGCCTCGGTGCCTCGACCGGCGTAGTCGTGGCCATCGCGTTCCTCGGCGTCGGGTCGGCCCTCGGCTATGTGTGGTTCGCCTTCCTGGGCGCGGCGGTCGCCGCGGTCGCCGTCTACCTCCTCAGCTCGGCCGGGCGTACGCCCGCGACACCGGAAAAACTCGTCGTCGCCGGAGCCGCGATGACTGCCGTGCTCTACGCCTTCAACTCGGCCGTGCTGCTCCTCGACCCCGAGGCGTTCGACTCCTTCCGCTTCTGGACCGTGGGCACACTCGCCGGCCGTAGCTTCGAAGTGGTGTACGTGGTACTGCCCTTCGTCGCCGTCGGACTGGTGATCACCCTGGCGCTGGCCCGGCCACTGAACGCGCTGGCGCTGGGCGACCAGGTCGGACGGGCGCTGGGCGTCAGTGTCGGCCGCACGAGGGTGCTCGGCGCGGTCGCGGTGATGCTGCTGTGCGGCGCGGCCACGGCGGCGGCGGGTCCGATCGGTTTCGTCGGTCTCGCGGTGCCGCACATGGCCCGGTTCGTCGTCGGCCCCGACCAGCGATGGGTGCTCGCCTACTCCACGCTGCTGGCGCCCGTCCTGCTGCTCGGCGCGGACATCCTGGGCCGGGTTCTCGGCGCCCCCGGCGAGGTCCAGGTCGGCATCGTCACGGCCCTTCTGGGCGGGCCGCTGTTCATCGCGCTGTGCCGCCGCCGAAAGCTGGTCATGCTGTGAGTACGACGAAGTCCGTCAACGTCCGTGCGGTCGGCGGTCTCGTCGTACGAACCCGAGGCGGCCGGCTGTCGCTGCGGATCCAGGGCCGCGCGGTGGCCGTGTCGGTGGCCCTGCTGACCACGTTCGTCCTGGTCGTCGGGGTCACCCTGACCACGGGGGACTTCGAGCTCTCCGTCGCGGAGGTCCTCCAGGCGCTGACCGGAAACGGTTCGGGCGGCGCGGACTTCATCGTCAACACCGTGCGCATGCCACGCCTGCTGACCGCGCTGTTCGTCGGCGCCGCCCTGGCGGTCAGCGGGGCGATCCTGCAGAGCCTCTCGGGCAACTCGCTCGGCAGCCCGGACATCATCGGCTTCACCAACGGCTCGGCGACCGGGGCGCTGCTGGTCATCATCGTGCTGAACGGATCCATGGCCCAGATCGCGCTCGGAGCGCTGGCCGGCGGGATGGCCACCGCCCTGGTGGTCTACCTGCTGGTGTTCTCCGGGGGCCTGCAGGGATTCAGACTGGTCGTCGTCGGGATCGGCGTCAGCGCCATGCTGCTCGCCGTCAACTCGTACCTGATCACCCGAGCCAGCCTGCAGGAGGCTCTGGAGGCGCAGACCTGGCTGATCGGCAGCCTCAACAACCGTGGCTGGGACCAGGCGGCCGGCGCGGGCATCGCCGTCGCGATCCTGCTGCCGCTCGCCTTCCACTACGGCCGCAGGCTGTCGATGCTCGAGATGGGCGGCGACACGGCGAAGGGGCTCGGCGTGGACGTGGAGCGCAGCCGGCTGGTCCTGCTCGTCGTCAGCGTCGCGCTGGCCGCGTTCGCCACCGCCGCGACGGGCCCGATCTGGTTCGTCGCGCTGGCGGCTCCACAACTCGCCCGCAGGCTCGTCCGGTCGTCCGGCCCCGGACTGGTCCCGGCGGCCCTGATGGGCGCCGTACTGCTGGCCGCGAGTGATCTCGCGGTGCAGCGGATCTTCTCACCCGCCATCCTGCCGGTGGGCACCGCGACCGGCACCATCGGCGGCCTCTACCTCATCTGGCTGCTCGTCACAGAGTCGCGAAAGAGCCGCACATGACAGAAACGACGCACCCGACGCCACGGCTGTGGGCGGAGGACCTGACGCTCTCCTACGACCGGCGGACGGTGGCCACCGATCTCGGTGTCATCATTCCTGACCATTCGTTCACCGTGATCCTCGGCCCGAACGCGTGCGGGAAGTCGACCCTGCTCAAGGCGCTCGCACGCATGATCAGGCCCAGGGCGGGAGAGGTGCGCCTCGACGGCGCCCCCATCGCGTCGTACCGGCCGCGCGAGGTCGCCCGCAAGCTGGGACTGCTCCCGCAGACCTCCACCGCGCCGTCCGGGATCACAGTGGGGGACTTGGTGGCCCGCGGCCGGTACCCGCACCAGCGGCTCCTGCGGCAGTGGTCCGTCGAGGACGAGGCCGCCGTGACCGAGTCGATGCGGCTGACCGGCGTGGCGGAGCTCGCCGACCGACCGGTCGAGGACCTCTCCGGCGGCCAGCGGCAACGCGTGTGGCTGTCCATGGTCCTGGCGCAGCAGACGTCGATCCTGCTGCTGGACGAACCGACGACCTTCCTGGACATCGCGCACCAGGTCGAGGTGCTGGACCTGTGCGCCGATCTGCACGAGCAGAAGGGGCACACGATCGTCGCGGTGCTGCACGACCTCAACCAGGCATGCCGCTATGCCAGCCATCTGGTGGTCATGAGGGCCGGCGGCGAGATCGCCGCCGAAGGCGACCCTGCGACAGTCATGACCGCCGAGCTGGTCGAGGACGTCTTCGGCCTGCCCTGCCGGATCATCGACGACCCGGAGACCGGCACTCCGCTGGTGGTGCCCACCGCTCGCAAGCGCCCTGCCATGGCAGGCGACGCCCTTGCAGAAACGCCATAGGGACGGACTGCCCATGCTCTGTACGAGGCTGACGAACGCCCACATCATCACCATGGACCCGGACCACCCCGTCGCCCACGACCTGGGCATCTGGCGCGGCCGGATCGTGGGCCTGGACGACGCGGTGACATCACTGCCCGCGCGCGAGGTGATCGACCTCCAGGGCGCGACCGTGCTGCCCGGATTCATCGACAGCCATGTTCACCTGGCGTGGACGGGACTGAAGGCGAGTACCCCGAGCGTCGCACCCTGCGAGCGGATCGAGGACGTGCTGGCGGTCGTGGAAGAGGCCGTCTCCCGGAAGGGTTCCACCGGCGGCGCCTGGGTGGACCTTGCCGGGTACGACCAGCGGGCCCTCGGACGCCATCTGACCGCGACCGAGCTCGACCGGGTCAGTCACGGGCGAAAGGTGTTCCTGATGCACGACTCCGGACACGCCTGCGTGGTCAACAGTGCCGTCCTGGACCTGCTGCCCGCTCATGTCCCGCACGAGGACGGCTACCTCGCGGAGAGCGCCATGGGCGCCGCACGGAAGCTTCGGCCGGCGTACTCCCAGGAGGAGTTGGCGGACGCGATCGCGCGCGCCGCGCGAATCTGTCTCTCGGAGGGAGTGACGGCCTGTGCCGAGGCGGGCATCGGCGGTGCTCTGTTCGGCCACAGCCCGGTCGAGCTGGCCGCATATCAGCTGGTGCGGGAGCAGAGCCGGCTGCCGCTGCGGGTGCAGCTCATGGTGGCCGCGGACGCGCTGCACCCGGTCGGCTCGCACGGAGGCGATGGTGTACCCCGGGCCCTCGACCTCGGCCTGCGCACGGGGTTCGGCGACGAGTGGCTCTCCGTGGGCGCCCTCAAGATCTGGACCGACGGTGGCATGATGGCGCGTACCGCCGCACTGAGCAGCCCGTACCACGGTATGGAACACGCCGGGGAGCTGCAGGACGATCCGGAACTCCTCGCGGACACCATCGTCGACGGCCATCTCGCCGGGTGGCAGCTCGCCGTCCATGCCATCGGCGACCGCGCCGCCGACGTCGCCCTGGACGCCCTGGAACGGGCACAGGCCGTTAGGCCACGCCCTGACGCGAGGCACCGCATCGAACACGCCGGCCTGATCAGACCCGACCAGCTCTCCCGCTTCGCGCGGCTCGGCGCGATCGCGGTGGTCCAGCCGAACTTCCTGCGCTACTTCGGCGACGACTACGCGTCGATCATGGGCGAGCACAGGGCCCCCTGGCTGTACCGGGGCAAGGGGTTCCTGGAACACGGCATCACGCTCGTGGGCAGTTCCGACCGTCCCGTCACGGACGGATCGCCGCTGCGGGCGATTCAGTTCATGGTCGAGCGCGCCTCCGGCTCGGGCCAGGTCATCGGCCCGGACGAGGGCATCACGGTCGACGAGGCCCTGCGCTCCTACACCGTCGGTGGAGCCTTCGCCTGCCACTGGGACGACAGCGCGGGCAGCCTCACCCCGGGTAAACGCGCCGATCTGGTCGTGCTGGGAGACGACCCACGGGGCGTCAGCACCTCGCGCATCGGTGACATCGAAGTGGTCGCGACGTTCGTCGACGGCCGTGAGAGCGAAAAGGCGGCGCTGTGAGTACGAGGGTGGAAGGCATCGAGCAGTACGCGTACCTGTGGCAGGCATCCTCGTACCCGTATCAGTGGGTCATTTGGAACACAGCTGCGGAGACCATGGTCTTCGACAGGCAGATCAACTGTCCGGTGGACATCGACGGGGAAGCGGCCCTGCGCGAGGTACTGCGCAGGATGCGCGAGGCCGGGGTACCGGAGAGCGACGACTATCCGGGCCGCCCGTGCGGGGCGTAGAACGATACAGGCCGTCCTTGTCCTCAAGCTCGGAGAGCCGCTGCATTCCGCCCAGTTGACCCGTGCGGCCGGAGAGCCGAGAGATACGAGGCCGGACGGAAGGGGTGGGCGGAAGGCGGGCCGGCACACCCGCGCCGAGGGACGGTTGCACGTTTTGGCCGACCGCTTAGGTGAGGCTACCCTTACCTTGATCTGGTGTCCCAGGTGCCGCGGAGGCTGAGCTGCCCTCCGTGCACGGGTGGGACCGAAGGAAGGGAATCCCTTGATTACGGCCGCCCCCCGCCCCGGCGCACGGTTGTCACGCCCCACCTTGCCCGCCCCACTCCCTGTCCGATCCGCGCTGAGCGGAGATGCCGCCGCCCTCGCGGCCCTGTCCCGGCCGTTCGTGCGCTCGGGCGCGCTGCGCGAGCGTTCCCTCTCCCTCTACGCCTCGGCCGCGAGTGACTTCCTGGTCGTGGAGGCCCGCGACGGCACCCTCGACGGATGCCTGGGCCTGCGTGTTCACCACGCCGACACGGCCGGCGGCCGCGGGCCCGCCGGCGTCCTCTACAACTTCTGCGTCGCCCCGCGCAGGCAGGGCTCGGGACTGGGGGCTCAGCTCCTGCGTGCGGCGCTCGCCAAAGCGACGGCCCTTTCGCTGGACGCGCTGTTCACCGCGACGACCGGTGGCGGCGCCCTCTTCCTCCGGTACGGCTTCGCGCCCGCCTGCGCCGGTCTCGCGCCGACGTCCTGGGCGAACTCCCTGGACCGCCGCCGCAATTCGCAGGTTCTCGCCCGCGTGCTCTGACAACAGGGGCCTGGTCCGGAAGCCGGCGGCTTCCGGACCGGCCCCTGCTCCGCGACCGCACGTGACGTCGGCTCAGGCGTCAAGCGCGCCCGGCAGCGCCGCGATCAGCTCATCCACCTGCGTTTCACGGACCGTCAGCGCCGGAGCCAGCCGCACCGTCGTGGGGCCGATGGCGTTGACGAGGAAGCCGGCGTCCTGCGCCGCCTTCCGCACCAGCGGTGCGACCGGTTCGGTGAGGACCACGCCGAGCAGCAGCCCCGCGCCCCGGACATGGCTCACCCGGGGATGCCGCAGCCCCTCGACGCCGCACCGCAGCCGCTCACCCACGCGCGCCACATGGGCGAGGAGCCCCTCCGCTTCGATGGTCTCCAGTACGGCCATCCCGGCTGCGCAGGCCACCGGGTTGCCGCCGAAGGTCGAGCCGTGCTGGCCCGGTGTCAGCAGGTCCGCCGCGGGGCCGAACGCCACCGCTGCACCGATCGGCAGCCCCCCGCCCAGTCCCTTGGCCAAGGTCACCACATCGGGGTCCGCGCCCTCCACCGACTGATGGGCGAACCAGCGACCGGTGCGACCGATCCCGGTCTGTACCTCGTCGAGCACCAGCAGCGTGCCGGTGGCCCGGGTGATCTCACGGGCCGCCCGCAGATATCCCTCGGGTGCCGGGAGCACGCCGGCCTCACCCTGTACCGGTTCGATGAAGACGGCCGCCGTCTCTTCCGTGACCGCCGCGCGCAGCGCCGTCACGTCACCGAACGGCACATGGGACACCTCACCCGGCAGCGGGAGGAACGGTTCTCGCTTCGCCGGTTGCCCGGTAAGGGCGAGCGCCCCCATGGTGCGGCCGTGAAAGCCACCCTGGGTCGCGACCAGGCGCGGCCGCCCCGTCCGACGGGCGATCTTGAACGCCGCTTCGACCGCTTCCGTCCCGGAGTTCGCGAAGAACACCCGTCCCGGTCTTCCCATCAGCCGCAGCAGCCGTTCGGCAAGCGCGACCGGCGGCTCGGAGACGTACAGGTTGGAGACGTGACCCAGCCGGGCGACCTGGGCGCTCACCGCCGAGACCACGGCGGGATGGGCGTGCCCCAGCGTGTTCACGGCGATCCCGCCCGTGAAATCGAGGTACGCACGCCCGGCCTCGTCCCACACCGTGCTGCCCTCGCCCCTGACCAGAGCCAGTGGCGGAGTACCGTAGTTGTCCATCATCACGGCACGCCAGCGATCGGTGATGGCCGTGCGGCCCACTGTCCCGGCGGTCACGCGTCGCCCTCCTCGTCGGGGACCACGGTGGTGCCGAACCCGTCGCCGCCGCCGAACACCCCCCGCAGCAGCGCGTGCGGCACCCTGCCGTCCAGCACGTGTGCCATGGGCACGCCCGCGCCTGCGGCCCGCAGGCACCCCTCCATCTTGGGGAGCATCCCGCCCGCCAGCTCCGGCAGCAGTTTCTCCAGCTCACCCGCCGTCAGACGCTCGATCACCTCGGTGTCGTGCGGCCAGTTCGCGTACAGCCCCTCGACGTCGGTGAGCACGACCAGCTTCTCCGCGTCGAGGGCCACCGCCACGGCCGCCGCCGCGAGATCGGCGTTGACGTTGTAGACCAGCCCGTCCGCGCCCCGCGCCACGGGGGAGACGACCGGGATACGACCCCGGTCCAGCAGGGTTCGCACGGTGTCCGGGTTCACCTCGACGATGTCGCCGACCAGCCCGATGTCCACTTGCGCACCGTCGACCCAGGCCGGCCGCCGCACGGCCGTCATGGTGTGCGCGTCCTCGCCCGACATCCCCACCGCGAACGGCCCATGGCTGTTGATGAGTCCGACCAGTTCCGGCTGGACCTGGCCCGTCAGTACCATCCGGACCACGTCCATGATCTCGGGAGTGGTCACCCGCAGGCCCGCCTCGAAGCGCACCTCCAGGTTGAGCCGGTCGAGCAACGCGCTGATCTGCGGCCCGCCCCCGTGTACGACGACAGGGCGCAGCCCCGCGTGCCACAGCTCCACCACGTCCTGGGCGAACGTCCGCTTCAGGTCCTCGTCCACCATGGCGTTGCCGCCGAACTTGATCACGACCGTCCGGCCCTGGAACTCCTCCAGGGCGTCGGGCGAGAGGTGCGGCTTCGCTTGCGCTCCGAGCCCGCTCATGAGCTGTACGCGCTGTTCTCGTGGACGTACTCCGCGGTGAGGTCATTGGTCCAGATCACCGCCGACTCGCCACCGGAGCGCAGATCGATCGTGATCGTGATCTGACGCCCCGACAGGTCGACTTTGTCACGGGACGCGCCCGCCGCTCCGGCGCGGCACACCCAGACGCCGTTGATGGCCACATCCAGGCGGTCGGGATCGAAGACGGCTGACGTCGTACCGATCGCCGACAGCACCCGGCCCCAGTTCGGATCCTCCCCGTGCAGCGCGCACTTGAGCAGGTTGTTCCTCGCCACGGACCGGCCCACCGTCACGGCGTCCTCCTCCGACGCCGCGCCGACGACCTCCACCTCGATCTCCTTCGAGGCGCCCTCCGCGTCCGCGACCAGCTGTCGTGCCAGATCCAGACAGACCGTGTGCACGGCCTCGGCGAAGGAATCTGGGTCCGGTGCGACCCCGGAAGCACCTGACGCGAGGAGCAGCACCGTGTCGTTGGTGGACATGCAGCCGTCCGAGTCCACCCGGTCGAAGGTGGTACGAACGGCCTCTCGCAGCGTGGAGTCGAGCGTCGGCCCGGCCACGTCGGCGTCCGTCGTGAGCACCACGAGCATGGTGGCCAGCCCGGGCGCGAGCATGCCCGCGCCCTTCGCCATACCGCCCACCGTCCAGCCCGGCCCGGAGACCACCGCCGTCTTGTGCACCGAATCCGTCGTCCTGATCGCGACAGCCGCCTCCACACCCCGCTCGGGCGACAGCCGCTCGGCGGCGGCGTCGATTCCCGCGGTGACCCTGTTCATCGGCAACGGGACGCCGATGAGCCCGGTGGAACACACCGCGATCTCGTCCGGTCCCACCCCCACGGCGCGGGCTGTGTGCTCGGCCATCACCCGCGCGTCCACGGCGCCCGCAGGCCCGGTGCACGCGTTGGCACCACCCGAGTTGAGGACGACCCCGGATATCCGGCCGTCGGCCAGCACGCGCCGGGACCAGCGGACCGGGGCGGCCTGGACCCGGTTGGAGGTGAACACCCCGGCGGCCGCGCGCGACGGGCCGCGGTTCACCACCAGAGCCAGGTCGGGATCGCCGGATTCCTTGATCCCGGCGGCCACACCGCTCGCGAGGAATCCCTGTGCAGCGGTCACGGTCACGGAGCCACTCCATTCGTGGGCAGGCCCAGCCCTTCGGGCAGGCCGAGGGCGACATTCATGCTCTGCACCGCGCCGCCGGCGGTGCCCTTGGTCAGGTTGTCGATCGCACTCACGGAGATCAGGCGACCGGTGTGCTCGTCCACCGCAACCTGCACCTGCGTGGTGTTGGAGCCGAGTACGGCGGCGGTCGACGGCCACTGCCCGGACGGCAGCAGACGGACGAACGGCTCGTCGGCACAGGCGGCCTCGTACACAGCCCGCACTTCGCGCGGACCGGCTCCGGCTCCCGGACGCAGGCGCGCCGAACAGGTGGCGAGGATGCCGCGGGCCATTGGCACCAGCGTCGGTGTGAACGACACGGCCACGCGCTCGCCCGCCACCCGCGACAGGTTCTGCGTCAGCTCGGGGGTGTGCCGGTGGCCGCCGCCGACTCCGTACGGGCTCATCGAACCCATCACTTCGGATCCGAGCAGATGGGGTTTGGCCGTACGGCCCGCTCCCGAGGCCCCGCTCGCCGCCACGATCACGGCCTCCGGTTCCACCACGCCCGCGGCGAAGGCCGGGTAGAGCGCCAGGGTCACCGCGGTCGGATAGCAGCCGGGTACGGCCACCCGGGTCGAGCCTTTGAGTTCTTCTCGTACTCCCGGGAGTTCCGGCAGTCCGTAGGGCCAGGTGCCGGCGTGAGCCGAGCCGTAGAACCGCTCCCAGTCGACCGGGTCGCGCAGTCTGAAGTCCGCGCCGCAGTCCACGATCAGCGTGTCGGCGCCCAACTGTGCCGCGAGCGCCGCCGACTGGCCGTGCGGCAGGGCCAGGAACACCACGTCGTGCCCGCCGAGCGACGCGGCGGAGGTCTCGACGAGTACTCGGTCCGCGAGGGTGGCCAGGTGCGGCTGTACTTCCCCCAGCGTGCGGCCCGCGCTGCTGTGCGCGGCGACCACCCCGATCTCCACGTGGGGATGTGACACCAGCAGGCGCAGGATCTCCCCTCCGGCGTAGCCGCTCGCTCCGGCCACCGCGACCCGTAACGTCATGTTCTTCGTCTCTCTTCGTGCCTGCTCGATGCCGGGCCGATTCCCGGCCCGGTCTCTGATTTCCCGTCATGCACCGTGCGTCGCCCTGCTGATCAGGAGGTCGTGCAGCAGTCCGTCGGTAGTGGACACGACCCCACTGCGCGCGGCCCACCGCAGCGCCATGGCGTGTTCCTCGGCCGAGAAGTCGGCCACCGCGTCAGCGACGACGAAGGGCTGTATGTCGTTCATGAAGGCGTCCGCCGCCGTCAGCAGGACACCGAGATGTGCGAACACGCCACAGATGATCAGCTGGTCGCGGCCCGTGGAGCGCAGCAGCCTGCCGAGATGGCTGCGGAGAAATGCGTTGTGGCGCACGTTGGCCAGCAGGTGCTCGCCGGGCCGCGGGGTGAGCGCCGGCACGATCGCGGCGGCGTCGGGCTCGTGGCCGATGCCGGGCCCCCAGATATCGGCCAGCAATCCGCGCTGGCCGGGCGGCTGCGCAGCCGGTTCGGCGCTGAACACGACCGGCATGCCGAGCGTGTCCGCGAGTTCGCGCAGGGCGGCGATGTTGTCCACGAGCTCCACCACGGGGGAGCGACCTGCCGGAAAAGTCCGGACGAAGTGGTTCTGCATGTCATGGACCAACAGCGCGGCCCGTGCCGGATCGATCGTCCACGGAACGCAGGACGAAGGGAGCGCGGCGCGGTCGGGCATGGGGTAGGAGCCGATGACCGGCAAGCCCATGGGCAATCTCCTCCCTGATGATGTGTCCGCCCAGTCGGGCACTCGGATCGCCCCACATCGAGAACTTAGCTTAGCCTCACCTAAGTGACAATGGGCGGGTTGGGCCTCCGGTCGAGCCGCGCTCCGGCAACCCGGCGCGCACAAGCACCCCTCGGGTGGGGTGAATTGGCCGCCGTGACCGGACAGGTCGCACTCACGTCCGACACCTCGCGACCGTCTCCCGGTCGACGCCTCGAGTTAGGGCGGGAGTCGCGGGACTGGACGGCCCAAGGCGTGACGGCCATCCACATGGACACGTACCTCGCGGCAGCGGGGCCGCTGCTGGAACAGGTGGCGCGACTCGACGATCTCGGCCCGGACGCCAAGCGGTTGAGGGCACGTCTGTTGTCCTGGGACCGCCACATGGACGCCGACAGCATTGCCGCGGCGGACTACGCGCGCCTGCGTTCGGCCGTCAGCCGGCGGATCGCGGCCGCCGCGCAGCTGAAGAGCCTCGCCGTACCCCCGCCGTATCCCTCCGTGTTCGAACCCTGGCTGACTCTCACCCCGAAGGTTGCCTTCGCGTCGGAGAACCTGCTGACCACGTGCCGACTCCCCGGCCTTGCCGTCCCGGACATCGTCCGCGCCGCCATGGACGAGGTCGCCGACGCGGAACCCGTGGCGTGGGGCGGACCCTGCGTACTGGCCACCTCGAGCACGCCCGGCGTCACCGATCTCAGCCCACGAGGCCCGTCCGCCCGGTACGTCTGGGATCTCTCCCGCCGTGAGAGCAGCCTCTGGATCGTCCCCCTGGGTGCTCGCGGAATCCCGCTGGACGCACACCACCGCGACCAGCTGCCCTTGTGGGTTCGCGGCGAACTCGTTCCCGTCATCACCGATTTCGCTCGGCTCACCGAAGAGGACTGAGGGGAGTCGAGGACAGTCAGGCCGGCTTGGTGCCGCCCTCGACCTCCACGGTGAAGGTCAGTTCCATCTGTACGCCGTTGCCCTAGTCGACCGTGCCGTGCAGGCACAGCTTCGCGCCGACCGGTACGGGGGCGGGAAAACGGACCTTCTCCAGGCCGTAGTTGACGCTCATGGAGATGCCGGTGGTGTCCAGCACAGTGGAACCTCGGCACCGAGCCCGACGACCCGCTGCGGCCGCTGTGGGTCGAGACTCTCTCGTCGACGCACACCGACGAGAGCGGGATCGACCGACCGAGCGGGTGGCGCGGGTGGCGCGGGCCGTCGTGGACACACTCGTCGGGGGGTGAGGCGTCCTCGGTCCCGAGAAGGCCCGAGGTCGGGAACTGCGCCCCATTGTCGCCTCGGGCCGTAGGACTGTTGCGGGGATTGCGGGGATTGCGGGGCGTGCGCGCCGAGTTCGACCGCGCTCCGGCGAATGGCGTAACCGTCGCTGTGCCGCTGCCGCCGTGATCAATAACCTGACGCCCGGCGCGTGACCTCGCGTCTGTCGGACAGAGAAGGCGAGCGACCCCGGTGAAGCTTCCGATGTTCCAGCGCATGGCCTGGCGCACCGCGGCGGTCATGCTGCTGACGGTGCTCGGCACCACGCAGGCCGGTGCGGACGACGCATGGCAGAAGGTCGGCGACGATGCCCGCAGCGGTGTCAGCGGCCTCGCGTACGAGGGTCCTGCCGGAGACGGAGACGGAGACGGAGCCGGGGTCCACGTGCTGGTCGTGCACGACAACAAGCGGACGGGGCAGCGGCGTCTGTCCCGGATCACCCACTGGGAGGGCTCCGACGGCATCTCCCCGATCACCTGGGACGGGCCGGAGCCCGTCGATCTGGAGGCCATCGAGGCCATTCCCGGAATGCCGGGGGAATACCTGGCGCTCGCCGGCCGTGGCATCGTCTACCGCCTGAAGGTCGCCGGCCCCACGGCGGCGGTCGTCGACTACGCGCCACTGCCGGCGATCGGCGAGGGCGACGACTTCGAGAGCTTCGCGGTCGTCGCCCAGAACGGGAAGCTCGCCGCTTTGTGGGCGGACCGGGGAGCAGGCGCGGACCGGCCCGCCACGCTCTACGCGGCGCCCCTGACGTTCGCCCCATGGGGCCAGCCGCAGTTCGGCGCTGTGACGCGCCGGGCCTACCGGGCGCCGTACCCGACCGACGGCGGCACGCGACACGTTTCGGACATCTCGGTGACCGGTTCCGGCCGGATCGTTGTGAGCTCGGCGGCGGACGCCGGCGACGACGGCCCGTTCGACTCCGCGGTGAGCGACGCGGGCCGGGTGACCGTGTCGGCGGCGGGCCGCGTGCGGGTCACGCTCGCGGCGCCCCCGACCCTGCTCGGGACGTTCCCGCAGTACAAGATCGAGGCAGTGGAGTGTCTGCCCGGGTCCGCCGGTGCCCTCCTCGGCACCGACGACGAGAACCTCGGCGGGTACGTGCGGACCATGCCGTTCTGCGGAGCCTGACCCCGGTTTCCGCAGGGCACGCGAAGGCTTCGCGGCGTCCGGCCCGGATCACCACCAGGTGTTCGGCGAGCGCTGTCCCATCCGCCACGCCGGCCCCCACTGCCGGGCACGAACCGTGCCCGGGGCGGTCAGGAACCCGGCTGGGCGGGGCGGTCGGCTCGCTCCGCGTTCTTCTCCTTGATACGCGCCGCTTCCTTGCGGACCTCGGCCTGCGTGGCGCGTTCCTTCTGGAGCCACTCGGGAGACTCCGCCTTCAGGGCTTCGATCTGCTCGGTGGTGAGGGGTTCCGTGACACCGCCCCGCGCGAGACCGGCGATGGAGATGCCCAGCTTCGCCGCGACCACGGGCCGGGGGTGCGGGCCGCTGCGGCGGAGCTCCACCAGCCACTCGGGCGGATTGGCCTGGAGGGCGTTCAGCTCGGTGCGCGAAACCACACCCTCCTGGAACTCGGCGGGGGTGGCCTCGAGGTACACACCCAGCTTCTTCGCCGCGGTGGCGGGCTTCATTGTCTGGGTGCTCTGGTGCGACGTCATGGTGTCAAGAGTATCGAGCGTGCGTGCTGCCTCCGACCATGAAGGTAACCTGGCGGGGTGACTGGCTCGGAAGTAACCCCTTCGTTCCGCCTCGCGTATGTGCCGGGAGTGATGCCCACCAAGTGGGTTCGGATCTGGAACGAGAGGCTGCCCGACGTCCCACTGACCCTCGTCGGCGTGACCGCCGCCGAGGTGTTCGGCGTACTCAGGGGCGGCGGCGCCGACGCGGGTTTCGTACGGTTGCCGGTCGACCGGACGGATCTCAGCGCGATCCCCCTCTACACCGAGACGACTGTGGTGGTGCTCCCGAAGGACCACCCCATGACGTCGGCCGACGAGGTGTCCACGGAGGATTTCGCCGACGACATCGTGCTCCACCCCCTCGACGACACCCTGGTGTGGGAGCACCGGCCGGGACAGCCCGCGAACGAGCGCCCCGCCACGACGGCGGACGCCGTCGAACTGGTGGCGGCGGGAATCGGCCTGCTTGTCGTCCCCCAGTCGCTCGCCCGCCTGCACCACCGCAGAGACCTCACCTATCTGCCGGTGTCGGACGCCCCCCAGTCGCGCGTCGCGCTGTCGTGGCCGCAGGACGAAACCACCGACCTGGTGGAGCAATTCATCGGGATCGTCCGCGGGCGGACCGTCAACAGCACCCGCGGCCGCCCCCCGGCCGCCCCGGCGGAGAAGAAGCGCAAGGCCCCAGCCGCACGCGGGGCGACGCCGCGCCAGACCGCGGCCGGGAAACCGGCCGGCAAGAACCCCCGGAGCGGTTCCGGCGGCCCGAAGGGCGGCAAGCGGGGCAAACCCCGCCGCCGGTCCTAACCAGGCGGGCTCAGGCGGGCCGGCGGTCGCAGGCGAGATCGTCGATGGTCACGGGGACGATCAGTACGGCGAGCCGGCCCGGACGGCGGGTGGCGTCTGTGCTGCGGGTGCGGGTGCGGTGGCGCACGCGGGTCATCGCACCAGGTCGTGCAGGGGTACGCACGCCTTCGGCCAGATCTGCCCGGCGCGGGCGATGGCCGTCTGGGTCACCGACGTACCGAACCAGCTGACCAGGCGGAGCGTCCCGATGCGGTTCCGTTTCCATCCGCGCGCTGTCGCGACACCCGCACGGGGCATTGCGCCACGGTGCCGTGATGGCCGGGTACGGCCTGATGCCGGACTTGTCGGAGGCGGCTGGTCGAGCACCGCGGTTCACCTCGTACGCCTGCGTTCATGAATGTGGTCCACACCAAGCCCTTGACAGGGTTTGTGTTCACTCCTTAAATCACGTAGTGAACTAAGTTCCCCCCAGCTCGACTTCGCACCCCCCACCCCTGTCGGCGCATCGACCACTCGGTTCCCCCCTCGCGCCCTTGCCTGTCATATGCATGCCAATAACAGGCTATTCCGTCATGCTCATGGAAGGGAGAGTCATGGACTCCCCACACCTACGCCGGCGCCTGCTGCTGTCCCTCGTACCGGTCCTCGCCCTCGCGTCGCTGTCCACCGGACTGGCGCACGGCGCGCCCGCGCCCGCGGCGAAGCCCCCCGCTCCCGCCGCCGCGGCCGCGGCGGCCGCCGTCACGTTCTCCGACGAATTCGACGGGCCGGCCGGCTCCGCCGTCGACGGCGGGAAGTGGCAGACCGAGACGGGCGACAACGTCAACAACCACGAGCGGCAGTACTACACCGCGGGCAACCGCAATGCCGCCCTCGACGGCCAGGGCCACCTGGTCATCACCGCCCGCCGTGAGAACCTGGTCAACTACCAGTGCTGGTACGGGAGATGTGAGTACACCTCCGCACGGCTGAACACGGCCGGCAGGTTCACCACGACGTACGGCCGCGTCGAGGCCCGGATGAAGATCCCGCGCGGACAGGGCATGTGGCCCGCCTTCTGGATGCTGGGCAACGACATCGGCCAGGTCGGCTGGCCCAACTCCGGTGAGATCGACGTCATGGAGAACGTCGGCTTCGAACCCTCCACGGTCCACGGCACCCTCCACGGCCCCGGGTACTCCGGCTCCGGAGGCATCGGCGCCGGATACACCCTGCCCGGCGGCCAGGCGTTCGCCGACGCCTTCCACACCTTCGCCGTCGACTGGAGTCCGAACGCGATCACCTGGTCCGTCGACGGCACCGTCTACCAGCGACGCACGCCCGCCGACCTCGGCGGAAAGCAGTGGGTCTTCAACAAGCCCTTCTTCCTGATCCTCAACCTCGCCGTCGGCGGGTACTGGCCTGGAGACCCCGACGGCAGCACGGCCTTCCCCCAGCAGCTCCTCGTCGACTACGTGCGGGTCAGCACCGACGGCGGCCAGCCGGGCGGCGCCGGTCCCATCACCGGCGTCGGCGGCAAGTGCGTGGACGTACCCAGCGCCAACAGCGCCAACGGCACGCCCGTACAGCTCTACGACTGCAACGGCACCGACGCCCAGCGCTGGAGCGTGGGCTCCGACGGCACGATCCGCGCGCTCGGCAAGTGCCTGGACGTCGCGTCGGGAGGCACGGCCGACGGTACGCCGGTCCAGCTGTGGGACTGCAACGGCTCCGCCGCCCAGCGGTGGGCCGTCCCCGAAGCCAAGGACATCGTCAACCCGCAGGCCGACAAGTGCCTGGACGCCTCGGGCGGCAGCTCGGCCAACGGCACCCGGCTGCAGATCTGGAGCTGTACGGGCGCCGCCAACCAGAAGTGGACGGTGACCCGGTGATCACGAGGCTCCATCGCAGGTCATCGGTGCGCGGTGCGCTGGGCACGGCGGCGGCCGCCGTGCTCGTCACCGGCCTCACCGCCGGCCCCGCGAGCGGCGCGGCAGCGGCGACCGGCCGGATCACCGGGCTGGGCGGCAAGTGCGTCGACGTCGCGGGGGCGAGCAGCGCCAACGGCGCCGCCGTACAGCTCCACGACTGCAACGGCACCACCGCACAGCAGTGGAACGTCGCAAGCGACGGCACGATCCGCGCGCTCGGCAAGTGTCTGGACGTGGCATCGGGCAGTACCGCCGACGGAAGCCGGACCCAGCTGTGGGACTGCAACGGCAGCGCCGCCCAGCAGTGGTGGGTCACCGCGGCCCGCGACATCGTCAACCCGCAGGCCGACAAGTGCCTGGACGCGACGGGCAACAGCTCGGCCAACGGCACCCGGCTGCAGATCTGGAGCTGTACGGGCGCCGCCAACCAGAAGTGGACGGCGCCGAGCGGGGGGAGCACCCCGGCGCCCGGGCCGGGAGCCATGGCCGTGGCGCCCTACCTCTACAACGGCTGGGGCAGCCCGCCGAGCCCCACCACCGTGACGAACGCGACCGGCGTCAAGTGGTTCACGCTCGCCTTCGTCCTCAGCAACGGCTACTGCGACCCGCAGTGGGACGGCAGCCGTCCGCTGACCGGAGGTGTCGACCAGCAGACGGTCAGCACCGTGCGGGCGAACGGCGGCGACGTCATCCCGTCCTTCGGCGGCTGGAGCGGCAACAAGCTGGAGAGCTCCTGCGGCAGCGCGGGCGACCTGGCCGCGGCGTACCAGAAGGTCATCAACGCCTACGGCCTCAAGGCGATCGACATCGACATCGAGGCGGCGGCGTACGACAGCCCGACCGTCCAGCAGCGCACGGTCGACGCGCTCAAGACCGTCAAGGCCAACAACCCCGGCATCAAGGTGTACGTCACCTTCGGCACCGGGCAGAACGGCCCCGACAGCAGCCTGATCAGCAAGGCAGCCGCGTCCGGTCTGACCGTGGACAGCTGGACGATCATGCCGTTCAACTTCGGCGGCGCCGGCCAGAACATGGGCCGGCTCACCGTCCAGGCGGCCGAAGGCCTCAAGAACGCGGTCAAGAACGCTTACGGGTATGCGGACGATGCCGCCTACCGGCACACCGGCATCTCGTCGATGAACGGCATCACCGACAACGGCGAGACGGTGACCGTCGACGACTTCCGCACCATTCTCGGCTACGCCCAGCAGCGCCACCTCGCGCGGCTGACCTTCTGGTCCGTCAACCGGGACCGACCCTGCACCGGCGGCGGGGCCGACACCTGCTCGGGCGTCTCCCAGCAGCCGTGGGACTTCACCCGCGTCTTCGCCCAGTACTACGGCTGACCCACCCCTCCCTGCCCAGCCTTCCTCTCCGCCCGTCCTCCCTGCCCGCCCCCTCTGCCCAGCCCCCCACTCATGCCGCACAGCCGGCACAGGAGACAACGTGCTCAGATACCCGCGAACGCCCGGAGCGGTTCGCCGCAGCGCAAGCCGGGCCCGCATCACCCGGCCCTGGGTCGCTGCCTTCGTGGTCGCAGCCTCGGCCGCCTCGGTGCTCACCGCCGTCCAGCCCAGCCGGGCCGCCGCCCCCCGGGCCGCCCACCCGAAGGCTTCCGCGGAGGCGGCCGCCGCCCTGCCCACGGGCTGGTCCACGGTCGTGAACTCCGGCAGCGGCAAGTGCCTGGACGCGCGGGCGGCCGCGACCGTGAACGGCACGGCGGTGCAGCAGTACGCCTGCAACAACAGCACCGCGCAGCAGTGGAGTTTCACGCCGACCAGTGACGGCTACGTGCGGATCGGCAACCGCAACGAGGGCAATCAGGTCGTCGACGTGAGTGGCACGTCCTCGGCCGACAACGCGGCCGTGCACCTGTGGGCGTACGGCGGCGGCAACAACCAGCAGTGGCAGGCCGTCGACGAGGGCGGCGGCGCATACCACTTCGTCAACCGCCACAGCGGCAAGTGCCTGGACGTGCCGTCCGCCTCGACGGCCGACAGCGTCCAGCTGGTCCAGTACACCTGCAACGGCACGGCGGCCCAGCGCTTCCAGGTCGCCCCCGTGAACACCGCGCCCGGGGACGTCGACCTCGGCCCGAACGTGGTCGTCTTCGATCCGTCGATGCCGCCGTCCACCATCCAGAGCCGGCTGAACTCCATCTTCCAGCAACAGGAGACCAACCAGTTCGGCTCCCAGCGCTACGCGGTGATGTTCAAGCCGGGTACGTACAGCAACGACGTGAACGTCGGCTTCTACACCCAGGTCCTCGGCCTCGGCCAGTCGCCCGACTCGGTCACGATCAACGGCGCCGTGCACGTGGAGGCGGACTGGTTCCCGCCGCAGAACGCCACCCAGAACTTCTGGCGCGGCGCCGAGAACCTGTCGGTGAACCCGACGGGCGGCACCGACCGTTGGGCGGTTTCGCAGGCGTCCGGGTACCGGCGCATGCATGTCCGCGGCAATCTGGAGCTGAGTGACGGCGGCTGGTCCAGCGGCGGGTTCATGGCCGACAGCAAGATCGACGGTCAGGTGCGGTCCGGCACGCAGCAGCAGTGGCTGACCCGCAACTCCCAGCTCGGCGGCTGGACCGGTTCCAACTGGAACATGGTGTTCGTCGGCAGCCAGGGCGTGCCGGGCAACAGCTTCCCCAACCCGCCGTACACCACGGTGAACCAGACCCCGACGGTCCGGGAGAAGCCCTTCCTTTACGTCGACGGCGCGGGCGCGTATCAGGTGTTCGTACCGTCCCTGCGCACTAACTCCTCGGCCACCAGCTGGGCGAACGGGAACGCGGCGGGCAGCTCGCTCGGCATGGACCAGTTCTTCGTCGTCAAGGCCGGAGCAACGGCCGCGCAGATCAACGCCGCACTGGCCGACGGCAAGAACCTGCTGGTCACCCCCGGTGTCTACCACCTGAACCAGACCCTGAAGGTGACCCGCCCCGACACCGTCGTCCTCGGTCTCGGCCTCGCCACCTTCATCCCTGACAACGGTGTCACGGCCATGACGGTCGCCGACGTCGACGGCGTGAAGGTCGCGGGTGTCCTCTTCGACGCCGGCACCGCCAACTCGCAGACACTGATGGAGGTCGGCCCGGCGGGCGCCGCCGCGAGCCACGCGGCGAACCCCACCTCTCTGCACGACGTCTACTTCCGGGTCGGCGGCGCGGCCGTCGGCAGGGCGACGACGAGCCTGGTCGTCAACAGTGACCACGTCATCGGCGACCACATGTGGATCTGGCGCGGCGACCATGGCAGCGGCATCGGCTGGAACAGCAATACGGCGGACACGGGACTCGTCGTCAACGGCGACGACGTGACCATGTACGGCCTGTTCGTCGAGCACTACCAGAAGCACCAGACGATCTGGAACGGCAACGGCGGGCGGACGTACTTCTACCAGAACGAGATGCCGTACGACCCGCCGGACCAGGCAGCCTGGATGAACGGCTCCACCCAGGGCTACTCGGCGTACAAGGTCGCGAACTCGGTGACCAGCCACCAGGCGTACGGGCTCGGCAGTTACTGCTTCTTCAACGTCAACCCGAGCGTCACCGCCGAGCGCGCCTTCGAGGCCCCCAGCAACCCGAACGTCCGCTTCCAGAACATGGTGACCGTGTCGCTCGGCGGCACCGGAACCATCCGGCACGTCATCAACGACAGAGGCGGTCCTTCCAACTCGTCCACCAATGTGGCCAACCTGGTGAGCTACCCGTGAGGCGGCTCGTGGCACGGCTGCTGGTCCTGCTGGCGATGCTGCTGGGGGTGACGGCGGCCCCGGCCCAGGCCGGGACCCAGGCCGCGGCCTTCAAGGTGATCGCCTTCTACAACGGCACCTGGGACTCCGCACACATCGACTTCGTAAGAGAAGCCAACGAGTGGTTCCCGCGAACCGCCGCGCAGAACGACTTCAGCTACACGGCGACCACCAACTGGGAGCTGCTCGCGAACGGAGGGGTGAACGAGTACCAGGTGGTGCTGTTCCTGGACGACGCGCCGAAGACGGCGGCCCAGCGGACCGGCTTCGAGCGGTACATGCGGGCCGGCGGCGGCTGGATGGGCTTCCACTCCTCGGCGTTCACCACCAACGCGGGTGCCTGGCCCTGGTACCACAACCAGTTCCTCGGCAGCGGGAACTTCAGGTCCAACACCTGGGGGCCGACGACCGCGGTGCTGCGCACGGAGGACCGGACGCATCCTTCGACCACCGGCCTGCCCGCGACGTTCACCTCGTCGGTCAGCGAGTGGTACAGCTGGTCCAACGACCTGCGGACCAACCCGGACATCAAGATCCTCGCATCGGTCGACCCGACGAGTTTCCCCCTCGGTACGGACCCGAACCAGTCCTGGTACAACGGCCACTACCCGATCCTGTGGACCAACACCCAGTACAGGATGCTGTACGCCAACTTCGGGCACAACGCCATGGACTACGGCTCCAACACACGGCTGTCCTCGACGTTCGCGAGTCCCACGCAGAACCGCTTCCTCGTCGACGGGCTCAAGTGGCTCGGCGGCGGGGGCGGCGGCCCCGCGCCGTCCGATCCGATCTCCGAAACGGCGTGGCGGCACAGCGGCAAGTGCCTGAGCACGACGGGAAGTCCGGCGAACAGCGTGCAGCTGGTGCAGCGCGCCTGTGACGACTCCGCCGCGCAGAGCTTTCATCTGAACGCTCAGCCCTGAGGTACTGCGGCCCGCCGGCCGCGGTCAGGAATGACCGCGGCCGCCGGCCGAAGCCATGCCGAGCCAGGTGTGCGGGTTTCCCTCCCAGCACCACCCCAGTTTCGGAGCGCCCTTGCTGATCCACAGGGCCGGGACGCGGCGGTCGCCGAGGCGCGTCCCGCCCAGCGAGAAGCATTTGTTCTTGGCGAGAGCCCGGGGGTACTGGGTGATGAGCGCAATGCCCTCCTCGATGGTGAGCGGCGTACGGTCCCGCTCCGCGATAGCCTCCAGCGCGTTCAGCGGAACGACGCCACAGAATTCCTCGCCCCGGTCGACGTCGAAGGCGACGTACACCTCCCCTTCGGGGACGGCCAGTTCCTTGAGCGTGACGAATCTTTCCAGTTCACCGGGTGCGTAGAAGCGTTCGATGACTCCGGGGGCACTCTTGCCGGCGAGCGTGGTCAGCGGCACCGACTCCTCGAGGGGGACGAGCGCCCTGGTGACCACCAGCAGGAAGGGGATCTTGCCCTCGGCCGGCGGCTCCAGCGTTGCCGCCCTGGCGAGAACGGTGGCGCGCAGTGGTTCGACGAGGCCGCGGAACGCGGTCTCGGTCATCCCTGCGAGGGCCGGATATCCCATGTCGGCCAGCGTGTCGACCTGGCGGTCGAATTCGGTGCCTGCGTCGAAATCGGTCATGTGGGGCCTTCCTGCGTTGACCGGGCGGAACTGGCCACAGAGTCTTGATGCTCGGTGGAAATTTGCTACGGACGTAAACTTAGCCCCGGCGTCGATCATTCGTCAAGCGCAAACTTGCCACGGATGTAAGATTGCCCCATGAGTATCGAACCGATGGGGCTCCGCGAGTCCAAGAAGCAAGAGACCCGGCAGCTCATCTCCGACCACGCGACCCGGTTGTTCATCGAGAACGGCTTCGAGGCCACGACGATCGCCGAGATCGCCGCGGCCGCCAGGGTCGCCAAGAAGACGGTCACCAACTACTTCGCCCGCAAAGAGGACTTGGCCTTCGATCATCAGGACGAGTTCGTCGCGGGGCTCGCCCGTACGGTGGCGGGCCGGGCCGAGGGGGAGTCGGCGCTCGCCGCGCTGCGGCGGGCGTTCCTCGACGCAGCGGAACGGCACGACCCGGTCACCGGGTTCTCCGGAGAGGTGTTCGCCCGGATGATCGCGGACAGTCCCACGCTGCTCGCCCGCCTGCGCGACCTGCAGGACCTGCGGGAGGGCGCGCTTGCCGGGCTCCTCGCCGCGGAGACCGGGGTCGCGCCCGACGACATCATCCCCCGGGCGGCGGCAGCCCAGATGGGTGGCGCGCACCGCGTCCTGTTCCAGCACATCCAGGAGCTCACGCTCGACGGGCGGAGCAACGAGCGGATCGCCGAGACAGTGACGGCCTCGGCCCACCGCGTCTTCGGCCTGCTGGAGGGCTCGCTCGCCGGGTATGCCGTGAAGTGAGTACGGCGGGGTGCCGAGGGCGCCCCGCCCGGCGGCCCCGGCGCCAGTCGGCGTATTGTCACGTTATGGGTGCATCCGCGTGCCGCCGGAGGAGAGTGAGCGCATGCAGGGCTCTGCCGAATCCGGAGTGCGGCTGCTGGAACCGGTCACGACCGACATCATCCGTGACACCGGCGCGTCCGCCGCCATGGTGTACCTGTTGCCGCCGGGGGAGAGTGCTCTCCATCTCGCCGTGCTCGGCGGAGTCGCCCGGGAGTTCACCGCGCCGTGGGAACGGGTCGCGCTGACGGATCCGATTCCCGTGGCCGACGCCGTGAAGGAACGGCGCTTGATCTGGATCGGCGGGCAGGAGGAGATGGGCCGTCGCTACCCGAGGCCGGCGCTCGTCCTGCCCTACCAGTTCACCGTGGCCGCCGCCCCCATCGCCCAGGGCGCGACACCCCTGGGAGGGCTGGTGCTGCTGTGGCCCGGCTCGTATCCGGAGCAGCTCGGGGAACGGGAACGCGAGGCGGTGCGCACCGGGTGCGAACGCCTCGGTCGGCTGATCCTGCACGCCGCCGAAAGCGGCAGCCCCATGCTTCCCGAGCATCGGCCCCGCATGCTCCCGCTGGCGGAAGGCCGCACACCCGGCCCGGCCGAGGCCGCGGCCGCGGTGGCATTCATCGACCGCCTGCCGGGCGGCAGCTGCGGGCTGGACCTGAACGGCCGCATCACCCTGATCACTCCCGCATCCGCCGAACTTCTGGGGGTCGACGCCGACGACCTGGTGGGAGCACTGCCGTGGCAGGCGCTGCCCTGGATGGACAACCCGACCGTCGAGGACCGCTACCGCGCCGCGGTGATCAGCCGCCAGAGCACGTCCTTCACCGTCCTGCGCCCGCCCTCCCACTGGCTGTCGTTCGACCTCCATGCCGACGCCACCGGCACCAGCGTGCGGATCACGCCCACCACCGCACCGGAGAACAGTGACGACGTTTCGAGCCCGCCCGCTTCCGCGTCGATGCCGAGCCGGGCGACCGCTCTCTATCACCTGATGCACCTGGCCGCCACGCTCACCGAGGCCGCCGAGGTACGCGATGTCGTGGACCAGGCCGCCGACCAGCTCATCCCCGCCCTGGGCGCCCAGGCGCTGACGATCTTCGTGGCGGAAGAGGGACGCCTGAAGGTCGTCGGCTACCGCGGCCACACCAGCGAACTCCTGGACCGGTTCGACGCCGCTCCCCTCGATTCCGACGCCCCCAACGCGCGAGTACTGACCACCGGAATGCCTCTGTTCTTCGCCAGCCCCGAGGAACTCCACCGCGCCTGTCCCTCCGCCGTCATCCTGGGAGACATGCAGGCGTGGGCCTTTCTGCCGCTGGTCGCGTCCGGCCGCCCCGTCGGCTCCCTCGTCCTCGCCTACGCTCGGCCCCACCCCTTCGCCCCGGGGGAACGCGCCATCCTCAGTTCACTGGCCGGCCTGATCGCGCAGGCACTCGACCGGGCACGTCTCTACGACGCCAAGCACCAACTCGCCCACAGCCTGCAGGCCAGCCTCCTGCCTCACACGCTGCCCCACGTCGAGGGACTCGACGTGGCAGCCCGATACCTCCCCGCCGGACACGGCATGGGTGTCGGAGGGGACTTCTACGATTTCATCCGCCTCGACGACACGACCGCTGCCGCCGCCATCGGAGACGTACAGGGGCACAACGTCGAGGCAGCCGCCCTCATGGGGCAGGTCCGCACCGCCGTTCACGCCTCGGCGGGTGCGCCGCCCGACGAGGTCCTCGCCCGCACCAACCGGCTGCTCACGGACCTGGACACCGGCCTGTTCACCAGCTGTACGTACGCACACATCGACCTGGCCGACCGCCGCATCCAACTGGCCAGCGCCGGTCACCCCCCGCCTCTGCTCCGCCACCCCGACGGACACACGGAGGTGGTACCGGTCCCAGCCGGGCTGCTCCTGGGGATCGACCCGGCGGCCCGGTACCGCACGCTGGACATGGCCCTGCCCGCCGGCTCCGTTCTGGCGTTGTACACCGACGGCCTGGTGGAAGCACCCGGCGTCGACATCGACCACGCCGTCTCGGCGCTGGCCCAGCGCCTGACGCAGTGCCGTGACCGCACCATGGCCGCCGTGGCCGACACGCTTGTCCGGCGCCCCGAGACCCCCTCCCACCACGACGACATCGCGCTCCTCCTGATCGGCACCGACCCGGACGGAGGCTGAGGACTGGTCGTCGGCCGCCCGTGCCGCCGCCCGCGGACGTCCCTCGCGATCCCGCCAACTTCGGGAGCAGGGCCTCGTCACATCAGGAACGGAAGGCCATCATGCCGTCCATGCCGACTGTTTCCCCCAGCTCGCTGCCCGTCATCGATCTGTCCACGGCCGACGCCCCCGCGACCCGGGCCGCGTTTCGACGCCGCCTGCACGACGCCGCTCACGAAGTCGGTTTCTTCCATCTGACCGGCCATGGCGTCAGCGCGGCTGAGATGGACCGGATCTCCGGTCTGACCAGAGCGTTCTTCGCACTGCCGGAGGCGGACCGGGTCGCGGTCAGCAACCTGAACTCGCCGCACTTCCGGGGCTACACACGGGTCGGCCACGAGCTCACCGGCGGCCGGTCCGACTGGCGCGAACAGCTGGACGTGGGCGCGGAGCGGCCCGCTGTCGCGGTGGGCCCGGGCGACCCGGCGTACCTCTGGCTGGAAGGCCCCAACCAGTGGCCCGCCGCGCTGCCGGAGTTGCGGACCGGCGTACTCGCCTGGCAGGAGCGGCTGGCCACGGTGGCCCACCGGCTGCTGCGGGAGCTGCTCGCGGCCGTCGGAGCGCCGGCGGACTTCTTCGACGAGGCCTTCGCCGACCGCCCGCACCTGCACACCAAGCTGATCCGTTACCCCGGATCCGCTCCCGTCGGCGGCGGTCAGGGCGTGGGCGCGCACAAGGACTACGGCTTCCTCACGCTGCTGCTCCAGGACGGTGTGGGCGGGCTCCAAGTGCGCCGCGGCGACGGCTTCCTGGATGTGCCGGCCATCCCGGGGGCCTTCGTGGTCAACCTGGGGGAACTCCTGGAGATCGCGACCGAGGGTTACTTGTCGGCCACCGACCACCGGGTCGTCAGCCCGCTGGGAGCGGTGGAACGCTATTCGGTGCCGTTCTTCTACAACCCGCGGCTGGACGCGGTCATCGACACGGTGCCCGGCCCCTATCTGCGGCAGGCGCCGGGCATCAAGCACGACCACACCAACCCCCTGCACGCCGAGTACGGACGCAACGAACTCAAGGGCTGGATACGGGCCCACCCGCAGGTCGCCCGCCGCCACCACCCCGAACTGGCGGCCGGCTGAGGCCCGGTGGGGCGTCCGGGTCCGGCGGGTGGGCGGATCGAGTACAGCGCGGGGCACGCACTCTTGACGGCGTCGGGAAGTGCTCCGACACTCGGGGCAGACACACCGGGCGAGCAGACACAGCGGGCGAACAGGCGGACGTGATGGGGCTTTCAGCGACGGGTGCGGGCTGCGCCGTACGGCTGCCGCTGCTGCTGACCTCACGCCGCCACATCGATCTGCTGCGTGTGTGCAGCGCGGCGAGTACAGCCCGCCGCTGAGCCGTCAAGGAGCAGCGCTGCGGGCACAGGGCCGCCGCAGGCGTCATTCCCTTCCTCACACACGCACTTCGACCTGCCCCAGGAGACGTATGTCCGCCACATCCTCCACAGCCGTGTCCGTCTTCCGCGGGAGGATCGGCCGTGACGCCCGCAGCGGTCACTACGCCGTACCGCACCGGTACCGGCTGTACCTCTCGCCCGCCTGTCCCGACAGCCTGCGGATCGCGGTGGCGCACAGCCTTCTCGGTCTCGGGGACGTACTCCCGGTGACACTTCTGCCCGCCACGCCCGACGAACAGGGCGGTGGGTACTCCGTCCTGCGGCCGTTCTACGAGGCCAGTTCGCACCACCATCCCGGACCGGCCACCGCGCCCGCGCTGGGCGACAACTGGACCGGTCGGATCGTCAGCACCCACACGCCGGACATCCTGCGGGACCTGGCCCTGCGGTTCGGAGGCGACGGCCCCGACCTCTACCCGCAGGACGCGCGGGACGACATCGAGGCGATCGGCCGGCTCTGTGACGCGGGCATCGGCGCCGCCGCGCAGCACGCGGGTGAACTGGGCATCGACGGCCGTGATCACGAAGCCCCTCTGCGGACGCTGCTGGGGGCGCTGGACTCACTCGAGCGACGACTGAAGCACCAGGCCCACATCTCGGGCACCGGCATCACGGCGGCCGACGTGGACGTGTGGGTGGCGCTGGTGGAACTGGACTGCGTGCACCGCTGCCATCTGGACGCGGCAGCGGTGCACCGTATCGCCGCCCGGTCGGGCCTGTGGGCATACGCCCGGCGACTGGGGGCGCACCCCGCTTTCGGGCCGCACCTCGACCTGGCCGCCATCGCCCGTCGGCACCACGCCCGCTGCCGGGGCCGCGAGGCGGCGGGTGCGGCCGTGCCGATCGTGGACTGGGCGGCCCACGTCCCTCGCGGGACCGCCCGGCAGCCCGGCTGAGCCCGAGCCCGAGCCGGCGGACCCAGCGCTCATCCCGCACCCGCCGCTCATCCCGCACCCGCCGAAGTCCGGCTCAGACACGGCTCCGTGACGCGTACGCGCGTACGTCGGCGTCCGGGTCGCCCGTGGCCGTCGCCAGTGCCGCGCGGGCCCGGTCGTCGGCCCGGTGCCGGAGCAGGGCGAGCACCGCGGCCTTGCGGACATCGGCGTTGGCGTCGTCGAGCGCCTTGGCCAGTGCCGGGACCGCCACCTCGGGATCCGCCGCGCTCAGGGAGGCCGCCGCTCCCGCGCGGGCGCGCCAGGCCGCGTCGGCGAGGGCCGAAACGGCCGTGTCCGCGAGGGCGGGTGGGCAGCCTGTCGAGCCGAGCGCCTCGAACGCGGCGGCGCGCACCAGGGGATCGTGGTCGCGTACCAGCCGCGCCAGTGTCCCGAGGACGCTCACCGGGCGGTCGGGCGCGGCTTCGTCGTCCGCTGTGCCGTACGCAGCCGAGGCCGCCACCGCCGCCAGACCCTTCGCCGTCGCGACCCGCACTTCGCGGTCCGAGTCCCCCGCGGCCGTGGCCAGCGCCTCCACGGCGTTGACCGAGACCAGGGCGTGGACCGTTTCGACGCGTACGGCCAGATCGGGGTCCGCCAGGCCGGCGGCGAACAGGCCGGCGTCGCCGAGGCGCAGAGCGCGCAGTACGGCCGAGGCGGCCGTACGCACCACCGGGTCGCCGGACGCGTGCGCTGCCACGAGCAGGTCCCGCAGTTCCGGTTCCGGCGCCAGCGTCTCCACGAGTTCGCGCAGCGAGTCCGCGGCGGCCGCCCGCACTCCCGCGTCGGAGTCGGCCAAGGCCCCGGCCAGCGCGGGGCCGGTGCCGTCCGGTGTGGTCTCCGTGAGCGTCGCGACCGCGGCGCGGCGCACCGCCGGGTCGGGGTCCGCCACGTACGGCGCGAGTGCGTCCAGTGCGGGCTGTCCGTCGGCGAGGGCCAGGAGCTCCAGGATGCGCGGAGA
Organism: Streptomyces sp. NPDC055287; assembly: GCF_053646035.1. Taxonomy (NCBI): domain Bacteria; kingdom Bacillati; phylum Actinomycetota; class Actinomycetes; order Kitasatosporales; family Streptomycetaceae; genus Streptomyces; species Streptomyces sp. NPDC055287. Next base: position 201,245 of record NZ_JBSHNE010000003.1, on the reverse strand, counting down.
CGCGGTCGCGGGCCGGTGACTGGTGTGTACGGGCGCCGCGGCGAGACGCGAGCCGGTCGGCGCGACCTCGCGCGGGCCGGCCGTCGCCACCTGTTCCAGCGCGATCTCGCCGAGATGCCGGGACGGGCCGCCGACCGGGGCGTACTCGTCGACCGGGACGAGGTACGGCTCCACCGGCCGGGCCGTGAACTCCATCGCCCCGGAGGGGGACTTGCGCAGATCCAGATGGTGCAGCCAGTCCTGGTCGTCCTGGCGCGGATGGTCCGTACGCTCGTGGTACAGCCCCCAGCGCGACTCCGTCCGTGCCAACGACGCACGGGCCGCCATCTCGGCGCAGTCCCGGATGAAGCCCACCTCCGCGCAGCGCATCAGTTCGTGCGGGGTCGCCGCGCCCATACCGGCGATCTCGGAGCGCATCCGTTCGAAGTGCTCCACCGCGAGGGACAGCCGGGCGCCCGACTTGGGCGGTGCCACATAGTCGTTCACGAAGCGGCGGAGCTTGTACTCGACCTGGGTCTGCGGCGGGCCGTCGGGGTGGCGCAGCGGCCGGTAGATCAACTCATGCGCGTCCCGCAGCTGTTCGGAGGACAGCTCGCCCTTGTACGCCCGGTTCCGCGAGGCGTCCTCGCCCGCGAGGTCACCGAAGACGAACGCGCCGATCATATAGTTGTGCGGGACACAGGCGAGGTCCCCGGCGGCATACAGGCCGGGCACGGTGGTGCGGCCGTGGTCGTCCACGCGTACGCCCGAGGCCGAGTGGCCGCCGCACAGGCCGATCTCGGAGATGTGCATCTCGATGTCGTGGGTGCGGTAGTCGTGGCCGCGGCCCGCGTGGAACGTGCCCCGGGTGGGGCGCTCGGTCGAGTGCAGGATGCCTTCCAGAGCCGCCACCGACTCCTCGGGCAGGTGGCTGAGCTTGAGGTAGACCGGCCCCCGGTCGGACGCCAGCTCGTCCCTGAACTCGGCCATCATCCGGCCGGACCAGTAGTCGGAGTCGACGAACCGTTCGCCGTGCCGGTTGACCTGGTAGCCGCCGAATGGGTTGGCGACATAGGCGCAGGCCGGACCGTTGTAGTCCTTGATCAGCGGGTTGATCTGGAAGCACTCGATGCCGGTGAGCTCGGCGCCGGCGTGGTACGCCATGGCGTACCCGTCACCGGCGTTGGTGGGGTTCTCGTACGTGCCGTAGAGGTAGCCGGAAGCGGGCAGGCCGAGCCGGCCGGCCGCGCCCGTCGCGAGGATCACCGCGCCGGCCCGTACGGTCACGAACGCGCCGGTACGGGTGTGGAAACCGGCCGCTCCCACCGCCCGGCCGTCGTCGCCGGTCAGCACGCGCACCGGCATGACGCGGTTCTCGATACGGATGCGTTCGCGCATCTCGCGGCGGCGCAACTGCCGGTAGAGGACCTTCTTGACGTCTTTGCCCTCGGGCATGGGCAGCACGTACGAGCCGGAGCGGTGCACCTGGCGGACCGCGTAGTCACCGTGTTCGTCCTTCTCGAACTTCACGCCGTACGACTCCAGGCGTTTGACCATCGCGAAACCGCGGACCGCGGTCTGCCGGACGGTGGACTGGTCCACGATGCCGTCATTGGCGCGGGTGATCTCGGCGACGTAGTCGTCGGGTTCGGCGTGGCCGGGGACGACGGCGTTGTTGACGCCGTCCATGCCCATGGCCAGCGCGCCGGAGTGGCGGACGTGCGCCTTCTCCAGGAGCAGGACGTTCGCGCCGTGCTCGGCGGCGGTAAGCGCGGCCATCGTTCCCGCGGTGCCGCCGCCGATGACGAGGACGTCGCAGGAGAGTTCCTCCGCGTCCGTGAGGGAGGGGATGTCCATGGTGCTTGCCTCTCAGGTACTGAGCGATGCGAGAACGGCGCGGCGCAGGGCGTCGGTGGCGGAATCGGTGAGGTACGCGCGGTCACGGGGATGCGGAACGGGGAGAACGCGGCCCGTGCCCAGGAGCGCGACCCGGTCACCGAGGAAGACCGCCTCGTCCACGTCGTGCGTGACGAAGACGACGGTCGCCCCGGTGCCGTGCAGTACGTCGATCAGCAACTGCTGCATCTCCGACCGGGTCTGGGCGTCCAGCGCACCGAACGGTTCGTCCATCAGCACGGCCCGCGGCGCGCCCGCGAGTGCCCGGGCGAGCTGCACCCGCTGGCGCTGCCCGCCGGAGATCCGGTGCGGGTACGTGCCCGCGTGCTCCCGGAGCCCCACCCGCTCCAGCCACCGGGCGGCGACGGCCCGCCGCTCGGCCCGTGCCACCCCTCTGATCGCCAGGGGCAGTTCGACGTTGCGGCGTACGGTCCGCCAGGGCAGCAGAGCGTCCTCCTGGAAGACGAGTGCCCGCTCGCCCCCCGGCCCCGTCACGGCCTGCCCGTCCTGCGTGACCTCCCCGCCGAGCGCGGGCAGCAGCCCGGCGAGCGTGCGCAGCAGAGTCGATTTGCCGCAGCCGGACGGTCCGACGACGGTCAGGATCTCCCCGGGCACGACATCGAGGTCGAGCCCGTCGAGAACGGCGGCTCCGGCGTGTCCGAGCGCCGCGCCCCGCAGAGTGAGGCGCGCGCCGGGAGGAGAGAGCTGCTCGCGGGCTTCGGTGGTCGCGGTACTGGTCATGAGGCTTCCCCTCGTACTCGGCCGACGGGCTCCGGCAGGGCGGACCCGGGGCGCGGTGCGGTGCTCGGCGCCGGGCGGGCTCCTCGCCCCTGGAACGCCGGCTCCCGGGATTCCGTCCGGGGGAGCCACCGTGTCAAGCGGCGCCCCACGACCTCCACGGCCATCGACGTCAGCCAGCCGAGCAGCCCGATCGTCACCATGCCGACGAACACCCCGGAGTAGTCCACGACGGTGTAGTCCTGCCAGGTGCGGTAACCCACCCCGTACTCCCCGGAGATCATTTCCGCCGAGATCACGCAGATCCACGAGACCCCGATCCCCACCGAGAGGCCGCCGAGGATCCCCGGCAGCGCTCCCGGCAGTACGACCGAGCCCAGGACACGCCACCGGCCCCCGCCCATCGTGCGGACCGCCTCCTCCCAGACCGGGCTGAGCGCCCGCACCGCGTGCCGGGTGGAGACCATGACCGGGAAGAAGGCCGCCGTGAAGGTGATGAAGACGATTCCCTGCTCATTGCTGGGGAAGAGCAGGATCGCCACCGGTACCAGGGCGATCGCCGGGATGGGACGCAGTACTTCGAGCACCGGACCCAGCACGTCGGCGGCCAGCCGCGAACGGGCGACCGCCGTGCCGACGACCACGCCCGCGACCGCCGCCAGTACGAACCCGGTCACGATACGGGTGAGGCTGTCGGTCAGGTCCTGCCAGTACGTGCCGCCGCCGATCCGCTGCCCGAAGGTCCGGGCCACATCCGTCACGGTCGGGAACTGCTCGAACCGCAGCCACACACTGACGTCGTACGAGGTCAGCAGGTGCCACGTCCCGAGGGCGCCGGCCAGCGACAGGACGCGCAGCGCGGGCCGTGCCGTCATGACGCACCCCGCAGCGCATGGCGGTAAGGGACCGTTCGCGCACCCGCGTGTCCGGCGACGTAAGCCTCGGCCGCGGACGGTGTGACGAACGGCAGCAGCTTCGTACTGTCCGCCACCCACACCGCCTTGTCGGCGAACCACAGGGTGCCGGTCGTGGTGTCGGGGACGTACGCGGCGCGCACCGAGCCGCCGGCGTCGGCCACGGCCCTCAGCAGCCCGGCGGGGGTGCCGAAGGACTTGGTGGTGCCGTCCTTCAGCCACACTTCGCCGCGCGGCGCGCGAGCCCGGGCGTCACACGCCTTCGCGTACCTCTCGCCGTACGCCCGCTTCACGTACTGCTCGTCGACGAACGCGTCGACGTCCACGTCCCCGACGAGCCCGGCCGACTTCAGGACCGGTACGTCTTTCTCGAGGGCGTCCACCAGCGCCGGTTTGAGCGTCGGATCGAAGGTGGCGATTCCATTGGCGCCGTTGTAGAGATACACGACTTCGGCGGGCAGCCCGGTGGCCCCGGCCACCGACTCGGCGGCCTCGACCGGCTTCTCGCGCAGATGGCCGGTGGCCCGGATCTGCGCGCTCAGGAACGCTTCCAGCACCGCCGGACGCTCCTTCGCGAAGGCCTCGCGCACCGTGACACCGTGGAAGGTCGGCAGGGCCAGTTCGGCGCCGTCGTACAGGGCCTTGGCCCGGCCCTGGAAGGCGAGCAGTCCGGGCCACGCGACGAACTGCGAGAGCGCGTCCGCGCTGCCGGACTGGAGGGCCGAAGCGCCGACGGCCGGCTGCTGGTTGAGCTTGCGGATGTCCTTGCCCGGGTCGATGCCCGCCCGCTGAAGGGCCCGTACGAGCGTGCCGTCGGCCGCCGAGCCGACCGACGTCGACACCTTCTTGCCCCGCAGGTCCTCGAGGGAGCTCAGTTTCGAATCCGGCGCGGTGACAATGGTGTTGAGGCCGCCGCGCAGGTTGTAGCCGGTGACGGAGACCAGCCGGGTGGGCCGGCCCAGTTGCTTGCCGCGCGCCGCGTTGATCAGGAGGGGAAAGTCACCCATCGAACCGATGTCGACCTTCCCGGCGGTCATCTGGGCGGTGATCGGCGCCCCGGTGGCGTAGTCCTGCCACCGCACCTTGTAGGTGACACCGTCCCGGGCGCCGCGCTTTCTGAGCTCCTGCTCGAAATAGCCGAGGCTGCGCAGGAGGGTGCCGGCGGTGACGGTGTTGATGGTCTTGGACTGGTAGCCGACGGTCACGGTGACCGTGCGGGAGTCGCCCGCGGTCGCGTTGCCGCCGCACCCGGTGGCGAGGGTGGCGGTCAAGACGGTGGCGAGGGCGGCGGCGGGAAGTGTGGTGCGGTGCATGGGCTTCGGGCCTCTCAGCGGAGCAGATAGGGCATGTTGACCTCGACCGCGCCGGTGGGGCACCGGGCGGCGCAGGGGCCGCAGTACCAGCACTCGTCGACGTGCATGTACGCCTTGCCGCTGTCCGGGTTGATCGCGAGCGAGTCGAGCGGGCACATGTCGACGCACAGCGTGCAGCCGTCGATGCACTTCGACTCGTCGATGGTCACGGGCACGTCGGCACGCTGGGGCGCCAGAGGCATGGCTGTCTCCAGGAAGGGAGTGGGCGAAAGGGGAGAGCGGGCGAAAGGAAAGGGGGAGGACGGGTGAAAGGGGGAACCGGGGCTCAGGGGGAGCGGTGCAGCAGCCCGCTCATGGTGATGCGGTCGCCGCGGAAGCGGATGAACTCCAGGTCCACGGGCCGCCCGTCGCGCAGGTGGGTGAGCCGCTCCAGCATGAGCACGGCCGCACCGCGCGGGGCCTCCAGCACGGCGGCGGAGTGGGCGTCCGCGTTGACGGCTTCCAGGGTGATGTCGGCCGTGCCGAGCGGCTGCCCGCTGAGCTCCTCGATGAGACGGAACACGTCGTTGTGCTCCAGGTCGCAGTCGAGAAGGCCGAATCCGATGTCCATCGGGATGTAGGTCAGGTCGAGCGAGAGCGGCAGGCCGTTCAGCCGGCGCAGGCGCTCGACGCAGAGCACGTCGGAGTGTTCGGCCAGACCCAGCCGCCGCGCCACCGGTCCGGGAGCACAGACCGGGCCCGCCGTCCGTACCTCATTGGTCACCTCACCGTGCTCGTGCAGGGTCTCGGCGAGCCCCTGGAGCCGGTCCAGGCCGTGCGGGTACTTCTCGGACACCAGGACCGTCCCCACACCCGGCTGCCGTTCCACCAGTCCTTCCGCGCGCAGCAGGTCCAGGGCCTGGCGCACGGTGTTGCGGGACACGCGGAAGTCCGCGCCGATCCTGCCCTCCAGCGGGAGGACGCCGCCGGGGAATCCGACGGTACGTGCCTGGTGCCGCAGCAGGTCGGCGAGCTGCCGGGCGCGGTCCGCGCGCAGCCGTCGCCGGCGGGCGGCGGCGACAGGTACGGCGTGTTCACGGATGCGTTCGGCTGGCATGCGACGGACCATACCGACGCTGCCCGCGCAATGGTGTTGCGGCAGTATTGCGCCACTTCCAGCCTCTGCCGGGACCCCTGTGACCTGCGTGTCAGCGGCGCCGGGCGGAAGATCTGCCACACGCCGCCGTCAGCACGGCCGACGCCACACCCCGAGGTCCAGCTTCTTGCGCATCGAGCTGAGGCCGAGCTTTCCGGAGCGCTCGCAGAAGTCGCCGGCCGGCAGTGCGTACTCCACGTGCAGGACCGCTTTGCCCGCCTTCACGAAGGGGGTGAGCGCCGCGCATTCGCCGTACTGCGCGCACTCCTCGTTCACCGCGAAGTCGAAGTCCTCCACCAGCGCGGGGATCTGGGGCAGGTCGTTCTTCAGGCCCACCGACATGCCGCGAGCGTGGGCGAGGCCGGCGAGCATGCGGTTGTACGCGAGCTGGTGGTCCGCGGTCAGGGGGAAACCGGTGTCGTTGAGGTAGCCGTCCATCAGATCGGGCTCGACCGCGTCGAAGCCCTTCTCGCGGCACATGTCGAACCGCTCGGCCATCAGCGGGCGCAGGACGTCCAGACGGCGGATGTCGAGCCAGCGTTCGCCTGCCCACCCGTTGCCGCGCCCCCGGACGTCGGCCGGGAAGTCCCGGCGGTCGGGGCGGTACGACTCCCAGGCGCCCGCGTTGATGTAGCAGATGACCTTGCGGCCGTCCCTGTGCAGGCGGCGGACCGTTTCCGCGTCGTTCTCGAACCCGTCGATGTCGTAGACGGGCACGTCGACCCGGTGGTCGACGCGCCCGTCGAGCTGCCACTGCCAGGCCGTGCCCACGGCCGGGCGCCACCGCTGGGCCGGGGGCTTCCCGGACCCGGGCCCGGAACAGGCTGCCAGCAGTACGAGAAGCAGCAGGCAGAGCGGACGCGAGCGGGTCATGGAGCCTTCCGGTTCAGGACGGGCGGCAGGAGAGACCAGGGATTCGGCCCGTGGCCGGGGACCGCGCAGTGCACGGCGGCGCGACGCAGCGCCGCCGTGCGCGCGGCCAGGGCGCACAGCCCGGCCGGTACGCCGTGGATCAGGTGGCAGAAGCGTTCCGGCGGGTGCGCGGCGGTCCAGGGCGGTGCGACGGGCGCCGCCGAGTACGCTGCCCAGTCGCCTTCGAACGTGACCAGGAGATCGGCGACCGCCGCGTACCCCGGGGCCGGATGGACGCCCGGGTTCAGCACGACCGTACGGCCACCGCGGGAGCGCGCCGCCCGGGCGATGCGCCGGTAGTGCCGCACCGCGCCCGGTTCGCAGGCTGCCTGGTCCAGGAAGAAGCCGTCGGTGGCGTACCAGTCGCGGTAGCGGTCGAAGTCGGCGGTGACGGCCCGCAGCGGCCGGTGCCCGTAGTCCGTGTCGGCGTACCCGAGCAGCGGCACCCCCGCCGCCCGCAGAGCGCGGGCGGCGGCGGCGAACGACGGCTCCGGCGCTGCGCCGGGGCCGTCCGCGATGTTGAGCACCACGCCGTACAACAGCGGCGCGGACTCGACGAGCGTCCACCAGGCGCCGGGGTCGACGGCGGGGTGGACGTACATGGGCACGAGCAGTTTCGCCGGCGGCACCGGTCGGGGCTGCGGCTGCGGCTCCGCCTTCACCGGGCTGCCGGGACGGAGTCCTCGGGCAGCGACCGCCACAGGTCGGACAGCGACTCGGCGAGAGTGAGCCGCGGCTGCCAGCCCAGCGCGGCCCGCGCAGCCGCGATGTCCGCGCACTGCCAGGAGACCGCCGACGAACGGGCCGACCCTCCGCTCGTCTCCTCGACGCCGCCGCCGAATCCGGCGGCCCGGACGAGCCCGCGGGCGATCTCGCGGACGGCGGTCGCCCGGCCACTGCCGATGTTGAGTACGGGGGGCAGCGGTCCCGGGAGCGTCGCCGCGAGGACGGCGGCGCGCGCCACGTCCCGCGCGTCCACGAAGTCGCGGTACGCCGACAGGTCCCCGACCCGCACGGTCCCCGACGCCCCGGCCCGGCGCAGTTCACCGGCGAGCCGTCCCGGCAGCCCGGCGGTCGGCGCGCCGGGGCCCACCGGGTTGAAGACGCGCAGCACCACGGCGTCGAGACCCGCGGCGGTCACGGCGGCCGTACCGGCGAGTTTCGTCGCCCCGTACGGTCCCTGGGGGCGGGTGGCCGCGTCTTCCGCAACGGCCACACCGTGCGCGGTGGGCCCGTACTCGGCCGCCGAGCCCAGGTGGACCAGGCGGGCGCCGGGCGCCGCCGCGAGCAGAGCCTCGCAGAGCGCGGCGGGCCCCCGGGCGTTGACATCCGTGAGCTGTACGGGGCTTCCGGCCACCAGACCGGCGCAGTTGACGACGACATCGGGCCGGGCGCCGCGCAGCGCCCGCGCGAGGACGTCCGGGTCGGCGCTGAGATCGAGCGGCACATCGGCGGCCGGGGACCGCCCGCCGCCGAGCAGCCGCACGCCCGGCAGGGCGCGCAGCTGCTCGGCGGTGTGCCCGCCCAGGAATCCGGTGGAGCCCAGGACGAGAATGCGCATGTCCGGCTCACGCCCCCTTGAGGAGCAGGCCGCGGTGGGTGGTGAACTCCGCGTTGGCCCGGTCGTAGTCGTCGGGACGGCCGATGTCGAGCCAGTAGCCCTCGAACTCGTAGGCGTGCGGGGGCGTTTCGGCGCCGAGCAGGTCGAGGACCAGCTCGTCGAAGCCGAGCGGCAGGCCGGGGGTGTACCCGGCGAGCGTCTCCCGGGAGAGCCCGTAGACGCCCATGGAGACCCGGTAGTCCATGCTCGGCTTCTCGGCGAAACCGACGACCCGGCCTCCCTCCGTCGTCAGGACGCCGAAGTCGATGGCGACCTTGCGGGAGTACGTGGCGACGGTGAGCGGCGCCGCGGACGCGCGGTGTTCCCGGAGTACGTCCCCGTAGTCGAGGTCGGTCAGGATGTCGCCGTTCATCACCAGGAATTCGTCGGGCAGCCGGTCCATCATGGTGAGCAGTGGGCCCATCGTGCCGAGCGGGCTGTCCTCCGTCGAATAGCCCACGCGCAGCCCCCACTGCGAGCCGTTGCCGACGTACGCGCGGATGATGTGGCCGAGGTGGCCGATGGCGATGGTGCAGCTGGTGAAGCCGCTCGCGGCCAGCTGCCGGAGCACGATCTCCAGGATCGCGTGCTGGTCGCCGATGGGAACGAGCGGCTTGGGAAGAGCCGTCGTGTACGGCCGCAGCCGAACGCCCTTGCCACCGGCGAGGATCACTGCATGCATGGAAGCCCCCTGTACGTCGCGTGCGGTCGGAGTCATATGTTGTAGATGCCGGTCTTGTACCGGGAGAGATTGCCCGGGTCGCGGAAGAAGTCGATGGTGTGGCCCAGCCCCTGCTCCAGGTCGTGCGCGGGCTGCCAGCCGGTGGCGGTGCGCAGCCGTGTGGCGTCCGCGACCAGTCGCATCACCTCGGAGGCGGCCGGCCGGATGCGCTGTTCGTCCTCGCGTACGTCGAGGTCGGCGTCCATCAGCTTGCCGATGAGCCGGGTCAGTTCGCCCACCGAGATCTCGCCGCCCGTGCCGGCGTTGAAGGTCCGTCCCACGACCGCGTCGGCGGGCGCGGTGCCGACGGCGATGAAGGCGCGCGCGGTGTCCTTGACGTACAGGAAGTCACGGGTGGGGCGGAGGTCCCCGAGGGTGATGGTCCGCTCCCCGGCCGCGACCTGGCCGATGACGGTGGGGATGACCGCCCGCATCGACTGGCGCGGGCCGAAGGTGTTGAAGGGGCGCAGGGTGACGACGGGGGTTTCGAAGCTCGCGTGGTAGCTGTCCGCGAGCCGGTCGCCGCCGGCCTTGGACGCGGCGTACGGCGACTGCGTGCTGATGGGGTGGTCCTCGGTGATCGGCACGGTCTGCGCGGTGCCGTACGTCTCGCTCGTCGAGGTGTGCACCAGGCGCGGGGTGCCCTGCCTGCGCACGGCTTCGAGGACGTTGAGGGTGCCCGTGACGTTGGTGTCCACGTAGCTGTGCGGGGCCTGGTAGGAGTACGGGATCGCGATGAGGGCGGCCAGGTGATAGACGGCCTCCGCTCCGTCGATCAGCTGGTTGACCGAGCCCGGGTCGCGGACGTCACCGAGGACGATCTCGACCTGGTCGAGCGTCTCGGCGGAGAGGGTCTCCAACCACCCGTAGGAGGAGAAGGAGTTGTACTGGGCCATGGCGCGGACCCGGTGGCCGGCCGCGACGAGCGCCTCGGTGAGATGGGACCCGATGAAGCCCTCGGCGCCGGTGACGGCGACAAGTGACGATGCTGGTGCGGGCGCTGGTGCTGGTGCTGTCACGGGGACGCTCCTCTGTAGGTGAAGGGAGTGCGGGATACGAGCGGTTCGGGGTTCAACGGTGTGCGGTGGGCCTGCCGAGGATCCGGCAGGCCAGGAACAGGAGGACGAGGGCCGCGGCGGTCCGGCAGATCAGCTGCCCGGTCGCGGTGGAGAACCCGGCGGCCGGCGCGGCGGCTTCGGCCGCGGCGGCGGCGATACAGACCGCCGCCGGTGGCCAGGCCACACCGAACGCCTGGAGCAGCAGGGCGGTCCACAGCACCGCCCCGAGCCCGAGCAGCGGGGCCGGGCCGGTCCCGGCGAGCAGGGCGCCGGCCGCCAGCAGGGCGAGGTACGCACCGAGGCACAGCGCCAGGGCGCGGGCGGCGCGCACGGTGAAGCCCCGCGGTTCGGTGCTGGCGCGCAGCGCCGCGACGGCGAGACCGCGATAGCGGTAGAGCAGCCACTCGGCGAAGCCCATGCTGAGCGTGAGGACGACCACGGCGTACGGGTCCGTGGCCCCCGTGAGCATCGCGAGCACCCCGGCCGCCAGGCCGAACAGCCCGTAGGGCAGGGACCGCACCAGTGCGGGCGCGGCGCCCGCGGGTGCGGGGCCCGCGCGCAGGGCGCTCCGTATCCCGTGGCCGGCCGCGAGCGTCGCGAGCCCGGCGGTGGCGAGCAGCAGGACCACGACCACGGCGGCAGGCGGCTGCCACCACAGCGTGACGGCGGCGCCCCCGGTGACGGGCAGCAGCGCCAGCAGCAGCGCGCGTTCGCGGCCGAGGACGAGGAGTACGGTGGCCGCGCCCAGGTAGCACGACTGCCCGGCCGCGAAGGCCGCGGCCGTCCCGGGGCCCGCCAGGAGCAGACCGGCCACCGCTGCCGGCAGCACCCCGAGGGGGGCGCCGAGCCGCAGGGTGCGGCCCGCGGCGGCGGCACCCGCCGTCCCGAGTCGCAGATACGCACGGTGACTGAGCGCCTGATTCCACGCCCACGCCGCCAGCCCCGCGGCGACGAGCCCGGCCACGGCCCGGGCGCCTCCCAGCAGCCCGGAGCCCAGTACGTAGGCCAGGCCGGGGAGCGCGAACACCAGTCCGCGCAGGGCGCACCGCACGTGGTCGGGGCGCCAGGGGTCGGCTGTCGGCGGCGGTTCGGGGTAGTGCCGGGGCACCCGCTCGTACAGGTCTTCGGCCAGCGCGAACAGGCCGGGGCGTGCGTAACGCGTACTGATCTGATCAGCCGTCAGGCCGTCGGACTCCAGGAGGGCCGCGACCTCGTAGGGATGGACGGCGGCGGACACGGGCTCCATCAGCCGGTCGGCGAGTTCGTCGATCGGATCGGCGGCCCAGCTCGGCCGCCGCCTGCCGCCCGTCCGCTGCCGGGGCAGGGTGGGCAGGCTGCCGCCCTCGCCCGGCAGCAGACGCAAGGGGCCGCTCATACGAGGACTCCCGCGCGCCGGTCTTCCGGCCACGCTGCGGATCCGGCGTCGCTCGCCGCTTCCCCGCCAGCCAGTTCGGTGTAGATCGAGCGGAAGGTGTCGACGGTCTGGCGGAGCGTGAACTGCTCGATGACGCGCAGCCGCGCGCCCTCGCCCATGGCGGTCCTGCGCACCGGGTCGCGGAGCAGTTCCAGGGCCGCGCGGGCCATGGCCTCCGGTTCCCTGGGCGGCACGACCAGGCCGGTGTCGCCGACCGCCTCCCGCACGCCGCCGACATCGGTGGAGACGGTGGCCCGCCCGCAGGACATGGCCTCGATGAGAGTGAAGGGGAAGCCCTCGCTGATGCTGGAGAGCATCACGGCGTTGCCCGCCGCGTAGGCGTCGCGGATGTCCTCGACCCGGCCCTCGAAGACGACCGCGTCCGCGTGGCCGAGCTCCGCCGCGAGCGCCTCGCAGCGCTCCCGGTAGGCCTCGCCGCCGCGCGGGGTGCCGCCGAAGAGCCGCAGCCGGGCCTCCGGTATCTCGGCCCTGACCAGGGCGAAGGCCCTGATGAGGGTCTCCAGGTCCTTGATCGGGTCGACCCGGCCCGCCCAACTGAGGGTGGGGACGTCCGGCTCGGGTCCGGCGGCCGGGAAGGCCGCCGGGTCGACGCCGTTGTAGACGGTACGGATCAACTCCGGTGCCGCCCCGCCCTGTTCCTCCCAGAGCCGGTTGTAGCGGTTGCCCGGCGTGATCAGGGCAGCGGTGCGGTACGTCTCCTCGGCGAGCAGCCGGAAGAAGCCGAGGAGCAGCGCCTTGACCGGCCACCGGTAGGGGCCGGTGCGGTAGCCGAGGTAGCGCTCCCGCAGGTAGACGCCGTGCTCGGTGAGCAGCAGCGGCACGCCGTGCAGCCGGTGCGCGACGAGCCCGGGCAGCACCGCCAGGCCGCCGCTCACCGCGTGGGACACGCCCTGCTCGGGCGGCGCGGCGGTGAGCGGACGCAGGGCGTGTTCCAGCAGATCGGTGGCGGTCAGGGCGTCGTGCAGGGTGGGCCGCGCCGCGTGCACCGGCAGGCCGGGCCGGCTCCACACGGCTGCCAGGACGCCGACGGCCTGGTCCGTGCGCAGGGCGGGGGCGAGCAGGCCGTCCCGCGCGGCCCGGGCCAGCTCGTGCAGCGCGGGACCGAACTGGTCCTCGGCGCGGGGGTCGAGGAGCGCCGTTAGGAAGCGTTCGTACGCCGCCATCAGCTGTCGGCGGCGACGGCCGCGCGGCGCCCTGCCGACCGGGTCGGGGCCCCACATGGGGACCGTGACGGGAGGTGCGACATGGCCGGGCAGCTCCCAGGCGAGCGGTTCCCGGCCGGTGCCGGTCACCGCGACGACCCGGAAGTCGAAGTCGGGCATCGCCTGGACGAGCTGGTCGCACCACACGCTGACGCCGCCGTGGCTGTGTGGGTAGGTGCCTTCGGTGAGAAGTGTGACCCGGACCGCGCCGGACAGCGGCGGGCGGAGTAAATCGGGCATGACGAGATGGTCCCCCGTGGAGATGATGCTGGTCGTGTCTGGGCCGGGCCGGTCAGGCGGTGCCGCAGGTCACCCTGTGACGCCGTACGGCACTCTCTGGCGCACCCCGGCCGGCACCGGCAGGCGACGCGCACTGTCCTGCACCGGGTCGGCCCGGTCCGCCGGCGCGGCCTGGGCGATGGTGCCCGCGGGCAGCGTGAGCGTCACCCGGTCCTGGAGCAGCGCGGGCGAGACCCAGCCCGAGAGCGCTCCGGCGTACGGGCTGCCGAAGGCCTGGGAGCCGAGCAGTGTGTTCTGCCGGGTGCCGGCCGGCATGGTGGCGGTGGCACGCACGCCGCCCGGTGCCCGGACGGTGACGGTGTCGCCGATCCGGTACGCCGTCACCTGGCCGGCCTTGACCGCGGTGTTCCAGGCGGCCCGGTCGCGCAGTTCGGCGCCGATCTGCTGCTGACGGAGGTTGACCAGCGGGGTGTTGGCGGCGTACAGCCCGGTGTAGTCGTCGATGACGCGGTTCAGCACCGGGTAGGCGATGCGGTCCTCGGCGAGGTTGGACTGGTGGATGAAGTGCGGCCGGGGGTCGTTGCCGAGGACGTGGCCGAGGCCGATGCGGGCCTCCAGCGGCACGATGTAGTCGGCGTAACCGGTGACCGTGTCGAGCGGCTCTTCCAGGCACGTCGTGCCGGCGGCGCTCTCGCAGACGCCGCTGCCGCCGTCGGACGCCCGGGTGTAGATCCAGTTGTACTCGTCGATCTGCTCGGTCGTGCGGCCCGCGTTGTAGAACACGTTCATGGGGTAGCGGGGCACGGTGAGCGCCGGGCCCACCTTGCGCTGGGCGCGGTCACGGGAGTTGTCGGAGCCGAGCCAGGTGATGGCGTTGTCGGCGAGAGCGGGCCCGAGGTTGGGGTTGTCGTCGGGCTGCTGCGGAAGGATCTTCAGCCCGGAGTGTTCACCCGTCACCAGTTCACCGGTCTCCAGGGGGAGTCCGGCGCGCTGGGCCCACGCGCGGTTGTCGCGGATCTGGGTGGAGATCTCGGCGCGGGTGACGTACTTCGTGCTGCCGTCGGCGTTCCTGGCACAGACCCAGGGGACGACCGTGACGTCCTGGACGCAGCCGAGGAAGGGGTGGTTGTACGTGTGGTTGATCCACCGGTAGGTGTTCTTGTCGGCGGTCAGCTGCTGCGCCAGGGGGTCGGTGCCGCCGTGCTCCTCCTTGTAGAGCTCGCTGCCGCCGCCGTTGTACGCCATGTCCAGGGTGAACCCCTTGGCCGCAGACCACTCGGCGGCGTACTGCGCGTCGGCGGCCGTCATCCGGATCGGGTCGGGCTCACCGCCCTGCCCCGGGGCGCAGTCCACGTCGCCGGGGGTGCAGTTGAGTTCGGTGTCCCAGCGGTCGTCGGCGGCGAAGACGTCGTCGACGTGCACCGCGAAGTAGTTGCGGGACGCGCCCAGCCGCACGCCCTGGGTCATCCAGTCCACGATGCCGCGGGCGAGCAGCCGGAACTGCTGCTGGTACTGGTTGTAGACGAAACCGACGACCAGCTCGCGGCGCCCGTCGTGCCGGTACTCGCCGACGATCGACCCCCGCGCCTGCGTGCCCGGCAGCGGCGCCTCGACGTAGCTGGTGAAGTCCGCGCCCGGCAGGGGCTTGGCGACGTAACCGTAACTCTCGCTCACCGAGGGGGAGTTGTCCTCGAAGGGTATGCCACCGTCGAGGTAGCCGAAGGGGCCTGCGGCCCCGGCGGCCGTCACCTCGGCGCGTACGCCGTCCAGGGACCCGCTGTAGCCGCCGTTGGCGGGGTGGTCGAGACCGACCTCGGGGCGGGCGTAGGTGTACGCGTCGACCTGCGGGACGGCGAAGGTCTTCTCGTACGAGACGAGCGCTTCCATCTCGGCCGAACCGGCGCCGAACGGGTTGTCGTTGGGCAGCACCACGGCCTGGTACTTGGCCCGCGGACGGCCGTCGAGCGTGTCGGCGAGGAATCCGCCCCCGATCCTCGGGCGGTCCGGGCGGGTCAGGTCGAGGACCGTGTACGGCGTGCCCGCCCCGTCGAGTTCCGAGGTGATCGCCGCGGTGGCGGGGCCTCCGTCGCTCACGACCAGGACGCGCAGGTCGACGCGTGGTGGCGCCGGGGCCGCCGCGGCCGCGTTCGCCGGCGCGAAGAGCGTCGCCACGAGCGCGGCGGACAGCGTGGATCTCGCGGCCCATCGGACCGTACGGCTTGTGAAGTGCATGGGTCCCTCCCCGCAAGGGGCATGCCGGACGTGCGACCGGCGTGCCCCTGCCCCCAGCGGAACGGGCGCTCGGACAGCCGCCGCCCGCATCCCGCTCTGTCGGATCACATAGTGGGGTCAGCCATGGAGGTTTTGTGAGGGCGTCGTGAAACCTGGCGAGAAACACACCCGCCCGCATCGCGCCCGGACCCCCTCGGCCGGCTCGCTGGAAACCCCTGCGGCACCACAGGGGGCAGGGATTCCGTTTCTCCGCCACAGCTCACGGGTGCTGCGGGCGCTTGCGGCGCTGACCGGCGCACTCATGTGGTCCAGACCATAGAAAGCATTCTGGAGCCAGTCATCGATTTCAGCCACGCCGGCCGTCGGCCGCACGGCGGCGCGGACGGTTCGAGAGGCCGGCCGGACGGAACGGAGCGTCGTGCGGCCCGGGTTTGCGGCCAACGACCCCGTGCGTGACCGCTGCCCTGATCCTGACCGGCCTGATGCCGCGCGTTGTCGCCCTGCCGCTCGCCCCGCACTCCGGTGAGGGGGTGTCGTCGCGCTGGGCCGTGAAGAGGGTCTTCCCCCGGTTCGGCGACGTGCGTGACACGGCGGACTACGGCTGAATCGGGGGTGTGCTCAGCTGCCCGGTGTAAGACGGGGGTGCGCTCCGTTGAGGTAGTGGTCGCCGATGTCGCGGAGCCTGTGGGCGGTGGAACTCCGTGCCGTCAGGACGTGTGCGTTGCGCCAGAAGCGGTCCAGTCCGGCGCCCCCGTCCAGGGAACCGGCGTCGTCGGTGAGGTCCAGGGCGCGGGCGGTGATGTGCGCGGCGGACCTGACGGTGACAGCCTCGGCGGCGGCGACCTGCACCGCGATGTCCGCGCAGCTGTCGACGCCGAGTTCCTGCCCCGTCACAAGCCCCCGTGCCAGCGCCTCTGTCGCCCGCTCGACGACGGCAGCGGCGGTGTGCGCGG
The DNA here is from genome assembly GCF_053646035.1 of Streptomyces sp. NPDC055287. NCBI lineage: Bacteria > Bacillati > Actinomycetota > Actinomycetes > Kitasatosporales > Streptomycetaceae > Streptomyces > Streptomyces sp. NPDC055287. Next base: position 184,917 of record NZ_JBSHNE010000003.1, on the reverse strand, counting down.
CGGTCGCCAGTTCTCCGTAGGCGAGGAGTACGTACGGGTCCTCGCCCGGCCGCTCCGCGTACGCGTCGCCCGCGCCCGAGGACGTCCGTGCGGGCGGCATGGTCCGGCTGATGTCCCGCGCCTCGGCCAGGGCCCCTTCGGCGATTCCCAGGCAGACATGGGTGAGCAGGAGATCCAGTGCGACAGGGGCGAGCGACGTGAAGGGGGAGACGGTGTGCTCGTCGGGCGAAAAGGTGCCGAGCACGTCGTCCGCGCCCACCGGGACGTTGTCGAAACCGACGCTGCCGGCTCCGGTGAGGCGCTGGCCGAGGCGTTCGTCCGCCGCGTCGGCCAGTACGCCCGCGTGCGCCGGGTCCACGAGGACGATCGGCAGTTCACCGGTGCTCGTACGGCTCGCGGTGAGGACCAGCCGGTCGGCCACCGTGACCCCCGCGCGGAAGTCCCGGCGGCCGTTGAGTACGTAGCCTCCACGGGCCGGTGTGAGCGTGAGGCCGGGCCCCTCGTCCGTCTCCGCGGGGCGCGTGCTGCCGCCGAGCAGCCACTGGCCCTCGGCGGCCCGGCTCTCGAACGCGAAGGACTTCTCCGGGGCGCCGAAGAAGCGGGCGCTCCAGGACAGTGCGTAGTGGCGGGCGAGCAGTTCGCCGATGGAACTGTCGGCCGCCGAGATCTCCCGGACGACGGCGCAGGCGGTACCCCAGTCGGTCCCCGGACGCGGCGCGGGCCCCGGCGGGGTCAGCAGCGCCGGCAGGCCGGCCTCGCGCAGTCGCGCGACCTCGTCGAACGGCGGCTTGCCCGCGCGGTCCCGGACGACGGCGTCCGCGGCGAGATCGTCCGCGAGCTCCCGGGTGACACGTGGCCATATCGCCTCGTCGGCCGGCGGGTTCGATCCGCCGGAAGCCTTCCCGGCGGCAGGTTTCTTCGGCACTCCGCCGCTCACCTCGGTCCTGACGCGGGTCGCGGACGTGGCGCGCGTCCAACGGGCGGCGTTCTCACGGGCGTTCTCCGGCCATCTCGCGGTCCCCGATCCCTAGTATTCCCACTGGATTGGTAGGGATTCTGGCAGAGGTCGCTCCCCGGCCCAAGGGGGCGACCAAGGGGTGGACTTCAGGTACCGGCTTTTGAGACGGCCGATCGGCCGGCCCGGGTGGTCAGGGGTTCGTCCAGGCGTCGGGCTCGGCGGCGAGGGCGGTCACGGTGGCGGGCAGCTCGGCCGACGCGAGGTCGGCGAGGGTCACGCCGTCGAGGACCTCGCGGACGTTGGCCCGCAGCGCGATCCACAGCGGCAGCAGTGACTCGGCCGGTCCGGTGTACGACAGTTCCGGCGGCCGGACCCCGCGGACCGAGACGAGCGGTCCGTCGACGACGCGTATGACGTCCGCGACGGTGATGGCGCCGGCAGGTTTGGCCAGCCGGTAGCCGCCGTTGCCGCCGCGCCTGCTGAGCACGAGCCCGCCCCGCCGCATGTCGTTCAGGATGCCTTCGAGGAACTTGTGCGGAATGTCCTGGGCCTCGGCGATGGCCTCGGCCTTGAGCGGCTCGGCATCGCCCGCCGCGGCGAGTTGCAGGGCGGCACGTACCGCGTAGTCCGCCTTGGCTGAGATCCGCATGCCCCGCATTATCCCGCACCGGTGCGGGTGCACCCGGGGGAGTGGTTCCCGGCCGCAGGGGCAGGGCGGCGTACCGCTGTCCGGATGCGTCCAGGGCCGTCCGGGGGGACGCTGGACCCATGTCCGGACACATGCCTGTGATCGTTCATCCCCCGCTCGGCGACAGCGGCCGTCGCGTGACCGTGCGTGGTGAGGACTTCGGCCTCGCGTCGGGCCTGCCCGATCTCGTCGAGTTCCTGAATCGCGCCGGGCTCGGCATGGAGGACACCGAAGCCGTGGTGTCCCCGCTGATCGACTGGCGGGGCGGCGGCCCGGACTACTGGGGGCCTGAGCCACGGCAATGAGCCACGCGGACAGCGGGCCGGCCGGCCGCACTGCCGGTGAAGTACGGCGCCGGCTCTACCGGCGCGATGCGGTAAGCCTCTCCAGGCGCTCGCTGTCGCAGACGCGCGGGCAGGTCAGACACGCGTCGTCGGGGCGGATCGTGTAGTAGAGACAGCAGCCCACCCTGGTGCGGGTCGTGTGCGGCAGTCCGCCGCTGTCGCGCAGGCGGCGGAAGTCGGCGCCGCCCGGGAACGGTGCGACCGGCCCGGGGAGCAGCTCGGTGGCGGCGCGGACCGCCCGGTCCTCCTCACCGAGCATGCGGCCGACGTACCAGATCCCGGAGATCAGGTCGTCACCCGCCATGCCCCACAGCACCCTGGGCGCGCGGCGCAGCCGGGGTGCGAGCGCGGTGAGCAGTGGGCGCATGTGTCCGGCCGACGCGGCGCGCAGCTCGGCGCGCAGCGCCTCCTCGTCCGGTACGACGTGTACGCCGGGCGACCCGGCCGCCGGGTCGCCCGGGAGGCAGGTGAACGCCCCCGGCACCACGGCGAAGTCCCCGGTGGCGGGCTCGATGTGCACGTCCTGCGGGCGGAGCCGGGGCACCCGGCGCTCCAGGTACCACGGGCCGCTCATCAGCAGGCAGACCGACCAGAGGTAGTGGTGCAGCGCCCTGGAGGCGGCGACGTGGGGGCGGGCGGTGTGGCCGTGCGCGGCCTCGATGCGCAGGGACTCCGCGCCGACGAAGTCGTCGAGCCGCCCCGGTTCCGCCACCAGGCGCGCTCCGTCGGTCCATCCCTCGGCGGGGTGCGCCGTCCGCGCGACCTCCACGCGCAGCGATCCGCAGACGCGCGCCAGGCGTCGGTACGTTTCGGCCAGTGGTGCGGCGCAACTCGCGCCCGGTGCAGGCGCGGTGGGTGCCGGGGCATGCATCGTCGACTCCCGTCCAAGATCGTTCGATGTAAGGGAAGGCTCACCTTAGTCACAGGTGGGCGGGGATGCGATCGCGGGATGGGCCATGCGGTGGGCCCGCATGCGAAGTTGACAGGCTTAGGTAGGCCTAACCTAACCTTCGCCTCGTGTCCATGAACGAGCCGGGGGCCGCGCCGGGTGCTCCTCCCCCTCCACAACCGCCCGGTGGATCCCGCGCTTTGCCGTCGGCGCCCGCGTGCTGACGGACCGCCTCCGCCCGGCGCGACCGAACCTCCCCACCCCGGCCCGGAAGGGGCTCCCGCCTGTGCGGATGTACCTGCTTGCCCTCAACCCGACCGACTCCGTCTCCGAGGGCTTCCTCCCCGCCGCCCGCGAGCTCGGTATCGGCATCACCCTGCTCACCGACCAGCCCGAGCCCCACCGTCGCCGTGCTCCGGACATCGAGATCCTGGAGTGCGACGTACGCGACCACCGCGCCGTCATCACCCGGATCGCCACCCACCACCCCGCCGACGGGGTCTTCACCAACAGCGACCACCTCCAGACCCAAGCGGCCCTGGCCGCCGCGTACTTCGGCCTGCCAGGCAAGGACTGGCGGGCCACCCTGCGCACCAAGGACAAGGCAGAGATGCGCAGGCACCTCGCGGCCGCCGGGGCCGACGCCGTGTGGTCGGCCGAACTCGCCGCCGGCCAGGACCCCGTGGACCTGCGGGCACGCGCCGTCCCCTACCCCTGTGTGGTCAAACCCCGGGAGGGCGTGGCCAGCGAGGACGTAGTAATGGCCCGGTCGGACGACGAACTGGTCCTGCGCTGCGAGGAGATACAGGCCAGGCGGCCGCAAGCGGCGCTGGTCGTCGAGGAGTACCTCGCCGGGGAGCTCTACACGCTGGAAACCCTCGGCGACGGCCGGCTGCGTCATGTGCTGGGCGGCTTCCACACCGAGGTGTCCGAGCCGCCGTACTTCACCGAGACGCGTCTCACGTACGTCCCCGCGCACCCCGAGTCCGTCCTGGCCCAGGTGTGCGCGCAGCTCGACGCGCTCGGCGTCGGATTCGGCGCCTGCCACACCGAGTTCGTGGTCCACGAAGGCCGGGCGCGCATCATCGAGGTCAACTACCGGGTGATCGGCGACCAGTGCGACCTGTTGCTGCGAGAACTCCTCGGCATCCCGCTGTTCGAACACATCCTGCGTACACACCTGGGCGAGCCGCTTCCCGTCGACCTCGGAGCCCGCTCCGACGGGCGGGCCCGCGTCGACTATGCGTGCGCGCACAGCGCGGGGACCCTTGTCGCGGCGCCGCCGGCCGCCGACCTGTGCGTGGACGGCGTACGACTGGCCTACCGGCCCCTGCGCGAAGTCGGGGAGCGGCACGAACTGCACCACACCAACCGCGACTACATCGGAGCGCTCCGGGCCGTCGGCGACGATCAGGAAAGCGTCGACCGGGCCGTGACGGGCTTCCTCTCCGGGCAGCGCTGGGAGTTCACACCATGACCGCCGCCACGGAGCGGCGCGCGACCGCCGCGCCCGACGCAGACGAAGCCGGACTGCTGCTGCGGGTCCTCAGCGCGCTCCTGCGCGAGGACGTCGTTGGCCTGCGGACGCGCAGCACGCCCCAAAAGCTGCCGGACGGCCGCTGGCTGCGGCTGGCCGGCAGCGAGGGGGACGCGCTGCTGCTCCCGGTCGCCGACGACGGCTTCCAGTGCGCGGACGTCGCCCGGCTGCCGCTGCTCAGACGGGAGTCCGACGGCGCGGAACTGACCAGCACCGACGAGGTCGTCGCGGCGCTCCGCGCCCTGGCCGACCCCGCCGACCGGGGCGGCTTCGACCACTTCGCCGAGGAGTGCCGGCAGACCCTCGACACCGTCCGTCTGCACACCGAGACGCGCGCGGAGGTCACCGAGGCCCTCACCGCCCGGTACGGCCCGGAGCCGGCCGACTGGACCGGCCTGGACGGCGGCCTCGCCCATGACACCCTCGCCGCCCGTCTCGATCACCCCGTCTACCCGACCGCGCGCGGCCGGTCCGGTTTCGGCCGCGCGCAACTCCGTGCCTACGCACCGGAGGTCCACCCGCGCTTCGCCCTGCGCTGGATCGCCGTACCTAAGGGCGCGGTCACCCTGTCCGGCGGCCGGGCGGCGCTGCCCGGCTGCTGGCCCACCCCCGCGCTCCTCGGCCTGCCCGACCTCGAAAGCAGCCATCTCGCCCTCCCCGTCCACCCGCTGTCGGCCGGCGCCCCACTGCGCGACGCCCTGCGCGAGACGGGGCTCACCGGCCGGACGATCCTCGCCACCCACCCGTACCTCGAAGCCGTACCGACCCTGTCGATGCGTACGGTCGGGCTCGTGGCCCACCCCTCCCTCCACCTCAAACTGCCGCTCGCCACCGCCTCCCTGGGACGGCTCAACCGCCGTACGATCAAGCCCGGCACGCTCGTCGACGGCGCGGCGGGACAGCGGCTGCTGGAATGCGTGATCGCGCGCGAGGAGCGGTTCGGCGACACGGTCCTGCTGGCGGACGAGACGACGTACGCCCACGCGGGTCATGAGCTCCTCGCCGTACTCTGCCGCCGCTACCCGGCAGGGCTCGACACGTCGGCTGTCGTCCCCATGGCCGCGCTGCTGAGCGAGGCACCCGACGGCGGACTCGTGATCGACCACCTCGCCGGCCGGTTCTACGGCGGCGACCCCGTCGCCCTGCTCGACGCCTGCCTCACCCTCCTCTTCGACTGGCAGACCACACTCTTCGGGTACGGCATCGCGCTGGAGTCCCACCAGCAGAACATTTCCCTGCTGCTCGACTCCGACGCGACGGGCGCGACCCGGCTGCGGCTCCTGCTGAAGGACAACGACGGTCCACGCCTGCACGCCGTCCGGCTGCGCGCGACCCTCGGGGCCGACGCCCCCGCGCCGTCCGCCTTCGCCGACCGGCGGATCTTCACGGACGACGACCGCCTGCTCACCGACCTGTTCACCACCATCACGGTCCACCTGTGCGCGGGCGCGTACGCCTTCGGGCTCGCCCGGCACGGCCGGGCGCCGCTCGACGCGCTGCTGAGGCTCGTACGCGACCGGCTCGCGGAAGCCGTTGCACGCCTCGGCCACCGGCCCGGCGAGCCCGGCGCGGTGCTGCGGGCCCACGTACTGGACGCGCCACGGCTCCCGGTCAAGGCGATGGTCACCGCGGGCACCCTGCTCAGCAAGGAGCGCTCGGGCGCCGCCGACATCAACAAGCACTACACCGACGGCCCCAACTACCTCCGGCGGATGGGAGACGCGAGATGAGCGGGCCGAGGCCGGCCACCACCCGCGACTCCACCGAAGGCGGCACCGGCTGGTCCCGTCCGGCGCGCCGGTGCTCACCGGCGCCACCGTTGTAGTCACGGGCCCTCATGGCCGATCCCACCACCTTGAGCCACCGTTCGTACCGTCCTCGCAGGAGCCGTTGATGACACTGCCCACCGGCGCCGCACCCCGCCATGCGTCGGCCCCTCGTGGCCTGCCCACCGCCGACGAGGCCGTGACGCACACCCTCCTGAACTGCCTGCTGCGCGAGGTGTCGGGCCCCGAGCACCAGACCGCCGTCGCCGGAGGACGGCTGCTGCTGCGCCTCCCCAGATGCGGCGTACTCCTGCGGATCACGCTGCGCCGTACGTCGCTGCTCGGCGCCCACCGCTTCAGCGGCCCGGTGACCGAGCAGCGGGGCGGTGCCTGGACCGAGGTCGGCTGGCGACGGCTCGCCGACTACGCCCACACCGAGCTCTCCCTCCGTACCGGCCTGCGCAACGAGGAGTTCCTGGAGCAGATCAGCTCCAGCCACCGGGGTGTCAGCGCCGCGCTCGCCGCCGGACCGCGCCCGGCGGCCGCCGACCGGCACGGCTCGTACCTCGCGTCGGAGCAGTCGCTCCTCCTCGGCCACCGTTTCCACCCCGCCCCGAAGGCCCGCACCGGCGCCCCCGGCGCCTGGTCGTCGTACGCCCCCGAAGCGGCGGCGTCCTTCCCGCTGCGCCATCTGGCCGTACGCGAGGAGCTGATCGCCGAGGAATGCGCCGAGCCGGGCGCGGCCGGCCCGCTGGACCGGCTCCACGACGGCGGCACCGGCCCGGATCTCCCGGCCGGCTACCGGCTGCTGCCGGCCCATCCATGGCAGTACGGACTGCTGCGCGAGCACCCCGGGCTCCGGGCGGCGCTGAAGCGCGGCGACGTCATCGATCTGGGGGAGGGACGCACGCCGTTCGCCGCCACGGCGTCGGTGCGCACGCTGTACGACGGAGAGACGTTCCTCAAGTTCAGCCTCAACGTCCGTATCACCAACTGCGTGCGCAAAAACGCCAGTTACGAGCTGGCGGGAGCCGTCGCCCTGACCCGTCTGCTGCGCCCGGTCCTCGCCGGGCTGGCCGTGCGGTTCCCCGGCGCCGCCGTGCTCCGCGAGCCCGCCTACCGCAGCCTCGCCCTCCCGGGCCCCGACGGCGTACCGGACCTCGATCTGCTCGAAGGCTTCGGCGTGATCGTCCGCGAAGGCCTGTCGCGACGCCGGCTGCCCGGCACCACGGCGCTGCTCGCCGCAGCCGTGGCCGACGAGTACCCGACGGGCCCCGCCCACATCTCCCACCTCATCGGCGGGGCCGGCCCGCAGGTCGCGCTGGACTGGTGGGAGGCGTATCTCGACCTGCTCGTCCCGCCCGTCCTCGCCGCCTACTTCGACCACGGCCTGGTCCTGGAGCCGCACCTGCAGAACGTCGTCGTCTGCGTCGACGACGACGGCATGCCCGCCCAGGTGCTCCTGCGTGACCTGGAAGGCACAAAACTCCTTCCGGAGCACCACGCGGACGCGCTCGCCGCGCTCCCGGCCGATGTCGCCGGCCCCATGACGTACGACGCGGAGCGGGGCTGGGACCGGGTGGTCTACTGCCTGCTGGTCAACCACGTCGCCGAGATGCTCGCCGCCCTGGCCGACCTGCATCCGGACACCGAGCCCGCCCTGTGGGCGAAGGTCCGCGCGAGCTTGCGGACCCACGCGAGCCGGTACGGCTGCCCGCCCCGGCTCGCCGCCCTGCTCGCGGGAGTGCCGCTGCCCGCCAAGACCAACCTGCTCACCCGCTGGGAGCGCAAGCCCGACCGCGAGGCCGGTTACGTTCGGCTCCCCTCACCGCTCGCCGAGGACGTCCTCTCCGGGGCGGCCGGCACCGACACCCCTTGGAACGCCCGATGACCTACCCCACCCCCGCGGTACGTGCCCGCGCCCTTTCCCTCCCCCCGGCCGGGCTCCCCGCGTACCTCTACGACGTGGCGGCGCTGCGCGAACACGCCGGAGCGGTACGGGCCGCCCTGCCCCGGCGGATCGAGCTGTACTACGCCGCCAAGGCCAACCCGGACCCGGAGATCCTGACGGCGCTCGCCCCGTTCGTGGACGGCTACGAAGTCTCCTCCGGCGGCGAACTCACCCACGTCCACCAGGCCGTCCCCGGACATCCACTGGCTTTCGGCGGCCCCGGCAAGACACCTGCGGAGATCACGACCGCGCTGGAGCTCGGCGTACGCCGCTTCCACGTGGAGAGCACCTACGAACTGCGGATGCTGGCCGAGCTGACCGCGCGAACGGCCCCCGACGCGCGGGTGGCGGTGCTCCCGCGCTTCAACCTGCCGGTGCCGGACGGCTCCCTGCAGAACAGCTCGCTGACGATGGGCGGCCGCCCGACGCCGTTCGGACTCGACCCGGCGGAGGCCGACGAGACCGTACGTCTCCTCACCGACGGCAGGTATCCCCAGCTGCAGCTGCGGGGCGTCCACGCCCACCTCGCCAGCGGCCTGGAGGCCGCGCCGCTGCTGGCGGTGGCGGAGTCCACAGTCGGCTGGGCCACCGCTCTGGCGGACCGGCACGGCGTGCGGCTCGCGGAGGTCAACGTCGGCGGCGGCATGACGGTGGACTACGCGGAGCCGGAGCGCCGCTTCGACTGGGCGGCGTACGGCAAGGGACTCGGCGAACTGGCGGACGCGCACCCGGAACTGACGATCCGTATAGAACCGGGACGCGCACTCACCGCGTACTGCGGCTGGTACGCCACCGAGGTGCTGGACGTGAAGCACAGCCACGGCGAGGAGTTCGCGGTCGTACGCGGCGGCACGCACCATCTGCGCACTCCGGCCACGAAGGGCCACGACCAGCCGTGTTCCGTACTCCCGGTGGACGACTGGCCGCACCCCTGGCCGCGCTCGGCGGCCCGCCGGGACCTCGTCACCCTCACCGGCCAGCTGTGCACTCCGAAGGACGTCCTGGCCCGCGAGGTCCCGGCGGCGGGGCTGCGGGCGGGCGACCGGGTGGCCTTCTCGCTCGCCGGCGCGTACGCGTGGAACATCTCGCACCACGACTTCCTCATGCATCCGCGTCCCGGCTTCCACTACCTGGGCGCCTGAGGCGTCGGCGTCCTCAGGGCGAGGCGACTGATCGCCCCTCGATGACGACGGCGAAACCGTCCAGCAGCGCGGTCAGGCCCAGCTCGAACAGCACGTCCAGGTCCAGGTCGTAGCCGCCGGCCAGGGCCTCCGCGACCCTGGTGAACGCCGGGTAGTCGCCGGAAGCCGCCAACGCCTCCAGCGCGGGTGTCTGGTGGTCCATCCGGTCGCTCTCCGAGAGGCCGGTGGCAGCCTCGGCCTGAGCCTCCCGTTCCAGGTCGGCCGCCATGCCGTGCAAAAAGCCGTAGCCCAGCACGTGCAGATTCATCATGGTCTCGGGGGTGAGGCCGAGACCGTCCAGCGCGCCCAGCGCCCACTCGGCGTGGACCATCAGGTTCGGCAGCATCAAGGGCCGGGTGAGGGGACTGATGTGTGCGAGCCAGGGGTGGCGGCGGTAGAGCGACCACAGCGTGTGTGAGCTCAGTTCCAGCCGGGCCCGCCAGCCTTCGGGGGCGTCGGCGTCCGACGGGTGGGACAGTTCTCCGTACACCGCGTCGGCCATGAGCAGGACGAGGTCGTCCTTGCTGGTCACATAGCGGTGCGGCGACATGGCGGCGACGCCCAGCCGGGCCGCGACGCCGCGCATCGAGAGCGCGGCCAGCCCCTCGGCGTCGGCGATCGCGACACCTGCCTCACCGACGACCGCGAGCGGCAGGCGGGCTCCGCGGGGGTACGTGCGGAGGCCACCTGCCGGGCCCGTCCGCGCCTCCGGGAGGTCGACGGGCGTACGCCGCCCTAGGGTGGGCACTCGGGGGCCGGTGATCGTTTCTCTCGAGGCGTTGGAGGACCCATGGCTGTACGTCATCAGCTGATCCGTACCTCACCCGAGGCCGTGTGGGAGGTCCTGGCGGACGGGGCGCGGTACAGCGACTGGGTCGTCGGCACGTCGGACTCACGGCCCGCCGACGGCCACTGGCCGGACGTGGGAGCGTCGATCGAGTACACCGTGTGCATCGGGCCCTGGACGCTGACGGGCAGGACGATCGTCCGCCGGGCCGTACCACCGCACGAGCTCGAACTCGAAGTCGACAGCGGTGCGCTCGGCACCGCGCGGATCGCCATTGAGGTCCGCCCCTGGGGGGACCACGCCCTGGTCATCCTCGACGAGCACCCCCTGCGCGGAGTGGGCGGCGCGCTGCACAACGCGGCGCTCGACGCCCTGATCCAGCTGCGCCACCGCAGCATGCTGGGCAGACTGGCCAAGGTCGTAGAGGGGACGCGGCGGCGCGCCGGCGCTCCGTCCTGAACCCGCGCGGCCCAGCGTCAACAGGAGGCAGCGATGCCGGACGCCGTAGTGATCGGCGGGGGCCCCAACGGGCTCGTCGCCGCCAATGTGCTGGCCGACGCCGGGTGGACCGTCGAGGTCCTCGAAGCCCAGCCCGAGCCCGGGGGAGCGGTACGCAGCGACCGGGGAGTCCACCCCGACTACGTCAGCGACCTCTTCAGCGCCTTCTACCCCCTGGCCGCCGCGTCCCCCGTCCTGGCCCGCCTGCGCCTCCACGAGTACGGGCTGCGCTGGAGTCACGCCCCCAGCGTGCTGGCGCATCCGCTGGACGGCGGCCGGTGCGCGGTCCTGCGGCGCCGTACCGCGGACACCGCCGCCGGGCTGGATGCCTTCGCCGCCGGCGACGGAGCGGCGTGGCAGGGACTGTGCGAGGTCTGGGACCGGCTCGGCCCCGACATCCTCGCCTCCCTCTTCACCCCCTTCCCGCCGGTGCGTTCCGCCGTCCGGCTCGCGGCCAGGCTGCGCGGCGCGGGCGGACTGCGTCTCGCCCGGACGCTGCTGCTGCCCGTACGCCGCCTGGGCGAGGAGGAGTTCGAGGGCGAGGCGGGCAGGCTGCTGCTCGCGGGCAACGCCCTGCACGCCGACCTCGCCCCGGAGGCGGCGGGCAGCGGCGGCTTCGGGTGGCTCATGTCCATGCTCGGCCAGAGTTACGGGTTCCCCGTACCGGCCGGTGGCGCGGGCGAGCTCACGGCGGCGCTCGTACGACGCCTGGAGGAGCGCGGCGGGGCCGTACGGTGCGGCGAGCGCGTCGTCGAGATCGTCGTGCGGGCGGGCCGCGCCGTTGCCGTGCGCACCGCGGGCGGCGAGACGGTGCCGGCGCGGCGGGCCGTGCTGGCGGACGTGGCCGTGCCGGATCTCTACGGGGGACTGGTCGACGTACGGCACCTGCCCAGCCGGTTCGTCAGGGACCTGCGCGGCTTCCAGTGGGACTTCGCCACATTCAAGGTCGACTGGGCCCTCGACGGCCGCGTGCCGTGGACCGCGGCGGAAGCGTCGACGGCCGGCACCGTGCACCTGGCCGACGGCGTCGACGCCCTCACCCGGTTCGCCGCGCAGATCGCGACGGGCCAGGTGCCCGACCGGCCCTTCGCGCTGTTCGGCCAGATGACGACGGCCGATGCCTCCCGTTCACCGGCGGGAACAGAGTCGGCCTGGGCGTACACCCATGTTCCGCACCGGATCAAAGGCGACGCGGGCGACGACGGCCTGACGGGCGTATGGGACAAGGGCGAGCAGGAAGCGATGGCGGACCGGGTGGAGGCCCAGGTCGAGCGGTACGCGCCGGGCTTCCGGTCGCGGATCCTGGCCCGTCGCGTCCTCGCCCCTCCGACGCTGGAATCGATGAACGCGAACCTGCACGGCGGCGCGATCAACGGCGGCACCACCGCCATCCACCAGCAGCTCGTCTTCCGCCCGGTCCCCGGCACGGGGCGCCCGGAAACGCCCGTCCAGGGGCTCTACCTCGCCTCGGCCTGCGCACACCCCGGCGGCGGTGTCCACGGTGCTCCGGGCGCCAACGCGGCCCGGGCCGCCCTGCGCGGCCGCTCCCTGGGCAGCGTACTCAGCCGGACCCAGCGCGCCCTCAGCCACCGCGACAGGAGCGGCGAACCCGAGGGCCCCGCCTCGGCGTGACCACGCCTCACCCCTGCCCGGCGGAGACGGCGTTTCCGCCTCCCCGTCGGCCCCGAGCCGCCCCGTCACCGAGAGATCGGGCCCGCCCCGCATCCGCGCGGACAGGGGCGGGCCCCTGCTCACACGGCGGTGTCGGGACGGACGGTGCCGGCGTCGAGCCGTTCGAACGCGTTGTGCAGAGCCGTGCGCAGCGGACCGCTGGGGGGCGGTCCGTCAACGCTGTCGACGAGGCGCTGCGCGATCTCGCGGAGCTCGATGTTGGTGTACCGGGAGACGTCCACCAGGACCTGGAACGCCTCCTCATGAGTGCAGTTTCCCAGCGTCATGACGATGCTGCGCGCCAGGCCGATCACCGGGCGGGTCTCGAAGGTGTGCCAGAGCTGGTTGAGTTCCTTCTTGAGCGCCTTCTCCGCGGGCTCCGGGGGCCGGACCGCTTCGAGGGCGGCCTGCGCGGCGTGGTACTGCGCCGCGTCCGACGCCTGCCAGGACTGGTCGTCGTGTTCCCGGTGCACGGGAGCCTCGCTGTCCGCGGTGACCGTGCGGTTGTCGTTCGTCGTCATGACTCCGGCTCCTTTTGACCAGTCTGCCGGCCGCCCCCGGCACAAGCAGGGGACGGCCGGCGGCCCGCCGTACGGACGTGCTCCTTGCTTGATTCCCTGTTTCTGCCGGTTTGAGCTGTGCGTCTTTTTTCTGTGGTTCTTTTTTCGTTGCGCGGCTTTCGCTGCGCGGTGATGGCGTTCGGGGGCGTGCAGCGGTGCTCGCCGTGCTGACGGCGTGGGCGCGGCGTTCAGCGGTGCTCGGGGTTGGGAAAGTCCGACCGGCAGCCGGCGTCCCACGCCGAGCGCTGGTTTCCGTGGGCGGGGATGCCGCCCGCCTGCTTCAGCATCGCTGCGACGTGCATCAGGTTCCAGCTCATGAAGGCCGTGTTGCGGTTGGTGAAGTCGTTCTCGGGACCGCCCGAGCCCGGGTCCAGGTAGGAGGGCCCGGGGCCCGCCTCGCCGATCCAGCCCGCGTCGGCCTGCGGCGGGACGGTGTAGCCGAGGTGCTGGAGGCTGTAGAGGACGTTCATGGCGCAGTGCTTGACTCCGTCCTCGTTGCCGGTGACGAGAGCGCCGCCGACCCTGCCGTAATAGGCGTACTGTCCCCGGTCGTTGAGGATGCTGGAGCACGCGTACAGCCGCTCGATCACCTGCTTCATCACGGAGCTGTTGTCACCCAGCCAGATCGGCCCGCACAGCACGAGGATGTCGGCCGCCATGACGCGCTCGTACAGCCGTGGCCAGGCGTCGGACTCCCATCCGTGCTCCGTCATGTCCGGCCACACACCGGTGGCGATGTCGAGGTCGACGGCGCGGATCACCTCGGTCGTGACCCCGTTGTTCTCCATCACGCCCCGGCTCCTGTCGATCAGCCCCTCCGTGTTGCTGACCTCGGGCGAGCGCTTGAGCGTGCAGTTGAGGAACAGGGCGTTCAACGTGTCGTAGCGGTACGTCGTCGTGGGCATCGGCGGCTCTCCTCGTGGTGGGTTCGCTCGCCCAACCCTGGCGCAGAGAGCCACGGATCCCGTGCACCGACCCGGCCGCCGGTGTGTGTCCCGGCGCGCCGCCCACCGCGGCCTGCCCCAGGGCCGTGGTGGGGTCAACCCCTACACGAGTCAGGGGTGGGCCCCCGTCCTCCGGGTGATGCCCGATCACCGGGTCGTGGAGTGGAATCGCAGTAACGGTTCAACCGCTCCCCGGAGGCTTTCCGTGACGACCCGCACGCACCCGCGTCCGCTCCCGCCGATGATCGCGGCCTTCGTACGTTTCGTCGTCTGCGGCGGCGGCGTCGGGCTGGCCTCCAGCGGTGTGCTCCTGCTGCTCGCCGACCGGATGCCGCTGGCCGTCGCCAACGCCCTGGTCACCGTCGTGTCCACCCTGATCGCCACCGAACTGCACGGCCGGGTGTCCTTCCGCAGCGGACGCGGCGGCTGGGGCGTCCATCTGCAGTCCGGCCTCACGGTCCTGGTGAGTTACGCCTTCACGACCGGCGCCCTCTTCGCCCTGTACGCCGTCCGGTCCTCGCCCTCGGTCCTGACCGAGCAGGCGGTCTACCTCACGGCTTCCGCACTGGCGGGCATCGGCCGCTTCGCGGTCCTGCGGCTCGTCGTCTTCGCCGACAGCCCCGCCCCCGCCGCCGAACCGGCGCTCAGCAAAGCTGCCGTGGCCATCGCGGCCTAGGGCGGATCGGTCCCGCCGGACGCATGGAGCGGGCCGCCCCTCATCCGCTGGGGGCGGCCCGCTGTTCAGTGCGTGAGTGCGGTCAGCACTCGCGCAGGCCGGGTGCCGGGTCCACCGAGGTGTGGACGTCCACGGCCGCCATGTTGCCCCACTGGCCGTTGTCCAGCTTGGTCCAGTACCAGATGTTGTTGCCGCCCGGGTGGCTGTCGCCACGGCCCCAGCACTGGAACCAGCTGAACGTCGTGTTCATCCGGCCGCGCACCGCCGAGGCGTACGAACGGTGCTCGTAGCCCTTGGCTCCGGCCCGGTTGCCGCAGTACAGCTTGCCGTCCGAGCGGACCCCGCACTCGGCGGCGGGCCCGGCGGGTGCGGCGGTGGCCGGAGCGGTCACGCCCGCCAGGCCGGCCGTCAGAGCGGTCGCGGCGACGGTGATCGCGAGCTTCTTGGCAAGGTTCAGCTTCGGGTTCATGATTTCTCCTTGAGGTGTGGTGCGTCCTACGGACAGGTGGGCACGCCGTCGAGCCAGGCCGGGCCCTTGATGTAGATGTTGGTGATCCACGCCTTGTGGTCCGGCAGATAGGACCAGGCGTCGTTGGTGATGCCTTCGGCGGTGACGGACTGGGCGTGCTTCTGGCACTCGACGTGCACGGACGTCGGCCCGGCGAACCTGTGCACCCGCGCGCTCGTCGTGGACGCCTCGGCATGCGTCCAGACATCCGTGCCCCACGTGCTGAACGTGCCCTGCCCCGGAGAGCCGTTGACACGTACAGCACCGAACCAGTCGCCGCCCAGGCGCACATCGCTGACCGTGATCCGGGTGCCGGACTGCCTCGCCTCGACCATCTTTCCGGCACCGAGGTAGATCGCGACGTGGTGGACCTTGCGGGCGTTCCCGTAGACCAGCAGATCACCGGGGACCAGCGGCCCGGTCCCGTCGGCGGCGCCGAAGCGGGCCGTCGCGTGCGGGGAGTTGTACTGGCTGTGGGCCGTGCCGTTCAGGATGTCCCGGCCGGTCGCCTCGGCGTAGGCGTACCTGACCAGTCCCGAGCAGTCGAAGCCCCGCCGCTGCGGGTCGTGTTCGCTGGCGGGGTCGGTGGGGTCCACCACCCCGTACGTGGGACCCGGAGCCGGGCCGTGGCCGCCGCCCCACGAGTACCAGACGCCGATCTGCGAACAGGCGGTCCGTACCGCCTTCTCGGCGGCCACCGAGGCTCCCGGTGCGAGAACGTCGCACCCTTCGGCGGCCGTCGTACCCGGCGTCGCCGCCTGTCCCGGTCGCTCCGCCGCCTGTGCCGGTCGCTCCGCCGGCCAGGCGACGAGCGACAGCGCGACGGCTGCCGCCGCGGTTGCCGCTCTCCATCGGTTGCGCATGCTTCTGATCCCCGTTCAGTTTCCGTCAGGCTTACGGTGTGGCGGCTCCGGTCCGTTCGGTCCGGCCCTTCGAGCCTGGGTGGTGAAGCCCGCGGCTGTCGAGGATCCAGCTGTCTCCTGGTGCGGCAGGAAACGGGAAACGCCCTGGGAAACAGCCCTGACGTCGGTGTTCCACAGCCGTACGGTGCCGTCGTTGCTGCTGCTGATCAGCTGGTGTGTCCGCGGATCGAAGACGACGCCCCACACCGCGCCGCTGTGGCCGGTGAGCGTGGCGGTGAGCCGGTGCCGACCGGTGTCCCACAGGCGCACGGTGCCGTCACTGCCGCTGCTCGCGAGCAGCCCGCCGTCCACCCCGGCGCCCGTGCCCGGCCCGAAGGCGACCGCCCGCACCGCACCGCTGTGGCCCGCAAGGGTCGCTCTGCCCCGGTGGTCCGCTGTGTCCCACAGACGAACCGTCCCGTCGTTGCCGCTGCTCGCGAGCGTCCGCCCGTCCCGGCTGTACGCCACACCGCGCACCGAGCCCGTGTGGCCGCGCAGCACAGCGCGCCCTCTGCGGTCCGCCACGTCCCACAGCCGCACGGTCAGGTCGTCGCCGCCGGCCGCCAGCGTCGCGCCGTCCGGGCTGAACGCGACGGCGTTCGCGAAGTCCTGATGGCCCGTGAGGGTGGTGAGGAGTCTGTGGCGGCGTACGTCCCAGAGCTTGACCGTGCGGTCGGCGCCGGCGGAGGCGATGAGGTGGCCGTCGGGGGAGAAGGCGACGCCGAAGACGGAACCGGTGTGTCCGGTGAGGGTGGTGAGGAGTCGGTGGCGGCGTACGTCCCAGAGTCTGACCGTGCGGTCGGCGCCGGCGGAGGCGATGAGGTGGCCGTCGGGGGAGAAGGCGACGCCGAAGACGGAACCGGTGTGTCCGGTGAGGGTGGTGA
>NZ_JBSHNE010000003.1:46435-168075 GCF_053646035.1 Streptomyces sp. NPDC055287 | reverse complement strand
GAGGAGTCTGTGGCGGCGTAAGTCCCACAGTTTGACCGAACGATCCACGCTCGCCGACGCCACCAGCCGCCCGTCCGGCGCGACCGCCGACTGCCAGGCCTCGGCGAACGGGCGCGCGGTCAGCGCGGCCCGGTCCAGGTCCCACAGCACCGCCGACTGGTCGAAGCCCGCCGTGGCCACGACATTGCCCCGGCCGACGGCGGCCCCCAGCACGTAGTCCGTGTGCCCGGCCAGCGTGGCGGTCACCCGGTGGCTCGCCGTGTCCCACACCTTCGCCGTGCCGTCCCCGCCGGCGCTGACGACGGTGGCCCCGTCCCTGCCGTACGCCACCGCGTTCACGTCGTCGCTGTGACCGGTGAGAGTGGCGCGGACGCGGTGGCGGCGTACGTCCCAGATCCTGACCGTACGGTCCGAACTGCCCGAGGCGACGCTGCGGCCGTCCGGGCCGAAGGCCACCCCCAGCACGCCGTCGGTGTGCCCCCGCAGCGTCGCCCGTGCCCTGCGCCCGGCCACGTCCCAGATCCTGACCGTACGGTCGGAGCCCCCCGATACGACGCTGCGCCCGTCCGGGCCGAACGCGACCCCGTACACGCTGTCGGTGTGCCCCCGCAGTGTCGCCCGCACCCGGTGGCGCGGCACGTCCCAGAGGCGCACCGTCCGGTCCGCGCCGCCCGACACGAGGGTCCGTCCGCCCGGACCGAAGGCGACCGACCGCACGGCGCCGCCGTGGCCGAGCAGCGTCCCGGCCTGCTGACGGTCCGCCACATTCCAGAGCTGTACGGCCCCGTCGTAGCCCGCCGACGCGATCAGCCGCCCGTCCGGACTGAACGCGACGGAGATGACCGGGCCGCCGTGGCCCGTGAGCGTGTCCACGGGACGACGGTGGTCCGCCCCTCCCCACAGCCGTACGGTGCCGTCCGAACTGGCCGACGCCAGCAGCTTGTCGTCGGGGCTGAACGCCACACCGTTGACCGGACCCGTGTGCCCGGCGAGACGACCCGCGAAGTACTGTGCCTGGGTGCTGAGCAGCGCGCCGCGCGCCTCAGTGGTGGGCGCCGTGCGGTACGCCTCGGCCGCCAGGCGCACCGACGCCTCGGGCTGCCCCGCCGCCAGCGCGCCGGACCGTACCGCCATCGCCTGCGACTGGGCGACCCGGCGCTCGTCGACGGCGCGGGACCTCTGATGGAACGCCGTTCCGCCCGCGAGCAGTGCCAGTACGAGCAGCGCCCCCAGCAGCACCAGCAGCCTGCGGTGGGTGCGGACCTGGCGCCGCCGGGCCTGCTTCCCGGCCACCTCCTGCGCGCGGCTCGCGTCGAGGAACTCGGTTTCGTACGGACCGAGTCCGGCCCCTCCGTCGGCCCGCTCCGCCCATTCCTGTACGGCGGCGAGCCGCGTCCCCCGGTACAGGAGTCCGGGATCGCGGTCCTCGCGCACCCACTCGGCCGCGGCTTCGGCGAGCTGCTGGTGGATGAGCAGCCCGGCCCGGTTGGTGCCGATCCAGCCGCGCAGCCGGGGCCAGGCACGCAGCAGCGCCTCGTGGGTGATCTCCACCGCGTCGCTGTCCACGGTGATCAGCCGCGCCCGTACGAACGCGTCGAGCGCCGTCTCCACCGCACGGCGGTCGGGCAGTTGCTCCAGTAGCAGTTCGCGGCTCGCCCTGCGCCGGGTCGCCGCGTCGCTGTCCCCGCCCCCATTGCCGCTGCCGTCCCCGGCGCCGACCTGGACCAGTCGCTCCAATACCCGCCGCGCCGTGTCCTGCTCGGCGGGCTGGAGCCGGGTGAACACGGCTTCGGCCGTTCGCGCGATCGCGCCGTGGATGCCGCCGGTCGTCTCGTAGCCCGCGACGGTCAGCGTCCGGTCGGTGCGCTGCTGCCAGGTGACCAGCAACGCGTGGGCGAGCAGAGGCAGCGCGCCGGGCGAGGCCGGCGTGAGGTCGTCCTGACCGCCCTGCCCGGCGCCCCTGGCTCCCACATCGCGCAGCAGCAGGCCGACGAGACCGGCCTCCAAAGTGAGCCCCGCGCGCTGGGCGGGGAGCGTGATGGACTCACGCAGTTCGGCGCCGGTCATCGGGCCGAGCGCGAACAGGCCGTGCGAGAAGACGGCCGCCAGCTCCGGATGGTCCAGACACCGGCCGCTGAAGTCGGCCCGGACCCCCAGCACCACGACACCGGGCGGGCACGCGTCGTCCCCCTCGGCAGGGGAGGCGAGGGCGGACAGTACGGCCACGAACGCGCGCCGCTCCGCCTCCTGCGCGCACAGCGTGAACGTCTCCTCGAACTGGTCCACCAGCAGCACCAGTCGCCCCGGCCCCGCCGCCAGCAGCGGCCGTACGGCGTCGGCGAGCTCCCGCGGCCGCGCCCGCAACGACTCCGGACTCGCCCCGAGGCCCGTCCCCAGCGCCTCCGTCACGCACCGCAGCAGTTCCTTCAGCGGATGCGCGGTGGGCGTGCACACCACCACCGGCCAGCCGCCCGACCCCTCGACGGGCAGCGCCCCGCGCCGCAGCGCGGGCAACAGACCGGCCCGCAGCAACGAGGACTTGCCCGCCCCCGAGGAGGCGACCACCGCGAGCGGGCCGCTGCCCGCTCGCTCGGCGAGCCGGCCCACCAGCTCGGCCGTCGCCCGCTCCCGCCCGAAGAACCACCGCGCGTGTTCGGGGCCGAAGGACGCGAGACCCCGGTACGGGCACACCACGTCGGCCGGGCCGGGCAGTTGCGGCGGGGCCGGCCGACGCGCGGGGGGTACGTCGGCCACCAGCCGCACCAGGGCGCCGCCCGCGCCCAGTGCCTCGTCACAGCGCCTGGCCACGTCGGGTGTCGGCGGCTTGCCACCGTTCTCGATCTTGCTCAGATAGCCCTTGCTGTAGTGGATCGACCGGGCCAGCGCGGTGAGCGAGATGCCGCGCTCGCTTCGCAGACGCCGCAGTTCTTCCCCGAAGGGGCATGCGCCCCGAACCCCGTCCATGCGGTGAACCGTACAGGCCGATTACGGTCAGTTTCCCTATGTACTAACGCTTTTGCCTGAATTCTGGTCGGCGCTGCTTGCGTGCCCCCTGGGCGGGGTAGGCCGCCGGGTCCTCCTCATGCCGCCGCGCGCGGCCGTCCGACCATCAGGGCCAGCAGCGCACCCGCCCCGCACAGCGCGCCGGCCCCCACCCAGAGCGGGTCGTACGAACCGAACGCGTCCCGGACCGCGCCGCCGGCGAACGCGGCCAGTCCGGCGCCCAGTTGGTGGGCCGCTCCTGCCCAGCCGAAGACGACGGCGCTGTCCCTGCCGTACAACTCCCGGCACAGGGCGAGCGTCGGCGGCACCGTGGCGACGTCGAGCAGCCCGAAGACCACGACAAACGCGACCAGGGGCGTCCCGGCGTCGGCCGTGAGCAGCAGGGGCAGGGCGAGCAGCGTGAGGCCGCGCAGCGTGTAGTACGCCGCGAGCAGGCGCCGGGAGTCGAAACGGTCGGTCAGCCAGCCCGAGGCGACGGTTCCCGCGACGTTGAAGACGCCGATCGTCGCGAGCAGCGACGAGGCGACGGTGGCGGGCATGCCGTGATCGTGCGCGGCGGGGGTGAAGTGGGTCCACATGACGCCGTTCGTCGACGCGCCGCAGATCGCGAAGGTCGTCGCCAGCAGCCAGAAGGGACCGGTGCGCGCCGACCGTACGAGCACGGATACGGTTCGCCGCGCCGGCCCGGGAACGGGCGCGGGCCGTTCCCGGGAAGCAATCGCGGCGACCTCGTGTGCCCCGTACGGCCGTAGTCCGACATCCGTCGGACGATCGCGCAGCAGCAGGAGCACGAGCGGCAGGGTGACCAGCGCCGCCACCACGAGCGTCACCGTTCCGGCGCGCCACGCGTACCGCTCGACGACCCAGGAGAGCAACGGCAGGAACACGAACTGCCCGAACACGCCCGCCGCGGTGAGCACACCGGTGACCAGTCCGCGGCGGCGTACGAACCACCGCTCGGTGACGGTCGCGGCGAACGCCATCGCCATCGACCCGCAGCCCGTACCGACCAGGACGCCCCAGCAGAGTACGAACTGCCAGGGCTCCGTCATGACCGTGGTGAACAGCGCCCCCGTCGCGACGGCGCCGAGCGCGCCTCCGACGACCCGGCGCATCCCGAAGCGGTCCATCAGATCCGCCGCGAACGGCGCGGTGAGGCCGTACAGGACCATGTTCACCGACGCGCCCACCCCGATCGTGGAGCGCGACCAGCCGAACTCCCGGTGGAGCGGGCCGACCAGTAGGCCCGCCATGGTGGTGAAGGCCCCGGCCGTGACGATCGCGAGGGCGGCGACCGCGGCGACCACCCAGGCCCGGTGCACCCGTGTCCGGGCAGGCGGCCGCTTCCGTGAACTCTCCCTGATGCGAGTGATCTCAACCATGCGTCCGACCCTGCGCCCGTGGGCCGCCCCGGACCAGTGGCGAGATGGTCGCCATGTGAAAGAATCTCGCCATGTCAGTCAGTACGCCGCCCCTGCCAGGGTTCAGGAGCTCGGGAGACCCGCACCGCGTCGCCGTCCTCGTCCGGGACGGTCTGCTCACCATGGAACTGGGCATCGTCCACCGCCTGTTCAGACAGGCTCTCACTGCCTCGGGTCAGCCCCTGTACGAGGTCCTGACCTGCACCCCCGAGCCCGGCGACGTGCGCACGGACGCCGACGTCACCGTTCGTGTCGCGCACGGTACGGACCTCCTCGCCGAGGCCGACACCGTGATGGTCCCGGCGTCCGACGAGGACTACACGCCCCGCGCCGCGCCCCACCTGCCGCCCGGCCTGGCGAAGGCCCTGAGCCGGATCCGCCCGGGCGCCCGCATCGCCTCCATCTGCACCGGCTCCTTCGTCCTCGCGGCGGCCGGGCTGCTCGACGGCAGGCGCGCCACGACGCACTGGCGCTCCGCCGCCGATCTCCAGCGGCTCCACCCGGACGTGCGCGTCGACCCGGACGTGCTCTACACCGACGAGGACGGCGTACTCACGGCGGCGGGTGTCGCCTCCGGAATCGACCTGTGCCTGCACATGATCCGCAGCGACCACGGCTCGGCGGTCGCCAACGAGGTGGCCCGCGGCACGGTCGTCCCGCCGCACCGGGACGGAGGCCAGGCGCAGTACATCGCGCGGCCCGTCACCGCCCCCCGCCGGTCGTCCACCGGGCCCGCCCGCGCGTGGGCCCTGCGGCACCTGGACCGCCCCGTCAGCCTGCGTGAGCTCGCCGACCGCGCCGCGATGAGCACCCGCACGTTCTCGCGCCGGTTCTGCGAGGAGGCCGGACAGACGCCGCTCCAGTGGCTCACCGGGCAGCGCGTCGACCGTGCCCGGCAGCTGCTGGAGGAGACGGACCTGCCCGTCGACCGGGTGGCGGCCGCGGCCGGCTTCGGTACGGCGGTCTCGCTGCGCCAGCATCTGCATGCCGCGTTGGGGGTCTCGCCGAGCGCCTACCGCGCCACGTTCAGGGGGCCTGCCGGGCACGGGAGAGGGGGCGCGGCGGCGACGGATGCCGACCGGCGCCGTCCGGCTTAGCCTGGGAAGGCCCGACCCGTACGCGCTTACCCCCGTACTACGAGGCAAGGAGCCAGATGTGAAGCCGGACGCCAGCATCTCCTACCAGCAAGTGGTCTTCAGGGACCGGGCCGCGGGATACGCGTTCCTCACCCGGTCGACGGCCACCAGCGACAACACCATCGAGTGGGACGACGGCAACACGTACCCCGTCGTCGATGTCGAGATCTCCTCGGAGAGCCACCCGTTCTACACCGGCAAGGCCCGGGCCGTGGACACGGAGGGGCGGATCGCGCGGTTCGAGCGGCGCTTCGGGCAGGGCGGGCAGGAGGGGCAGGGCGGGCAGGGCGGTCCGGCCGGTCAGGGCCAGTCGCCCGCGTAGCCGTCGGCTACATGTCTTCCAGTTCCTCGTCGAGACCCTCGAGTTCTTCGTCGAGGCCCTTGAGTTCGTCTTCCTCTTCGTCCTCGTCGGGGGCGTCCGGATCGATGTCCGGCTCCTCCTCGGAGAGCAGCTGGTCCAGCGACTCGCCCTGGTGCGCCTCCTCCGCCGTGTTGCCGAAGAACTCCGCGGGTGACCAGTGCTCGGGGGGTGCGATGCCCGCGTCGAGGGGGTCGTACTCCAGGTCGTCGCTCTCGAGCGTGTCCTGTGCGTCCAGAACGCCGTCGTCCTCGGGGGGAACCGTGTTGTCTTCGCTCATGTGTCCCACTCCGTGCCTCGTTCGGCCCGATTGGGCTGCCCACATTGCCCACGCTCCCGCAGGCGGCCGCCCCTCGCATCCGGAACGTGAGAACACCGCAGGGCCGCGGGATGTTCACCGGATGCGGTGCGGGTACGCGAGAACCAGAATGCCCACTGAGGACGAAACAAGGAGGCGGTATGAGCGAGGAATCCGTTTCGAGGCCGAAGCCGTCGGAGGTGACACCCGACAGCCTGCTGCACACCGGTGCCACCGATGACGTCACGCCCGAGGACCTGGTGCTCTCCTCGGGGCGCGACGTGACCCCGGCGACTCTGGAGTGGGCAAGGCGCCGGCTGGAGAAGGAGGGCCGAGCGGCGATCGACACACAGCTTCCTTAGTGCCGCACGACGCCACACCGGTACTCACGCGCTCCGCCCCGCACAGGCCGTTCTGTGCGGGGCGGAGCGCGTGCTCGGGCCGCCCGGCCCCGGGGGGAGCCCTGAAGAGGGCCGGGCGGCCGCCCGGCGCCACGGGGGCCGCTGCACCCGTGACGCCTCCCTGCGCGGCGGCCCGTTCCGCGTGTGCGGGACGTGACTCCACGTCCCGCACGCCCTGGTCCCCGGTGGCATCCGTGTCACCGACCACACGGATGCCACCGGGATTCGCCGACCCGCCGCCGTCCTGCACGGGAACACCTTCGGGTGGGCTCGCCGGAGTGGGCAACCCGCGTCGTTCGTGCGTCGTATCGTCCGTGCATGGACGTGGCACGACAGCCCTCGCAGGACGCCGGACTGACCACCGGGGCGCTCGCCCTGCGGCTGGGTGTCGCGCCGACGACACTGCGGTCCTGGGACCGGCGTTACGGGCTCGGGCCCGCCGCACGGGAAGGCGGCAGGCACCGGCGCTGGACCCCCGCCGATGTCGCTGTACTGGAGCGCATGTGCCTGCTGACCGCCCGGGGCGTCGCGCCGGCCGAGGCCGCCCGGCTGGCCCGTTCCCGGGACGCGGCGCAGGACGGCCCGTTCCCCCCAGCCGTCGTCCCCGGTCCGAGGACGACCGGCAACGCGTCCCCTGGGAACGCGCCGCCCGCCGGCACCGCTCCGGGCGGGACGTCACCGGCGTACACGGCGTACACGGAGGACAAGGCCGACAGGGCGCTGCGTGCGGACGGCGCGGACGGCGCGGACGTCACACGGGTGGCGCGCGGTCTGTCCCGGGCCGCCGTACGGCTCGACTCGCCGCGGCTCGACGCTCTCCTGGCCTCCGCCGTCGCCGAGTACGGACTCGTCCGAGCCTGGGAAGACGTGATGACGACCGCCCTGCGCGCCATCGGCCGCACGTGGGCCACCGGCGGCGACGAGGCCGGCGAACGGTACGTAGAGGCCGAACACCTCCTGTCGTGGCACATCTCCTGCGCCCTGCGGCACCATCGCCCCACGGGCGGCACGGAGAGCCACGACCCCCCGGTCCTGCTCGCCTGCGCCCCGGGGGAGGCGCACACCCTCGCCCTGGAGGCCCTCGCCGCGGCCCTCGGCGAACGCGGAACGCCGGTGCGGATGTTCGGGGCCGCGGTGCCCGTCGGCGCCCTGTCCGAGGCCGTACGCAGGACCGGGCCGCTCAGCGTCGTGCTCTGGTCCCAGACACGCGCCACGGCCGACCGCGCCCTGGCCCGCCTCGTACGCGCCACGGCCCGGGGCATCAGGGGCGCGCGCACCAGGCCCGCCGTGCTGGTAGCCGGGCCCGGCTGGACCCGTACGCGCCCCACAGAGGGCGTGCATCGCCCGAACGGCCTGACACACGCTCTGGAACTCATCGGGGCCGGGCCGGGCCGCTGATGCCGGGCGCGCCGGGACGCAGCGAACCCCCGCCCTCCCGCCACGCGCCGAGGACGTGCTCCTCCCAGCGCGACTCCAGCAGCACGCTCGCCCGGATGCCGAACGCGACGTCCCCGGCCAGCTCCGGCTCCCTGGCGAGCAGATCCCCGATCACATCGCGGCGCATCACCTGCTCGTGCACGGCGTCCGCCTCGATGTGCTCGGTGAAGAAACGCGTGCACTCCTCGCCGGCGCCCAGCCGCTCCAGGGCCTTCGCCATCCGGCGCGCGCCCGGCGGAGAGGTGATCTCCAGCGTGGCGAAGTTCCCCACGGAGGCTCCGCGCAGCGCCCGGCGCAGTCCGAAGAGCGTCATGGCGTTGACGGGGGCGAGGGTGACGGCGGGCGCGAATTCCAGATACAGGCCGTAGCGCGCGTCCAGCCCCGCGCCCTCCATCAGGCCGGCGAAGAGCCTCGCGTGCACGTGCGCGCCGCGGCCGCCGCCGAACTCGTCGAACTCCACCGCCACCAGCGAAGCCTTCGCCTGCCCCTCCAGCCGGGGGATCACCCACGCCTGCGGGTCGGCCTCCTTCAGCTGGTAGAGCGAGCGGTGGGCGAGGTACTCACGCATCCGCTCCCAGGTGCCGTCGTGCATCAGTTCGTGCGAAACGCCGTGCCCCTCCACCGGCTCGACGAGCAGCGCGTCGAGCTCGGCCGTCACGTCGTCCCCGCCGGACGCCGTCTCGCGCAGCGCGCCCAGGAACACGCCCTCCATGGCGCCGCGCAGCCGCAGCAGGTCCAGGTCCCACTCCCGTGCGTCGGAGACACCCCGAAAGCCCCGGTAGTGCGGTTCGTACGCCATGTAGAGGGCCAACTGGAGATCGTCCCCGAACGGGTCCGCGCAAGCGGCCTCGTCGAGCAGCGGGCCGGCGGGCGGAGGAGTCCCGAGCAGTATCTCCCGCACGGCGCGCGACAGGGGACCGCGAGAGGGGGGCAGCTCGGCGGCAGCCGTCATGTGTCCTCGTCCTCGAAATCATGGACCCGTTCCAGCGGGTGTACGGCGGGCCCCTGGAGCACCTCGCCGCCGATCCCGAACCGGGAGCCGTGGCACGGGCACTCCCAGGTGCGTTCGCCGTCGTTGAACCGCACCAGACAGCCCAGGTGTGTACACCGGGCCGACAGCGCGTGCAGCTCACCCGCGTCGTCACGGTGCACCGCCACGTGACGGGCGCCGCTGCGCACCACCGCACCCGAGCCGGGCGCGATGGCAGAGGCGGGCCCGCTACCCGTGACGAAGGGCAGCCGGTCGCCCACGAAGTGCCCGGCCGCCGCGGCCTGGAACCGCATCAGCGCCGGGGCCTCCTTCAGCGGCTGGAGGCGTACCGGGTCGTACAGGTCGGTCCAGGGGAGTTTCTGCCCGGTGATCCGCGCGGCGAGCAGTTTGCCGGCCATCACACCGCTCGCCATGCCCCAGCCGTTGAAGCCGGCCGCCACGAAGGCGTGGTGCGCGCGCGGATGCAGCGCGCCCACGAAGGGCACGCCGTCCGTCGGTTCGTTGTCCTGGGCGGCCCACCGGTGCGTGAGCCGTACGTCCGGGAAGCGCTGCGTGGTCCACTGTTCCAGCCGTTCGTACCGTTCCTCGACACGGCCCGCTCCAGGGGTGAACTTCTCACCCGTCACGATGAGCAGCCGCTCGCCCTCGCCGTGCGGAGCGGTCCGCACCGAACGCGTCGATCCCGCGGGCGTCAGATACATCCCCCCGGGGTCCTGCGCGGCCGGGATCACCCCGGCCACCACCAGCTCGCGGTGCGGCTTCAGGCGGGGGAAGAGCAGTGACCTGTCGAAGACCGGGTAGTGCGTGGCGACCACGACATCGCGGGCCGAGACGGTGCGGCCGTCCTCGGTCGTGAGCCGGCACGGTTCGCCCTCGCGCAGCCCGACGACCCTGGTGCCCTCGAAGATCTGCCCGCCGCGCCGCTCCAGATCGGCGGCCAGCGCGTACAGGTACTTGCGCGGATGGAACTGCGCCTGTTCCTCCACGCGCACCGCGCCCGCGACGGGGAACGGCAGACCGGTCTCCTTCACGAACGACGCGGGCAGGCCGGCGGCGCGCGCGGCCTCCGCCTCCGTCTCGACCGTGAGGGCCTGCGCGTGCGTCTCGGCGTAGGTGAAGGCCGGGGTGCGCTCCAGATCGCAATCGATCCCGAGTTCCTCGCAGACGGCCACCACATGTCCGATGGCGTCCTGCTGTGAACGCGCGTACAGCGCGGCGCCCTGTTTGCCGCGCGTGCCGCGGAGCCGCTGGTAGATGATCCCGTGCAGCGCCGAAAGCTTGGCCGTCGTGTTGCCGGTGACCCCAGCGGCGATACGGTCCGCCTCCAGCAGAGCCACACTCTTTCCGGCCCGGGCCAGCTCCCAGGCGGTGCAGATCCCCGCGATGCCTCCGCCGATCACCGCCACGTCCACGTCGAGGCCGTCGGGCGGCGGGGGGTGGGCCGCTGCGTCGCCGTACTCCATCCAGTACGAATGGGGGCGGGCGGGGTCATCCCTCATTTGTAGCTCCTTACGGCAGGGGCCGTTATGACCAGGGCTCTTCGAGGTACCCCCGTCCCATGCGCCTACTCAGACCACCTGGTGTCTACGCCCCACTGGAAGACACCGAACTCCTCGCACGGGTGACCCGGGAGGAGCCGCGGATGCCCGGTGCCGACGTACTCGACGTCGGCACCGGTACGGGTGCGCTCGCCCTGGTGGCCGCCCAGTGCGGCGCGGCCAGTGTCACCGCGACCGACCTGTCGCGCAGAGCCGTCCTCGCGGCCCGGCTCAATGCCCGGCTGCGAGGACATCCGATCCGGGTTCACCGCGGCGACCTGCTGAGCTCGTTCGCGGGGCGGAGCTTCGACCTGATCCTCTCCAACCCACCGTACGTCGCTTCGCCCGGCGGCGTACCGTCGAAGGGAGCCGACCTGGCCTGGTGGGCTGGCGCGGACGGCCGGGCGGTGCTGGACCGGCTGTGTGTACAGGCGCCGCCCCTGCTGAGGAGCGGCGGCGTACTCCTGCTCGTGCAGTCGGCGCTGTCCGGTGTGGACGCGACCGTGGAGGCCCTGACCGCCCAGGGGCTGCGCGCCGGGCCCGTGGCCCGCGAGGCGGTGCCGTACGGGCCGGTGATGCGGCGGCACGCCGCGTGGCTGCAGGCGCGGGGTCTGGTGGACCCGGGCGAGGAGAAGGAGGAACTGGTGGTGATCCGTGCCTGGCGCAGCTGAGAGTTCCCGTGGACAAGGCGGCCGTACGGCACGGCGGGTCGTCGTGGACCCGCACGGCCCGGTGCTCGTGGAGGGGCCGGTCGAGATCACGCTGGCGGACGGCACGACCGCCCGCTCCGACCGGTTCATGGTGGCCGTCTGCACCTGCCGGCGCAGCCGTCGCTACCCGTGGTGCGACACGAGCCACCGCCGCAGAACGGCTGCCGGGTCCTCGTCCGGGCCCCCGGCGGATTCCAGCGAACGGGCCGTCAATTCCGCGGCGGGAGGGACGATGACGACCGCACGCCAGATCATGTCCAAGGGCACGGAGTGCGTGGGTGATCAGGAAACCCTGGCGGACGCCGCGAGGACGATGACGCGGCTCGGTGTCGGCGCCCTGCCCGTCTGCGGTACGGACGACAAGCTCATGGGCATGCTGACCTACCGCGACATCGTGGTGCGTGCAATCGGCGCGGGCAAGGACCCGAACGTGACGAAGGCGGCCGAACTCGCCCAGGGCGAGCCGGTGTTCGTGCAGGCTGACGACAGTGTCGAGCAGGTGCTCCGCACAATGACGCGGCACCAGGTGCGCAGGCTCCCCGTGCTCGACGGCCACCGGCTGGTCGGCATGGTCGCCCAGGCCGATGTCGCCAAGGCACTTCCCTCACCACAGGTCGGTGAGCTCCTGGAGGCGCTGTCCACCGACTGACCATGGGCGACATTCTGATGGGCACCTGTTCCGGGTGGGCGCGCTTCCCGCAGCCCTGCGGCCGACGGGCGCCCCTGTCGCCCGGGTCTTCCACACCTGCTGTGCGGAGGCAGCCGGGACGATGTCCGAACTGCCGGCGGACCAGCGGAACGACAGCGATCGGGTGCGGGAAGCCCTTCCAGATTTTTGAAACGCGTTCTAGTGTGTGCGCCGCCGTAGGGAACGCGAGACTCTGGAGGGGCCGTGCACCTCGAATACACGCCTGAGCAGACGCGGTTGCGCGCCGACCTGCGTGCGTACTTCGCCGAGCTCGTACCCGACAACGCCTACGCCCGGTACGCCGAACCGGCGGCGCAGAAGCGTTTCTACCGCGCCACCGTCCGCCGCCTCGGCGCGGACGGCTGGCTGGGTGTCGGATGGCCCGCGGAGTACGGCGGGCGAGGGCTCTCGCCGATGGAGCAGTTCATCTTCTTCGACGAGGCCGCACAGGCCGGCGTGCCGTTGCCGCTGATGGCCCTGAACACCGTGGGCCCGACCATCATGCAATTCGGTACGGACGAACAGAAGGCGTACTTCCTCCCCGGGATCCTCTCCGGCGAGACCGACTTCGCGATCGGGTACAGCGAGCCCGACGCGGGCACCGACCTCGCCGCGCTGAAGACCCGCGCCGTGCGCGAGGGCGACGAGTATGTCGTCAACGGGCAGAAGATCTGGACCACCAACGGCGACACCGCGGACTGGGTCTGGCTCGCCGTCCGCACCGACCCGGACGCGTCGCCCCACAAGGGCATCACCATGCTGCTCGTGCCGACGAGCGATCCCGGTTACTCCTGCACCCTCATCAACACTCTCGCCTCGCACGACACCACCGCCAGCTACTACGAGAACATCCGCGTCCCCCTCTCCCGCCGCGTCGGCGAAGAGAACAAGGGCTGGCGGCTCATCACCAACCAGCTCAACCACGAACGGGTCACCCTCGCCGCCCACGGGACCATGGCCATCCGCGCGCTGCACAACGTCCAGCGCTGGGCAGCCGGTACCAAGCTCGCCGACGGGCGCCGCGTCATCGACCTAGGCTGGGTCCGCGGACGCCTCGCGAAGACCCACACCAGGCTCGACGCGATGAAGCTCCTCAACTGGCAGATGGTGTCCGCTCTCCAGAACGCCACGCTCACCCCCCACGACGCCTCCGCGGTGAAGGTCTACGGCTCCGAGGCACGCCGCGACGCCTACGCCTGGCTGATGGAGGTCGTCGGCGCGGCAGGCCCGCTGAAGGAGGGATCGGCGGGCGCCGTCCTGCACGGAGAACTGGAACGCGGGTACCGCAGCGCCGTCATCTTCACCTTCGGCGGCGGGAACAACGAGATCCAGCGCGAGATCATCTCCTGGATCGGCCTCGGGATGCCGCGCGTACGCCGTTGAGGCCGACCGTCGCAGGAGTTGCCCGCGTGCGGTGACGCCGGCGTCGGCGCGTGCGCCGGGCTCAGTCGGTCAGGGACGCGAGGGTGGCCTGCAGATCTGTGGCGCGAGGCTGGTTGTGGGGGAGCTTGGCCAGGACGCGGGCCATGCCGCAGGTGTCGGTGAGGGCGGAGAAAACCAGCCCCCCGGCGACGCCCGCGGACAGCCAGCGTGCGGCCGGCCGGCGCTGTCCGGTGAGCAGTCCGGCCAGCACCAGGGCTCCCGCGGCGAAGCGGACCTGACGTTCCATGGCCCAGGTCGCGCCGGCGTCGTCGGGTCGGTGGATGTCGTGGCCGAGCTGCCTCCAGGCGGTGGTACCGCCGGTGAGGGTGGCCGCCGCGATGCTGTGCTCGGCGAGTGCCGCACAGGCCTGTGCGGAGCGGGCGCCGGAGGCGCACACCACGAGGAGATCGCCGCGGGCGGCCGCCTTCTTCAGCGCGGGCAGGGCGGCGGCGAGGTGGTCGAGGGGGATGTTGTGGGCGCCGGGCAGGTGGCCGGAGGCGTACTCGCCGGGCGTGCGCACGTCGATGACGGTCAGCTCGTGCAGCCTGGCGCGGGCCCGGTCGGGGGCGATGGCAGTGGTGCTCACTGGATATTCCTCTTCATTTCGGGATGCGTCCCTCGGGGTAGGATACCCACAGGGGTATATCGAAGGAGTGGCTGTGGAACTGGCGATGGCGGCCGAGGAACTGAAGACAGTGGTCAACCGGCTGCGCCGGGCGCAGGGCCAGATCGCCGGAGTGATCAAGATGATCGAGGAGGGCCGGGACTGCGAGGACGTGGTCACGCAGCTCGCCGCGGCCTCCCGCGCACTGGACAAGGCGGGTTTCGCGATCATCGCCACCGGTCTCCAGCACTGTCTGACCGATGCGGACATGGCCGCCAGTGGCGATCGTGAGCAGATGCGGGCTCGCCTGGAGAAACTCTTCCTGTCGCTGGCTTAGACCGGAACCCGCCAGGTTGGGGGCGGGGTCACGTCATCGTATCGATGAGCATGAACGCGGCCACGCCCAGCAGCATCGCCGCGAAGGCGCGTTGCAGGAGGGCCCCTGAGACGTTGGCGGCCAGGCGCTTTCCGTCCCAGGCGCCCAGGATCGCGGCCCCTGTGAAAGGTGCGATCACCGCCCAGTCCAGGCCCCCGGCGGTGGCGCCGCGCGTGGCCAGGGAGGCGAGCGAGTTGGCCGAGATGACCAGAAGGCTGGTACCGACCGCGGCCTGCATCTCGAAGGCCAGAACGGTGACCAGGGCCGGTACGGCGAGAAAGCCACCGCCCACACCCAGCAGCCCGGTCAGTGCGCCCAGCCCCGCACCGGTCCCGGCCGCTTTGGCCGACCGCAGGGCAGCAGCGCCTCCGCCGACCGCCTCGCGGGCGGGGCGCAGCATCCTGACGGCGGCCAGCCCGGCGACGGCGGCGAACGCGATGGTCAGCACCGGCTGGGGCAGCCGGGAGGCCGCGGCCCCGGCCGCAGCCGCGGGCAGGAGCCCGGCGGCCGCGAGCAGAGCGCCCGCTTTCCAGCGCACATGGCCGCTGCGGGCGTGACCGTACAGGGCGGTGAGCGAGGTGGCGGTGATGATCAGGAGGCTTGCGGTGGTGGCGGCCGCCGGTGTGAAGCCGAGCAGGTAGATCAGGGCAGGGACCGCCAGGACGCTGCCGCCACCGCCCAGCGCGCCCAGTGCCAGACCGACCACGGCCCCCGCTGCGAGGGCGAGGATCAACAGGCTCACGCTATGACACCGGTGGCCCCCGCCATGAGGCTGATCGGCTGCCGGTGGAGTGCGCCCGGCGCGTGCCCAGCCCTGCATTCGGGGCCTTCGCGGACGTCGAGCATGACGGGCCGGCCGTCGGCGGTGCTCTGGTGGGCCTGGTACTGGGCCTGGGCAGGGGTGCGGCGGCCGGCGCGGCGGCGTCGGAAGAACATGGGTGATCACTCCGTGTCAGGGCGGGTGCGGTCGGGCGTCAGTCCGTGTCGGGCAGGGCGAGGGGCAGCCCGGCTTCGGTCGCGGCGTCGAAGCCGTCGTCGACGGCGACCACGGCGCGGTCGGCCGCGTCGAGGAGCGAGGCGGCGATCGCCGCGCGCATGCCGCCCGCGCAGTGCACCCAGACCTCGCCTGGCGGTACCTCGTCGAGACGGCCGTGCAGCTCGTGGATGGGGACGTGCACCGAGCCGTCGATGTATCCGCCGGAGCGCTCGGAGTCACGGCGCACGTCAAGTACCACGATGTCCCGACCGTCTTGGCGGACGGTGCTCAGCTCGGCGAACGTGGCGCGCCGGAAGGACCGCAGTTCCTGCTCGCGGGCCACCCAGTCGAGCGGGTCTCCGGTGGCCGCGGCGGCCGGGCGGTCGATGCCGACCCGGACCAGTTCCCGCTGCGCGTCGGCGATCTGCTCAGGCGTGTCGCCCAGGAGGGTGACGGGCTTGCCCCACGGGATCAGCCACGCCAGGTAGGTGGCCGGTTTCCCCCCACCCTCGAAGTTGAACGACCCTGCGACGTGCCCCTGGGCGAACGCGACGCGGTTGCGCAGGTCCACGACCCATTCCCCGGCCGCCAGGCGCTGAGCGATCTGAGCGGCGTCTGCCTGACGCGGCGGGGTGAGATCCACGGGGGCGGGCCCGGCGGCATTGGCCGGGCCCATGTGCGCGTAGTAGGCCGGTACGTCGTCCAGACCGGCCAGCATCTCGGCGACGAACGTGTCCACGTCGCGGGTCAGCGCCTCGTTGTTCTCCCGTTCGGCGCCGATCGTGGTGGCCTCCCCTTCGGCCTGGGACGAGGAGCAGAAGCTGCCGAAGCCGTGCGTGGGCAGCACGGCCACGTCGTCGTCGAGCTCGGTGGCCAGGCGGTGGGCGGAGGCGTGCTGGGCGCGGGCCAGTTGCCCGGTCAGCCGCGGTTCCACCAGGTCGGGCCGTCCCACCGTGCCGATCAGCAATGACCCGCCGGTGAAGGCCACCACTCCGCGGCCGTCCTCCTCCAGGACGTAGGAGGTGTGGTGAGGCGTGTGACCGGGAGTGGCCAGCGCGTGCAGTGTCAGGCTCTCGTCGACCGCGACGCTGTCCCCGTCCGCGACCGGCGTGCGGGCGAAGGACACGGAAGCGCCGGCCGGGACCAGGTAGCGGGCCCCGCTGACACGGGCCAGTTCCAGCCCGCCGGTGATGTAGTCGTTGTGGAGGTGGGTCTCCACCACGTACGCGATCCGCACCCCCCGCCGGGCCGCGGCCGCGACCACCTGATCGATGTCCCGCGGCGGATCGACCGCGACTGCGGTACTCGGCCCGCCGGCCAGGTAGCTGCGGTTGCCCAGGCCTTCGAATTTCAAGGTGTCGACGAAGAACACGGCTACGGCTCCTTCCAGAAAATGTACCCCCGGGGGTATCTGTCCCTCACTCTAACAGGAATACCCTGGGGGGTATTCGGAGCTGGTTCGGGCCGGTCACGGAGACTGCCGCCACGGCTGCGGGTACCCGGCCGTCCACGAATCGACCGTCAACGGGGACCCATGGGGCTGCGTGTCCTCCACCGGGCGCACCAGGGGGCTCGGCAGGATGTGCGGAGGCATGCCCGTGTGCGGGAGAACCGACGGCTTCTCCGACACCGCTTCTCCCGGCGTCGCTCGGACACTGGCCCGGCCGGGGGACACCAGTTGCGTACCGAACAGGAGACCCGAGATGACGTTATGTCCGAACGCCGTCGGGTTCGGTTCCGTCCACCGGGCATGGTGGCCGTGAGCAGCGGCCGGACCGCAGCCTGGCGCGGGGTGCGCGGGGTCGTCCTCGACACCGACGGTGTGATCACCGACTCGGCGCGGGTTCATGCAGCGGCTTGGAAGGTGGCCTTCCAAGCCTGTCTGCGGGACCACGTTTCCGCGGAACCCCGGCTCGGACGGCCGTTCGACATCCGCGACGACTACCTTCGTTACGTGGACGGCAAGTCGCGCCTGGACGGCGCTGCCTCGTTCCTCGCGTCCCGCGGTCTGACGCTGCCACCCGGCCGGCCCGACGACCCGGCCGGTACCGGCACGGTCGCAGCCGTGGCCGCGTACAAGGAGCGGATCTTCACGGAGCGGCTGCGCACGGGCGGCATCGATGCCTATCCCGGAACCGTGCGTTTCCTGCGGGCGCTGCGTGAGCGGGGTGTGCCCCTCGCCGCCGCTTCGGCGTCCCGGCACGCGTCAGAGCTGCTCGCTCGCGCGGGAGTCCTGCCGCTCTTCGACGCTCTGGTGGACGGCTCCGAGGCCGCCCGGCTCCACCTCCCGGGCAAGCCCGACCCGGCGCTCTTCCTGGAGGCGGCCCGTCGGCTCGGCGTACCCGCCGGGCAGGCCGCGGTCGTCGAGGACGCCCTGGCCGGGGTGGAAGCGGGCAGGCGCGGCGGATTCCGCCTGGTGGTGGGAGTGGACCGTACGGCGGGCCCGGACACCGGTGCCGCGCTGCTGCGGCACGGCGCGGACATCGTGGTCCGGGACCTGTCCGAACTGGTCACCGAGGACGTCAAGGAGTGACGATGCCCGAGTGGAACTGGGAGTACGCGGGGTACGAACCGGCCAAGGAGCGGCTGCGGGAAGCGCTGTGCACGCTCGGCAACGGCTATTTCGCGACCCGCGGGGCGGCCCCCGAGTGCGCGGCCGACCCCCTGCACCACCCGGGCACGTACGCGGCCGGTTGCTACAACCGCCTCGTCTCCACCGTGGCCGGGCGGCCGGTCGAGAACGAGGACATGGTCAACCTGCCCAACTGGCTGCCACTTCGGTTCCGCACGGCAGCCGGCCGGGGAGAGGAGGCCGCTCAGTGGTTCACGCCGGACAGTGGGGCACTCGTCGAGCACGGCCAGACTCTGGACCTGCGTACGGGCACGCTGGAGCGCAGGATGCGGTACGTGGCTCAGGACGGCCGCGCGCTGGACGTACGGCAACTGCGTCTCGTCTCCATGGCCGACCCGCATCTTGCCGCGCTGCGCACCGAGTTCACCGCCGACGGCTGGTCCGGTGACATCGAGGTGGAAGCCTGCCTGGACGGATCGGTGACCAACAACGGTGTGGCGCGCTACCGGCAGCTGAACGGAAGCCATCTCGTCCACGTCGACGTCGGGGACGCCGCCCCGGGCACGGTATGGCTGCGCTGCCGGACCAGCACGTCGGACATCCGCATCGGGCTGGCAGCCCGTACGACCGCGGAAGAGGCCACGGAACGCGTACACACCGCTCACGAGCCGCTGCGCGCCGTCCAGACCTTCCGCCTGAGCCTGTCGACGGGGCGTACCGCCGTCGTCGACAAGACCGTGGCCCTGCACACTTCCCGTGATCCGGCCATCAGCGATCCACTGCACGCCGCTGTCGACCGGGTCGGCCGGGCGCCGGGCTTCGAGGCGCTTCTCACCTCACACGCCGCCGCCTGGCGGCAATTGTGGCGCAGAGCCGACCTGGACGTGCCCGGAGAGGCGGGACGCATCCTGCGGCTGCACCTCTTCCATGTACTGCAGACCCTGTCACCCCACACCGCGGATCTCGACGTGGGCGTTCCGGCCCGTGGTCTGCACGGAGAGGCCTACCGCGGACACGTCTTCTGGGACGAGCTGTTCGTCCTGCCCTATCTGAACCTGCACTTTCCCGAAGTCTCCCGTGCCCTGCTCCTCTACCGCTACCGGAGGCTGGAACCGGCCCGCAATGCCGCCCGCGACGCCGGACGGTCCGGGGCCTGTTATCCCTGGCAAAGCGGCAGCGACGGCCGGGAGGAGACCCAGCTGCTGCACCTCAACCCGCGTTCCGGGCGCTGGATTCCCGACCATTCCCGGCTTCAGCACCACGTGGGCTCCGCCGTCGCCTACAACATCTGGCAGTACTGCGAGGCGAGCGGTGACGCCGAGTTCCTGGAGACCAAGGGCGCCGAGATGCTGACGCAGATCGCCCGCTTCTGGGCGGACTCGGCCACGTACGACGAAGCGTTGGGACGCTACCGGATCCGCGGTGTGGTCGGGCCTGACGAGTACCACGAGGCGTACCCGGGATCGGCTGTGCCGGGCCTGAACGACAACGCGTACACGAATGTCACCGCGGCCTGGGTCGTCGCCCGCGCAGCCGACGTGGTCCGGGCGCTTCCCGCACCGCGCCGACTGGAACTGTGTGAACGGACCGGTATCGGCGACGGTGAAATCGCCCGCTGGGAGGATGTCTCCCGCAGGATGTACGTGCCTTTCCACGGCGGCGTTGTCAGCCAGTTCGACGGATACGGCGACCTCGCGGAGCTCGACTGGGAGGCCTACCGCGCCCGTTACGGCGACATCCGCCGCCTCGACCGCATCCTGGAGGCCGAAGGAGACTCGGTCAACGGATACCAGGCGTCAAAGCAGGCCGACGTCCTGATGCTCGGCTACCTCTTCTCACCCGCCGAACTGAGCGATCTGTTCCGAAGACTCGGTTACGAACTGGACGACGCGACGTGGAGCCGAACAGTCGACTACTACTTGCGGCGCACCAGCCACGGCTCGACGCTGAGCGGGCTCGTCCACGCGTGGGTGCTGTCGCGCGTACGGCGCGAGGACGCGTGGACGTACTTCCGGGAAGCGCTGGAGGGTGACATCGCCGACCTGCAGGGCGGTACCACCGAAGAAGGTGTGCACCTCGGCGCGATGGCCGGCACGCTCGACCTGGTCCAGCGCGGGCTGACCGGCCTGGAAACCCGGGACGGAGCCCTGTGGCTCGACCCGGTGCCCTCGCCGAAGCTGTCCGAGTACGGGTTCTCCATCCGCTACCACGGACACTGGGGTGTACGCCTTCGCACGCGGACCACGAAGCTCGAGATCGGTGTGCCCGCCTCTGACCGGACACCCATCGACGTCCGACTCCGGGACCTGGAGATGTCCGTGCAACCCGGCGCATCCGTCGAGCTGACCCTGCCGGACCAGTGAGAGAACCCGTGTGGCCGTGCGAGGGCCACTCCCTCGTGGCACGGCGTGTGGCCCCGGAACGGCCTGCCCTCGCTTCACAGCCCTTCCATGGCAGCGCACAGCCGTTTCATGGCACCGCACCGGTCCCGCGACGGACCGATACGCTGGTCTCGGGCCGCTAGCCGACCTGAGGAGGGAGCCGGTGGGCGTGGACGAGCCGTTGTCGCGGATGCCGCAGCTGCGTCTGGATGAGCTGCTGGAGGAACTGCAGGCGCGGATCAACGCGGCCAGAGGCACCCGGGACCGCGTGCACAGCCTGCTGGAGGCCGTCGTCTCCGTGGGCCGGGAACTGGACCTCGCACAGGTGCTGCGCCGGATCGTGGAAGCGGCCGCCCTGCTGGTGGACGCGCAGTACGGGGCGCTGGGCGTGATCGGTCCCGACGGACGCAGCCTCTCCCAGTTCCTGACCGTGGGCATGACGCAGGAGCAGATCGCCAGGATCGGTCATCTTCCCGCCGGGCACGGACTGCTCGGTGAACTCATCCGCAACCCCGAGCCGCTGCTGCTCACCAATCTCGGCGCGCATGCCGCTTCGTACGGATTTCCCGCTCACCATCCTCCGATGCGTACCTTCCTCGGGGTGCCGATCCGTGTGCGTGACGAGGTTTTCGGCAACCTCTACCTGACCGACAAGCAGGGCGGGCAGGACTTCGACGCCGAGGACGAAGCCGTGATCTCCACCCTGTCGGTGGCCGCAGGCGTTGCCATCGACAATGCTCGGCTGTACGAGGACTCCCAGCGCCAGCAACGATGGCTCGGGGCCAATGCGGAGATCACCAAAAGCCTGCTGTCCGGCAGCCCCCGGGTGGCCGTGCTGGCACTGATCGCGCGGCGGGCCCGGGAGATCACCGGGGCCCGGCTCGCGGAAGTGTCCGTACCCGTCACGGACACGGACGACCTGGTCGTGGAGCTGGCCGTCGGAGCTGACAGTGATGTGCGCCGGGGCCTGGTCGTGCCGGTCGAAGGGACGCTTTCGGGAGCGGCGTACCGGGCCGGCACACCCGTGACGACCGGAGCACTGGAGAAGGACCCCCGGTACACAGCCGGGCCGAGGAGATACGAAGGGCTGGGGCCGGCCGTGGCGGTTCCGCTCGGTACGGCGGCTGGGGAGGCCCGCGGTGTGCTGCTTCTCGCACGCTCTGCGGAAGAGCCCGTTTTCACGGACGCCGAACTCCAGCCGCTGCTCGGCTTCGCGGGGCAGGCCGCTCTCGCGCTGGAGCTGGCCGAACGACGGCGCGACGCCGAACAGCTGACCCTGCTGGCGGACCGGGACCGTATCGCCCGTGACCTGCACGACCTGGCCATCCAGCGGCTGTTCGCCACGGGAATGACGCTGCAGAGCGCGGCTCGTTTCATCGAGCACCCGGGAGCGGCCGAGCGCGTCACGCGGGCTGTCGGCGACCTGGACGAAACCATCAAGATCATCAGGTCGACGATCTTCGGCCTGCGCACGCACGGCGACGAGACGGGCCCCAGTCTGCGGGCACGCGCGGCCCGGGCCGTCGGCGAAGCCGCGATCCCCTTGGGGCACCCGCCGCGCCTGAGCATGGAGGGACTGCTGGACACGGACGTGCCACCACATGTGGCGGACCATGTCATGGCGGCGCTCCAGGAGGCTCTCAGCAACGCGGCCCGGCACGCGCACGCGACCCGCGTGGAGGTGACGCTGCAGGCAGCCGGGAAAGAGGTGGTCCTCACGGTGGCGGACAACGGTGTCGGCATTCCACGCGACGGTCGGCGCAGCGGGCTGAAGAATCTGGCCGAGCGCGCGCAGAGCTTGGACGGGACGTTGGAGATCCAGACACGGCCGGAGGGCGGCAGCCGGCTCGTCTGGCGAGCTCCTCTCGCTCATCAGACGTAGCGACGAGCACCTGGTGGGCCCGGCGCGCGCACCACGCCTCAGCCCCGGGGTCGGGATCGGGAGGCTGACGGGGCCGACCGTCCCTCGTTCGGGTACCGACCGGCCCAGGCGCCCGAGCTCCCGCCGCGCCACGCTTGTGTGTGAGGCAGCGCATCGGAAGAAGGACGACGCCATGAAGGCTCTTGTATTCCAAGGCCCAGGAAAGACGTCCTGGCAGGAGGTTCCGGACCCAGACATCAAGGACGCCGCCGACGCGGTCGTCCGCGTCGACGCCGTAACCATTTGCGGCACCGACCTGCACATCATCAAAGGCGATGTGCCGGAGGTCGAGCCGGGCACGGTGCTGGGGCACGAGGCTGTGGGCGAGGTCGTGGAGACCGGCAGTGAGGTCCGCACAGTACGCCCGGGCGACCGGGTCCTCGTCTCCTGCATCGCGGCGTGCGGACGCTGCCGCTTCTGCCGCGAGAACCGCTACGGGCAGTGCCGCGGAGGCGGCGGGTGGGTTTTGGGCCACCTCATCGACGGTACGCAAGCCGAATTCGTACGCGTGCCTTTCGCGGACCTCTCAGTGCACCCACTGCCCGGCTCCGTCGACAGTGACGACGCGGTCCTGCTGGCCGACATCTTCCCCACCGCCTACGAGGTGGGCGTCCTCAACGGACGGGTGGGCCCCGGTGACACGGTCGTGGTGGTCGGCGCCGGGCCGATTGGTCTGGCCACCGTCGTGGCAGCCCAGCTGTACACGCCCGGGAAGATCGTCGCTGTCGATCTCTCCGAGTCCCGGCTGGCTGCCGCACGCGCCGTCGGTGCCGACGCCACTGTCGGAGCGGGCGAAGAACCGGAAGAGCTGGTCAAGGACCTCACCGACGGACTCGGCGCCGATGTCGTGGTCGAAGCGGTCGGCTTGCCCGAGGCATTCGAGGTGTGCACCCGCATGGTGCGCCCCGGGGGCCACGTCGCCAACATCGGCGTCCACGGCAAACCCGCCTCCCTCCACCTCGAGGACCTGTGGATCAAGGACGTGACCATCACGACCGGGCTTGTCGACACGCACTCGACGCCGCTGCTGCTGCGCATGATGGCG
Organism: Streptomyces sp. NPDC055287; assembly: GCF_053646035.1. Lineage (NCBI taxonomy): Bacteria > Bacillati > Actinomycetota > Actinomycetes > Kitasatosporales > Streptomycetaceae > Streptomyces > Streptomyces sp. NPDC055287. Next base: position 144,797 of record NZ_JBSHNE010000003.1, on the reverse strand, counting down.
GCGGGGCGGCTGCCCTCCTCCGAGTTGGTCACGCACCACTTCGAGATGGGGCAGATGCAAGAGGCATACGAGGTGTTCTCCCGAGCCGCGGAGACCGGCGCGCTCAAGGTGGCGCTGGGTGCTCCCCGGCACGACGCGGTCACACTGCCCGCGTAGGGGGCGCCCCGATTCGCTCACCGAGGTGGCCGTGGGAACCGGGCTCGAGCCTCGTCATCGTCGGACACCGCGACGCCGCCGGCACGCGTCTGGGTCCGGTGACGCGTTCCCCGATTCACCATGCGGCGTGCCCCGTGGCAGTCGTGCCCCACACCCCGTAGTGCGTGCAGCGCTCCCAGGTCCCCGACCCGCCGCAGGTTTCCCGTCCGACAGGGGATGTGGTGCTCGGGCTGGATCTTGCCCACCCGAACGGCGACCTGCTGGAGTTCGCGTTCGTATGCGCCGATCGGTACGGCTCTGATCTGCGGGTACTCCACACCTGGCCGCTGCCACCTGCCTTCGGACCGGACCTCGCCGGTGTGCTGACGGAGCAGCTGACGGACTTCGAGAACGAGCGGAGCAACGCGCTGGACACTCTGCTCGCGCCGTGGACCCAGAAATACCCGGCTGTGCCGGTGAGCCAACAGGTCCGCCAGGGGCGTCCGGCAGTGGACCTGGCGGAGTCTTCGCGCGACGCCGGACTGATGTTCGTGGGACGCAGGAGCCGCTCGGCGCGGCTCGGGGCGCACATCGGTGCCGTGACGCACGCCGTGGTGCACCACTCGCTGGCGCCCGTTGCGTCGTGCCGCACGACTGACTGCCGGATTGACGGATTGCCGGCGAACGCGGTCGAGGACGAGGTCGTCGCCAGGGCGCGAGCAGTCACGGATCACGCGAGTACTCACGGATCATGAGAATGCGTCAGAACGGGTTCGCGCCGCGGCGACCTCGGACAACGCGGATCTCAGACCACGTCGAGTACATCGCTCACCGGCCTGCGGGGGGTCGCCGGAGCAGCGGGGCCGTACCCGAGGCGCAGCAGCATCTGGGCGTGCCCCATGGCGGAGAGCGGGTCGCGCACAGCCCACCGCAGCTCGGGCCATTCCAGTGCGTGGGAGCTGAGGGACGTGGCGATTCCGTCCAGGGTCGCTCGAAGAAGGACACGCTCCAGTGCCTGGCCGGCGTGCAGCCAGTCCGCCCGGCCGTCCCGCTGGGTGCCCAGGGCGGCCAGGCAGGGCGCCTTCTCGAACGTCGCCGTCTCGCGGCCGTCGATGGGCTCCCCGCCCGCGAAGTCGCGGACGACGGCCCGGCCTTCGTGCGGGCGGGGCCCCAAGGCGTAGTTCGGGATTCCGTCAGCCGATGTGTCCCCGGCATCGGTCCGGGTCCAGCGGGCGATCTCCTCCTGCACGTCCGGGGCCGCCGCCTCCTCGGTCTCGGCGTCCTGAAGCAGGTCGAGGACGGCCTCCACCTGCCACGGGCTCAAGTAGGCCAGGCGGGCGCCCTCGGCCACAGCGGCGCCCTTGAGCCCGTCGAGCAGCGCCTGGGGGACGGCCTCGTCGGTGAACGGATTCCTGTTCGTGCGCCGCCTGGGAATCGCCGTGTACATTCCGGCCAGGTCTTCTTCTCCGTCGGGCAGGCGGGTGAAGACGACGTCGGCGAGCAACTCGGGATCGGCCGCGTCGGGCAGCAGGGAGACACGTGCATGCCGGCCGTCGTGGGCGGCGGCAACGCGAAGATTGAACAAGGCGGCGCCACAGCCGAGGTGCAGCCCACGCTTGTGCGGGTCTGCCGCAGGCAGGACACGAGCGGGGTTCATGCGCAGGCGCAGGACGCCTGTGCTCCGTACATAGTGGAACCGCCACGGCTGGGCATTGTGCATGGACGGGGCGGCAGTGGCATCCGTGACGAACTTTGCCACGGCGGCCGCATCCGGCGTCTGAGCGGGCACGGGAACCTCCCTACAGGTGCGGGTGCCAGGCGGCAGTCGGTCATGTCGCGAACGCCCGAGAGCTGACCGGTGCGCGAGGAGTGCCTCCAGCTTCCCCGGACGGTCGGATACGGGGGAGGGGCCGAGGGACCCCGATCGGGCCCGAACGGCCCTGGTACGCGGTGAGGCGCCGACGTCACGCGCCAGGCGGGTGGTTCGGCTCGGTCGCGCCCATGTCCAGACGGAACGGTGGGTAGTCGTCCGTCATGAGGCTCGCGTACGCGGACACTCGCAGTACCCAGCGGTTGAGCCCCATGATCAGGTCGTACAGGTCTCGCGGGTACTTCTCGGTGAACGTGAGGATCACGGCGGCGATGACAGTCAGCACGAAGATCAGCCCGCCTGACCACCATCCGCTGTGGAAGCCCCCCATGAAGAAGCCGATCACGATGTAGTGCGGGATGGCGAAGAGCCACCACTTGACCAGGACAAGTCCTCGCGACAGCCGCTGGGGGTAGACGATGTCCAGCCGGGCGGGGTATTCGGACACCTCGCCCAGGCTGAAGGGCGGGTAGCGGTCCGTGCCCAGGGCGGCGTAGGAGTAGTACGACACTCGCCATGTCCGGCGCAGCACACCAAGATTGAAGTCGAACAGCGCCCGGGGGTAGCGCTCGGTGAACAGGATGGCGAAGAAGGCGACCACGCTCACCAGGAAGAACGCTATCCACAGGAAGAACAGCAGGATGTAGTGAGGGATCACGAGGATCCACTTCACGAGCCACAGCCACGGCGACAGGGGCGAATCCAGCGTCGCCTCGACTCGGACGGGACGATAGACGGCGGGAGGCGTCGTCATAAGAGTCAGCTCCTTCGCGCAAGCAGGGAATGCACCCTGCGGTCGAGCGTGCCTTGTGTCACTCGCTGCCTCAGACATGGCTGGACGCAGCGAGCAAGCGGCGCGACGCCTCGGAGACAGTTGCTGTCTGGTGGCGCCCATCGTCGAGCGGGTGATGTCGGAGGCATGGCGCTCGCCGCTGTCTCACCGGCTGTCCGCAGTGGCCGCTTCCCGTGATTCCAGGATGGGACCCGGCCCACGAGATCCGACAGGGCCGAGTGGCCCGGCACAGGGACCTTCGCCCCCTGCCACGCGTCGGTCAGATCGAGACGAATGTCCACGACTCCCTCCACCGCGCGGACGGCCCGGGCCAGCAGCGGCACCAGCGCCCGGTCGTCCAGGTGGCCGCCCAGGACGACCACTCCGTCCGTGACCGAGACCTCGACCTGTGCTGTGGTCGGCACATCGGGGAGAACGGTGTGGCGAATCTCGGCTGCGATGCCCTCGCCCGACCGAAGGAACACTTTCAGTAGGTCGCTGCGGCTGACGACGCTCTTCAGCAGGCCGACACCGTCCACCACGGGCAGCCGCTTGACGCGCCGCCGTGCCATGGTCCTTGCCGCTTCGGCGATGGTGGCGTCAGCGTGCACGGTGACCGCAGGGCTCGACATGAGCTCTTCCGCGAAGACCGCACCCGCTTTGGCCTCGTCGCTGGGTGGCCGCTCGGCGGCGGTCGGGCTGTCGAGCCGGTACTCCTGCCTTGGGCAGCAGGTCGGCCTCCGAGACCACACCGATGACCCGGCCGTCGCCCTCGAGTACAGGCAGGGGGCACGACCTGCCACCGCTCCATCAGCTCAACGAGGTCCTTGTACGACGCGCGGCGGCCTACGGCCACCGCAGTGTGTGTCATGACGTCACTGACGGTGTGACGCGAGGCAGACATGTGCGGAGTCCCTTCGTCGTCAGCGGATGGGCCCTGTCATGTCAGGCGTCGCGATGGCTCCGTCCCGGGCCGACGTGCTGCCACTCACGCTGCCACTCACGCTCCCACTCGGCCAGCTCGCCCGAGCCCTTCACCGGAACAGCCGATCAGGGCCATCCGGCCCTGGCCGTATGACCTGCGCGAGGGCACCATGCGTAGGGTGCGCCCCAGTGGACGATCCCGCGACCACGGAGATTGCGATGACGGACAGCAGCAACGGACCCCTCGATAAAGCGCAGGTCAGGGTCTTTCTGCTCGACGACCACGAAGTAGTGCGACGAGGCGTGCACGACCTGCTGGACTCCGAACCGGACCTGACCGTGGTCGGCGAAGCAGCCACCGCCGAGCAGGCGCTGGCGCGCGTGCCGGCACTACGCCCCCACGTCGCGGTGCTGGACGTGCGGCTCCCGGACGGGGACGGCGTGAGCGTGTGCCGAGAGTTGCGGTCGCGTATGCCCGGTCTCGCCTGCCTCATGCTCACCTCCTTCGACGACGAAGAAGCGCTGCTCGACGCGATCCTGGCCGGAGCGTCCGGCTACGTCCTCAAGCAGATCAGCGGCACCGACCTGGTCCACGCCGTACGCACGGTGGCCTCGGGCCAGTCCCTGCTGGATCCCGGTGCCACGGCTCGTGTGATGGCCCGGCTCCGGGGAGACAACGCTCCCAAGGACGACCGACCGCAGGAACTGCCGGGGCTGACGGAACGTGAGCGGGAGATCCTGGCCCTGGTGGGAGAGGGCTTGACCAACCGCGAGATCGGCAAGCAGCTGTTCCTCGCGGAGAAGACCGTCAAGAACAACATCTCGCGGCTGCTCGCCAAGCTGGGTGTGGAGCGCCGGGTACAGGCCGCGGTCATCGCCACCCAGGCGCTGTCGGCGCAGGGACACCAGAACGCGACGTCCTCCGCGTCGAATCAGGGCCGCTCCACGAACTGAGCGTCCGCAGCCGGTGGGTCCTCAGGAGAGCGGCACAGCCGCGACGGGGCAGGAATCCGACGAGCGCACCATGACCGCGCGAACCAAGCACCTGAACCGGGGCGCTAGCCTGGCCGTACCGGCCCGGCGGGAGGTGGGGACATGCGGGACGCCGACCCCGGGCTGTTCGGGCCCGAATCGGTCACCTGGCAGATGCACGGCGACCCGATGATGTGGATCGCGGGGGTACGCGCGCTCTACCTCCAGGCACTGCACCCGCGCGCGGTTCGCGGCGTTCTGCAGAACAGCGATTTTCGACGCGACGCGTGGGGGCGGCTGCTGCGTACCGCCTCGTTCGTCGGAACGATCACCTACGGCACCACGGATGCCGCCGAACGGGCCGGCGCCCGGGTCCGCAGGATTCACAGCCTGCTGGGAGCCACCGACCCGGCCACCGGCGAGCGCTACGGCGTCGGCGAGCCGGAACTGCTGCTGTGGGTGCACTGCGCCGAGGTCGGCTCGTACCTGGACGTCGCGCGCCGCTCCGGCTTCTGCCTCAGCGACGCCCAGGCCGACCAGTACCTCGTCGAACAGCGCGAAGCCGCCCGTCTGGTCGGCCTCGACCCGGCCAGGGTCCCCGGGACCATGGCTGAACTCGCCGGCTACTTCCGGCAGGTCTCGCCGGAACTCGCCGCCGGGCCCGAAGCCCGCGAAGTCGACGATTTCCTCCGCGAACCCCCGGTGCATCCGCTCCTCGTACCGGCGCGCGCACTGCTGTGGCGGCGCGTGGCCTCCCTCGCGTACGCCTCACTGCCTCCCTACGCCCATGAGCTGTACGGCCGCCCCGCCCCCGCCCCGGAAACGATCACCCGCAGGCTCGCCGCAACCGGAACGGCCCTGCGCTGCATCCCCTCCCGTGTGCGATGGCAACTGCCGCCCGGTCACATTCTGAACGCGATGGCGCGGCTCGGCGCCGATGCGCGCCCCGCACCGTACAAACTCCGCAGCCAGGCGGCCATACTGGACGGGCCGGGGAGGGCGCAGCGGAGTGACGGGGGCGACAGCACGAGATGGCGGACACCAGGCTGATCCAAGGCCGGTACCGGCTGCTCGATCAGATCGGGCGCGGGGGCATGGGCGAGGTGTGGCGTGCCCACGATGAGTCGCTGGGGCGCAAGGTCGCCGTCAAATGCCTCAAGCCGGTGGGGCCCCAGCACGACCCGAACTTCACCGGAGTGCTGCGGGAACGCTTCCGCAGGGAGGCGCGCGTCGCGGCCGCCCTGCAGCACCGCGGCGTCACCGTCGTCCATGACTTCGGCGAACACGACGGCGTGCTCTATCTCGTCATGGAACTGCTCGACGGGCGCAACCTGAGCCAGCTCCTGGAGGACAACAAGGCGCACCCCCTGGACGTCGCCGATGTGGCCGACATCGCCGAGCAGGTGGCCTGGGCCCTCGCCTACACGCACGAACAGGGCATCGTCCACCGCGACCTGAAGCCCGCCAACATCATGCGGCTCTCCGACGGCACAGTGAAGATCTGCGACTTCGGCATCGCGCGCCTCGGCCACGACATCGGCTTCACGTCCCGGCTCACCGGCACCGGGATCGCCATGGGCACCCCGCATTACATGTCGCCCGAGCAGATCAGCGGCGTCGAGGTCGATCACCGCAGCGACCTCTACTCGCTGGGCTGTGTGCTGTACGAGATCGCCACCGGCGTTCCGCCGTTCGACCTCGACGACGCGTGGGCCGTCCTCGTCGGTCACCGGGACACACAGCCGGAGCCACTGCGCACGCACCGCCCGGAGCTTCCCGAGTTCTTCGACCGCGTCGTCCTCGACCTGCTCGCCAAGACGCCCGAGGAGCGGCCGGCCGACGCCAGGGAACTGGCGCACCGCCTGACCGCCGGACGCGCCTCGGGCCCCTTCGCCGCACCGGGGCCGCGCCGGCCGGCCGGCCGGCCCGAACAGCCGCCGTCCCGCGCCCCCCGCCTGCCCTCCTGGACGCGTGGCATGACGACCGGCCACAAGGCGAGCGGCACGTGGGCGCTCCCGCACACCCCGACCGACCACTCCGCCGGGCTGATGGGGGAGTGGACCACCGGCGTCGACCTGCGGGCCGCCGCCGCGGTGCCGGCAGCGCGCCGGCCGGAGCGGCCCACACCGCCGCCCGAGGTGCTGGCCGTACTGAACAGCAGGCACAACGCCGGTCTCAGCCTCGGCCGCCTCGGCCGCTGGAACGAAGCGGGCGAGGTGCACCGCGCGGTCGCGGCCGAGCGCGAACACGCCCTCGGCCCGGACCACCCCGACACGCTCGCCAGCCACTACGAGGTCGGCTTCACGCTCAGCAGGACCGGACGCGCCGCCGACGCCCTGCGCGAGTTCGGCCTCGTGGCCGAGGGCCGCGAGCGCACCATGGGCCCCGACCACCCCGAGACCCTCGCCGCGCGCCAGGAGACGGCCTACGTACTGGGCCAGCTCGGCCGGCACTTCGAGGCGCACCAGGTGTACGCCGCCGTGCTCGCCTCCCGGGAACGCACCATGGGCGCCGAGCACCCGGACACGCTGCGCTGCCGGCACAACCTGGCGTTCAACCTGAGCAGACTGGGGCGCCTGGAGGACTCCTACCGTATGGCGCACGAAGTCGCCACGGCCCGCGCCCGGGTGCTCGGCGCGACGCACCCGGACACGCTGGTCACGCGCTACGAAGTCGCGTACGCGCTCGGGCAGCTCGGGCGCTGGGCGGAAGCCCTCCAGACGTACCGGGAGGTCGCCCAGGCCCGCGCGCAGGCACTCGGCGCCGACCACCCCGACACCCTCGCCGCCCGCTACGAGGTGGGTATCAGCCTGGGCAGGCTGGGCCGCAGTGCGGAAGCCCTGGAGCTCTACCGGGCTCTCGTCGACGACCGCACCCGAGTGCAGGGCCCCGCCGATCCGGAGACGCTGCGCGCGCGGCACGGTCTCGGCGTCAACCTCGGCCGCCTCGCCCGCTGGGAGGAGGCGCTGGCGGAGGCCCGCGACGTGTGCGCGATCCGCGAACGCGTCCTGGGCGCCGACCACCCCGACACGCTCGTCAGCCGCCGTGAGGTGGCCGTCGGCCTCGGCTGGCTGGGCCGATGGTCCGACGCGCTCGCCGTCTACCGGCAGGTCGCCGAGGCCCGCGAACGCGTTCTCGGCGCCGATCACCCCGACGCCCTCGCCAGCCGCAACGACGAGGCCCACTGCCTGGAGCAGCTGGGGCGCGGCGCGGAAGCCGTCGAGCTGTACCGCCGGGTGGCCGCCCTGCGGCAGCAACGCGGAGTCCAGAGCCCCTGATTCCGGGTACGTACAGGTACGCACAGCCGAAGAGACCAGGTACGCACGGACGCAGAGACAGGAGTGCCCACGACATGCCCGTAAAGGACAGCTATGACGCCGTGATCGTCGGTGGCGGACACAACGGCCTGGTCGCCGCCGCCTACCTGGCCGGGGCGGGACGCTCCGTGCTCGTGCTGGAGCGCCTGGACCGTACCGGCGGGGCGGCGGTGTCCACCCGCCCCTTCGCCGGCGTGGACGCCCGGCTCTCCCGCTACTCCTACCTGGTGTCACTGCTGCCCCAGCGGATCGTCCGCGACCTGGGGCTGGACTTCGCCGTACGCAAGCGCACCGTCTCCTCGTACACGCCGGTCGGGCGCGGCGGCCTGCTGGTCGGCGGAAGCGCGGACAGGACCCGGGAATCGTTCGCCCGGCTCACGGGCGGCGATGCGGAGTTCACGTCCTGGCAGTCCTTCTACGCTGTCATGCGACGCGTCGCCGAGCGCGTCTTCCCGACCCTCACCGAGCCGCTGCCCACGCGGGACGCCCTGCGCGCCCGTATCGGTGACGAGGCGGCCTGGCGGATGCTCTTCGAGGAGCCGCTCGGTGTCGCGATCGAGGAGCACTTCACCGACGATCTCGTACGGGGCGTGGTCCTCACCGACGCGCTCATCGGCACGTTCGCCGATGCCCACGACCCCACGCTGCTCCAGAACCGCTGCTTCCTCTACCACGTGATCGGCGGCGGTACGGGCGACTGGGACGTTCCCGTGGGCGGCATGGGAGCGCTCACCGACGCGCTCGCGGACGCGGCCCGGGCGGCGGGCGCCGAGATCCTCACCGGCCAAGAGGCGACCCGGATCGACACCGACGGCCGCCGGGCCGAAGTGACGTTCAGGAGCGACACGGGTGAGGCCACTGTCGCCGCCCGGCACGTTCTCGTGAACGCGTCCCCGGCAGCGCTCGCGACGCTCCTGGGGGAGGAGCCCGCGACTTCCGCCGCCCCTTCCGGCTCCGCCGAAGGGGCGCAGCTCAAAGTCAACATGTTGCTGCGCAGACTGCCGCGTCTGCGCGACCGTTCCGTGGAACCGGAAGAGGCGTTCGCGGGAACGTTCCATGTCGCGGAAGGGTACGGCCAATTGGCAGCCGCGTACGAGGAAGCCGCTTCGGGACGGCTGCCCAGCGCCCCGCCTTCGGAGATCTACTGCCACTCCCTGACGGACCCCTCGATCCTCGGCCCGGAACTGGCCGCGGCGGGCTGTCAGACCCTGACCCTCTTCGGTCTGCACACGCCGGCCCGGCTCTTCGCCCACGACAACGAAGCGGCCCGCGCGGAGCTCCTCGCGTCCACCCTCGCCCAGCTCGACGCGTATCTCGACGAGCCTCTCACCGACTGCCTCGCGCTCGACGAGAACGGCCGCCCCTGCATCGAGGCGAAGACCCCGCTCGACCTCGAAAGTGAACTGCGGCTGCCCGGCGGCAACATCTTCCACCGCCCCCTCTCCTTCCCGTACGCCGACGAGTCCGCCGGGACCGGCCGGTGGGGCGTCGAGACGGCGCACGCGAACGTCCTGCTGTGCGGGGCGGGCGCCGTCCGGGGCGGGGGAGTGAGCGGTATCCCGGGCCACAACGCGGCGATGGCCGTTCTGGGGCGCTGAGCGGCAAACACAGCCGTCGCGCCGCAGTCCGCGCCGCAGTCCGGTTCCAGTCCCCCAGCCCGGTCCCAGTCCCGTTCAGCCCGGACTCAGTCCTCGGACGCCGTCCAGCCCGTCGCCTCGATGCGGGCGGCGTCCGAGAACCTGGCCTCGTCGAAGAGAGTGCGGCGGCCGTCGTCGACCCGCAGCCCGTCGACGTACGCGCCCCGGCCGACGTACAGCGCGTCGGTCCGGTACCGCCAGCGCAGTCGCACCTCCTTGCCGCACCATGCCGTGAGGTCCGCGCTCAGCCGGTGCCGGACGCGCCCGGACCAGCCGGTGACCGCGCCCGCCGGGTGCGGCTGCGGCTCGTGCCCCTTGCGTACGGTCGTGAACGGCACCGCCTCCCAGGTGGCGCCCGCGTCCACCGAGGCCTCCAGGAAGAGGCGGTCGGAAACCGGTTCGGTGTCCCACCACAGCGAGCAGCGCAGCCGAGGACGCTCCGACGCGAGGGGGAGGGGGAGGGCGGGCAGCGTGAGCGTGGCCGTGGTGGCGGAGGTCATGCCGGAGAACCAGGCGGTGCGGCCGTGGGCCGGGCGGACCGCCACGGCGCGGGCCAGGTTGTTGGCGGCGGCCACGCGCGGTGCGCTGCCGGAGCGCCAGCTGCGCACCGGGTGGACCGAGTTGCCCAGTACGACGAGGAAGGAGTCGGTGGACGGGTCGAGGACCAGGCTGGTGCCGGTGAACCCGGTGTGGCCCGCCGTCTGCGGAGTCGCCATCGCGCCCATGTACCAGTGCTGGTAGAGCTCGAAGCCCAGGCCGTGCTCGTCGCCGGGGAAGGCGGTGTTGAAGTCCGTGAACATCAGCTCCACGGACTCGGGCCGCAGAATCCGCACCTTCCCGTACGCGCCGCCGTTGAGCAGCGTACGGCCGAGGATCGCGAGATCCCAGGCGGTGGAGAACACTCCGGCGTGACCGGCGACGCCGCCGAGGCTGTACGCGTTCTCGTCGTGCACCTCACCCCACACCAGCCCCCGGTCGAGTCCGGACCAGGGCAGCCTGGCGTCCTCGGTGGCGGCGGTCTTCGGTCTCCAGGAGGCCGGCGGGTTGAAGCGGGTGCGGTGCATCCCGAGCGGAGCAGTGATCTCGTCGTGGAGCAGTGTGTCCAGAGTGCGACCGGTGATCTCTTCGAGCACCAGTTGCAGCGAGATCAGATTGAGGTCCGAGTAGAGGTACTTCGTGCCGGGCGTGCTCGCCGGCGCCTCGTTCCACAGGAGCCGCAGTTTCCCCTCCCGCGTCGGCTCCTTGTAGAGCGGAATCCAGGCTCGGAATCCCGACGTGTGCGTGAGCAGCTGGTGCACCGTCATGTCCTGCTTGCCCGCGCCCCCGAACTCCGGGAGATACGTGGCGACCTTCTCCTCGAGCTCCAGTGTTCCGCGCTCGATCTGCTGCACGGCGAGCATGGAGGTGAAGAGCTTCGAGACCGACGCCAGATCGAAGACGGTGTCCTCGGCCATCGCGATCCGCTGGTCCGCCGGGAACTCCACCGCCGTGTCGGTCTTCTCGTCGTACGCCGAGTAGCGCACCGCGGAGCCGATCGCCTGATGCAGCGCCACCGTGCCGCCCCGCCCGGCGAGCAGGACCGCGCCCGCGTACCAGGGGTGCTTGGGGGACGGGCCGAGGTAGCGCTCCGCGTCCGTGACCAGCTGCTTCAGGGGGCCGGGGAGGAGCCCGGCGCGCTCGGGCGAGCCGCGGCGCAGCGTCGGCCGTCCGCCGGAGCCGCCTGCCGCCGCCGACGTCGCCGGGTCCGCCGCTGTCCGGCCCGCCGCCGCGCCGGCCCTCCCGGCGGCCAGCGGCGCGAGCACCATGGCGCCGCCCAGCGCCATGATGCCGCCGCCCAGCCTGCGCCTGCTGATTCCTCTGTCCTCATCCGCCGCACCGTCGGCCACGAGCCACCCCTTGTGAAAGTAACTTCCGACACACGTTCAACAAATGAAACTTTCTTGCAGGCGGCAAGTGCTGTCAACCGCCCCACAGCGCGCAACAAATCTGACGCAGCATCAGAAAATCCCTTCCCTCGTCCGCCCCGCTGCGGCATCCTGCCGCTCATGGAGACGGAGCTGAGCAAGAGACTGGGTGTAGAGCACGCCATCTTCGGCTTCACCCCCTTCCCGGCGGTGGCCGCCGCCATCACCCGGGCGGGCGGATTCGGCGTGCTCGGCGCGGTCCGCTACACGGCGCCCGACGAACTCGCGCGCGACCTCGACTGGATGGCGGAACACACCGACGGAAGGCCGTACGGCCTCGACGTCGTCATGCCCGCGAAAAAGGTCGAGGGCGTGACCGAGGCCGACGTCGAGGCGATGATCCCCCCGGGGCACCGCCGGTACGTCGAGGAGACCCTCGCCAAACACGGCGTACCGGAACTCGCCCCCGGTGAAGCATCGGGCTGGCGCATCACCGGCTGGATGGAGGAGGTCGCCCGCAATCAGCTCGACGTCGCCTTCGACTACCCCATCAAGCTGCTCGCCAACGCCCTGGGCTCCCCGCCCGCCGACGTCATCGACCGCGCCCACGACCACGGTGTCCTGGTCGCCGCGCTCGCCGGCAGCGCCCGACACGCCGAGCGTCACGCCGCGGCGGGCATCGACATCGTCGTCGCACAGGGCTACGAAGCGGGCGGACACACGGGCGAGATCGCCTCCATGGTCCTCGTTCCCGAAGTGGTCGACGCCGTCCATCCGCTACCCGTACTGGCGGCCGGCGGCATCGGCAGCGGCGAACAGGCAGCCGCCGCCTTCGCCCTCGGCGCGCAGGGCGCCTGGCTCGGTTCCATCTGGCTCACCACCGAGGAGGCGGACCTCCACTCGCGCGCTCTCACCGCCAAGCTCCTCGCCGCGGGCTCCGGCGACACCGTCCGCTCCCGCGCCCTGACCGGCAAGCCCGCCCGCCAGCTGCGCACCGAATGGACCGACGCCTGGGACGATCCGAACGGCCCGGGGACGCTCCCCATGCCGCTCCAGGGACTGCTCGTGGCCGAGGCCGTCTCCCGTATCCAGAAGTACGAGGTCGGGCCCCTGCTCGGCACACCCGTCGGCCAGATCGTCGGCCGTATGACATCCGAACGCAGCGTCCAGGCCGTCGTCGACGAGCTCACCCGCGGTTTCGAACGCGCCGTGGACCGCATCAACCGCATCGCCGGAAGGAGCAGCCGCTCATGACCGCGACTCAGCCGCCCAACGGCTTCTGGGCCCAGGCGACGGCGGACCCTGACCGTACGGTTCTCACCGCCCCGGACGGCGAGCCGTGGACGGCGGGACGGCTGCACGCCGCCGTCAACCAGCTCGTCCACGGCCTGCGCGCGGCGGGCCTGCGGCAGGGCGACGCGTTCGCCGTCGTCCTCCCCAACGGCGTCGAGTTCCTCACCGCCTACCTCGCCGCCTCCCAGGCCGGCTTCTACCTGGTCCCGGTCAACCACCACCTGGTCGGCCCGGAGATCGCCTGGATCGTCGCCGACTCCGGCGCGAAGGTCGTCGTCGCGCACGAGCGCTTCGCCGACGCCGCCACCGCCGCTGCCGACGAAGCGAAGCTTCCCGGGAACCGCCGTTACGCCGTCGGGGACGTTCCCGGGTTCCGCCCGTACGGCGAACTCCTCGCGGGACAGCCCGAGTCCGCGCCCGCCGGACGCACCCTCGGCTGGGTCATGAACTACACCTCCGGGACGACGGGACGCCCGCGCGGCATCCGCCGCCCGCTGTCCGGCAAGCTCCCCGAGGAGTCCTACCTCGGCGGCTTCCTCGCCATCTTCGGCATCCGCCCCTTCGACGACAACGTCCACCTCGTCTGCTCACCGCTCTACCACACCGCCGTACTCCAGTTCGCGGGCGCGGCCCTGCACATCGGCCATCCGCTCGTCCTCATGGACAAGTGGACGCCCGAGGAGATGCTGCGGCTGATCGACCGGAACGCGTGCACGCACACCCACATGGTCCCCACCCAGTTCCACCGGCTGCTCGCACTCCCCGAAGTCGTACGGGCGTCGTACGACGTGTCCTCGATGCGCCACGCCATCCACGGCGCCGCGCCCTGCCCCGACCACGTCAAGCGGGCGATGATCGACTGGTGGGGCCACTGCGTGGAGGAGTACTACGCGGCCAGCGAGGGCGGCGGCGCCTTCGCGACCGCCGAGGACTGGCTGAAGAAGCCCGGCACCGTCGGCAAGGCCTGGCCCATCAGCGAACTCGCCGTCTTCGACGACGAGGGCAGCCGCCTGCCGCCCGGCGAACTCGGCACCGTCTACATGAAGATGAGCACCGGGGGCTTCAGCTACCACAAGGACGAGAGCAAGACGCGGAAGAACCGCATCGGGGACTTCTTCACCGTCGGCGACCTCGGCGTACTGGACGAGGACGGCTATCTCTTCCTCCGCGACCGCAAGATCGACATGATCATCTCCGGTGGCGTCAACATCTACCCCGCCGAGATCGAGGCGACGCTCCTCGCCCACCCGGCCGTCGCGGACGCTGCCGCCTTCGGCATCCCGCACGCGGACTGGGGCGAGGAGGTCAAGGCCGTCGTCGAACCCGCCGAGGGGTACACGGCGGACGACGTGCTGGCCGCCGGCATCCTCGCGCACTGCGAGCGGCGGCTCGCCGCCTTCAAGCGGCCGAGGACCGTCGACTTCATCGCGACGATGCCCCGCGACCCGAACGGCAAGCTCTACAAACGCCGACTGCGCGAGCCGTACTGGGAGGGACACGCGCGCCCACTCTGAGCGCCGTGGTTCGGTGCCCCGGCGGAACAGGACAGGCAGCCGAGCCGGCGCCCGCGTACCGCCGGAGAACCCCACCCGCGAACGGGCCCCCACCCCACCGGTGAGGGCCCTTCGGGCAACGCCGTACCGTCAGCGCTCGCGCACCCGCTCCACCCGCAGTTCCGGTGACCTGAGGATGTCCTTCTCGCAGAACCGGGACGTCACCCAGCGCTCGCCCGAGTACAGCTCGGTCTGGTCGCTGTAGTACGGCGACGACGGGTTCGACGACTGCGCGTACGTCAGCAGCGTGCGAGCGACCGGGCAGCGGCCGCCGTCCCAGCCCACCGCCTGGATGTGGCTGGAGCCGGTCGTCACCTCCGTGTAGCCGCCGCCGGCGGCGTTCCACACCGGCTCGATCTTGTTCCAGATGCCGAGCGACTCCGTACCGCCGTGGAGCGGGACGCGCTTGCCGTTGCGTACGACGAACTGGTGCTTGCCCAGCGGAGCGTCGAGCGCGATGCCCGCCGCCTGCAGCTCCGACACCGCGCCGGTGAGAGCGGTCGCGAAGCCCGGGGCGGCCGTGTTGAGCGTATGGGGCGTACGTACCGGATCCGCCGGGGAGAACGGCACCTTCCACAGTTCCGTCGTCGGCACGGTCGCCACCAGCTTGCGCCAGAACCGGTCGAAGAGCAGCGCACCCGCGCTGTCCGTGTTCACCGTCCTGTCCCAGCGGCCCAGCACGTCGCACGCTTCCTCGAGGTCCGGCCGGTCCGCCGCGAGCGTGGCGCACGCCTTCGCCGTCTCCGCTGCCGCCAGGTCACCCGCGGGCGCGCGGTTCGCGAACTGCTGTCGCTGCAGATCGCCGACGGTCAGCCGGCCCTTCTTCGCCATGGCCGACACATCCTCGACCGCGCCGCGCGTCCGCAGGGAACGGGGCGTCGCGACCGTGCCGAAGACCCGCTCGTACCCGGTCAGCGGCCGGTCGGCATTGGTCAGCCAGGCGCTGTCGTTGGAATTCTCGGCGTACGGCGCGTCCTTGAGCACCGGCATCCTCGACGGGCCGAAGATCCCCGGCTGTACCGCGTCCTTGTCCGAACCGAGCGCACAGCCGGTGCGCGACCCGTCCAGTACGGCGACCCCCGACGCCGGGTACGTCACCTTCCCGAGCGGCGTCGAACAGCGCTGCGCGAGGTCGTCGGTGATCCGCGGCAGGACCTGCGACTGGCTGAAGAACGAGTGCCCGGCGGAGTCCGCCGCGACGGTGTTCACCCAGGGCAGCCCCTGGACGCGGCGCAGCGTGTCCAGGATGCCGCGGGTGGAACGGGACTTGGCGAAGCCGAGCGCGGTGTCCGAGCCCCGCAGGTTGGCCGCGTTCGGGTCGTTGAGGGCGTACGCCGTCGTCGCCGACCAGGGGAGCGGGAGCGAGGCGCCGAACCCGGTGACGACCGGGCCGTAGCGGGTCCACCACTGGGTCCGGGTGACCGGCGCCCCGCCCTTGACGGGCACGGACACCGTCCGCTTCGTCATGCGCTCCGGCTTGCCGTCCACGAGATACGCCGTAGGGTCGGCCGGGTCCAGCGTCAGCTGATAGAGGTTGAACGTGACGCCGGTCGCGACCGTGTGGCTCCAGGCCACCTTGTCGTTGAAGCCGATGTTGACGACGGTCGTGCCCAGCAGCGAGGCGCCGGAGACGTTCAGTTCACCCGGGATGGTCTGCTGCGACTGCCAGAAGCGCCGCCCGCCCTGCCACGGATAGTGCGGATTGCCCAGCAGCAGGCCGCGCCCGTTCGCGGTGCTCCTGCCGTTGAAGGCCACGGCGTTGGACCCCATGTCGGCGTTCTCCGACGCGAACATCTCGCGTGCCGCGGCGGCCGCCCGCTCCGGATCGACCGCGCCCATACCCATACCCATACCCATACCCATACCCGTCCCCGCGCCCCCGCGCGACGCGGTGACCGGTGGTGCGGCGGCGGTGATGCCGTCGATGCCCCGCCCCTGGCCGCCCAGGACGGAGACCGCGAAGCCGCGCCTGGCGACATCCAGCGGTGTCACCGGGCGCACCCAGTCGGCTCCCGCGCAGGCCGGGTCGGTGACGCGGTTCTGCTTGAGCCACGCGTTGTACCCGGCGGCCCAGCCGCGCATCGACTCCTTGATCTGCCGACTGGGGCCGGCGGGTGCGGGGGTGGCGAGCAGCTTCTCGACCGTGCCCGCCTCACGTACCCCCGCGAAGTACAGGTCGCTGGAGAGGTTCCTGGTGGCCGAAGACAGCGAACTGTCGGGCGCCGCGTCCGCGCCGAAGTGGCGCGAGCGCTCGCCGCGCACGGTCAGGAAGCCGTCGGCGAGTGTGCACACCTGATCGGCGGCCTGGGCCCAGCCGGTGCCGAAGCCGAGGTTGGCGTAGTCGTTGGCCACGATGTGCGGAACGCCGTGCTCCGTGTAGCGGATGACGGCGGACAGCCTCCCGGACGACGGGTGCCGTTCGCGGTCACCGGTGCCGCCGGCCGCCCCGGCGGGGGTCGGCGGCAGTGCGGCCGCCGCCGTGACCAGGGCTACGGAGGTCAGGGCGAGCTGTCTCAGACGGGTGCGGAGGTGCAACGTGCCTCCCAAAGGGGGACGGTGGTGCACGGGTGTTGGCAGAGTGATTGGTCCATGCACGCAGCCGGGCGCGCTCATGTCAACATTCCGTTCGGTATCCAGTCGCATCCGGCACCTCCGAGGCCGCGTCGAGGCCGCGGTTCGGGCCCGTTCGGCCCCTTGACCCCCGGTCGCACCCCGCCCCAGGATCGCGCCATGACGACAGACGTACGCAGCAGCACAGTCGACGGGGTCGTGCGCCGCAGCGCGCGCCGGACCCCGCACCGCACCGCTCTGCGGTACGCGGACCGGTCCTGGACCTACGCCGAGCTGGACACCGCTGTTTCCACCGCTGCCGCCGAACTCGTCGGGCACGGCCTGGAGGGCGGCGACCGGGTGGCGACGTACGGCCACAACTCGGACGCGTACCTCATCGCCTTCCTCGCCTGTGCGCGGGCGGGACTCGTCCATGTACCGGTCAATCAGCACCTCACCGGTGACGACCTGGCGTACATCCTCGAAGACTCGGGCAGCGCGCTGGTCCTCGCCGATCCCGCCCTGGCGGACCGGCTGCCGGAAGGTGCCGCCGTACGGCCGCTGCGTGACGCAGAGGGCTCACTGCTCGACGCGCTGAGCACACCTCGGCCGTTCGACCCGGACCGGGACGCCCGGGACGTCGTGCAGTTCCTGTACACCTCCGGCACCACCGCGCTCCCCAAGGGGGCGATGATGACGCACCGCGCCCTCGTCCACGAGTACGTCAGTGCCATCACCGCACTCGACCTCAAAGAGGGCGACCGGCCGGTTCACTCGCTGCCGCTCTACCACTCCGCCCAGATGCACGTGTTCCTGATGCCGTATCTGGCGGTCGGCGCGGAGAACGTCATCATCGACGGACCCGACGCGGGGAAGATCTTCGACCTCGTGGAAGCGGGGCAGGCGGACAGCCTCTTCGCACCGCCCACGGTCTGGATCGGCCTCTCCCAGCACCCCGGCTTCGCCACCCGCGACCTGAGCGGACTGCGCAAGGCGTACTACGGCGCGTCCATCATGCCCGTACCGGTACTGGAGCGACTGCGCGAGCGGCTGCCCGCTCTCGCCTTCTACAACTGCTTCGGGCAGAGCGAGATCGGCCCGCTGGCGACGGTCCTCGGGCCGGACGAGCACGACGGGCGGATGGAATCGTGCGGCAGGCCGGTGCTCTTCGTCGAGGCGAAGGTCGTCGACGAACACGGCGCCGAGGTCCCGGACGGCACGGCCGGCGAAGTCGTCTACCGCTCACCCCAGTTGTGCGAGGGGTACTGGCACAAGGCGGCCGAGACCAAGGAGGCGTTCCGCGACGGATGGTTCCGCTCCGGGGATCTCGCGACGCGCGACAGCGAGGGGTACTTCACGATCGTCGACCGCGTGAAGGACGTCATCAACTCCGGTGGCGTACTGGTCGCCTCGCGGCAGGTCGAGGACGCGCTGTACACCCACCCGGGCGTCGCCGAGACGGCGGTCGTCGGCCTCCCCGACGAGCGGTGGATCGAGGCCGTCACCGCCGTTGTCGTGCCGCGCGGCGAGGTCACCGAGGCCGAACTGGTCGCGTACGCACGCGAGAAGCTCGCCCACTTCAAGGCACCCAAACGGGTGCTGTTCGTGGACGAGCTGCCGCGCAACGCCAGCGGGAAGATCCTCAAGCGTGAGCTGCGGGACCGCTTCGGTCCGCTCACTTCGCCCGCAGATCCTCGATCCGCCTGAGCTTGCCCACCGACCGTTCCAGCGTCCCGGGGTCGACGATCTCGACTCCGGCCGAGACACCGACGCCTTCCTTCACGGCGGCCGCGACCGACACCGCCGCGGCCGCCCGCTGCTCCCCCGTGGCTTCCGGCCGCGCCTCGGCCCGTACGGTCAGCCGGTCCATCCGGCCCTCGCGGGTCAGCCGCAACTGGAAGTGCGGGGCGACCCCGGGCGTACGCAGCACGATCTCCTCGATCTGGGTGGGGAAGAGGTTCACGCCACGCACGATGACCATGTCGTCGCTGCGTCCGGTGACCTTCTCCATCCGCCGGAAAGCGGGGCGAGCCGTTCCCGGGAGCAGCCGTGTGAGGTCGCGGGTGCGGTAGCGGACGACCGGCATGGCTTCCTTGGTGAGCGAGGTGAAGACCAGCTCGCCGTGTTCGCCGTCCGGCAGTACTTCGCCCGTGACGGGATCGACGATCTCCGGATAGAAGTGGTCCTCCCAGATGTGCGGGCCGTCCTTGGTCTCGACGCACTCCTGGGCCACCCCGGGACCGATGACCTCCGACAGCCCGTATATGTCGACGGCGTCGATCGCGAACCCGTTCCTCGATCTCGCGCCGCATCTCCTCGGTCCACGGCTCCGCGCCGAAGATGCCGACCTTGAGGGAGGTCGTACGGGGGTCCACGCCCTGGCGTTCGAACTCGTCGAGCAACGTCAGCATGTAGGAGGGCGTCACCATGACGACCTCGGGACGGAAGTCCTGGATCAGCTGCACCTGGCGCGCGGTCATGCCGCCCGACGCCGGAATGACGGTGCAGCCCAGGCGCTCGGCCCCGTAGTGCGCGCCGAGGCCGCCGGTGAACAGGCCGTATCCGTACGCCACATGCACCTTGTGGCCGGGGCGGCCGCCGGCCGCGCGGATGGAGCGGGCGACCATGTCGGCCCACATGTCCAGGTCCCGCTCGGTGTAGCCGACGACCGTCGGACGGCCCGTCGTACCGCTGGAGGCGTGGATGCGGCGGACGTCGGACTGCGGGACGGCGAACATGCCGAAGGGGTAGTGGTCGCGCAGATCGGTCTTGACGGTGAAGGGGAAGCGGGCGAGATCGGCGAGTGACCGGCAGTCCTCGGGGCGCAGTCCGGCCTTGTCGAAGGACTGCCGGTAGAACGGGACGTTCTCGTACGCGTGCCGCAGAGTCGTCCGCAGCCGGTCGAGTTGCAGCGCCGCGAGCTCCTCGCGGCCGAGCTCCTCCGCCGCGTCCAGCAGAACCGTCATAAGTGACTCTCCCGTACCGAACGGACAACCGATCATTCGGTTGATCTTCTCGGGGCCAGTAATCCAGGAGCCCGGTCGGGCGTCAAGGGAAAAGCATTGCATTGGACGGCCGGCAGTTGTGATGATCTTGCGTATGGGGACATTCAGCGCGTACGACGGGACCACGCTCGCCTATCACCTCGTGGGTGAGGGCGAGCCCCTGATCTGCCTGCCCGGCGGCGCCATGCGTGCCTCCGCCTACCTCGGTGACCTGGGAGGGCTCTCCGCGCACCGGCAGTTGGTCCTCCTCGATCTGCGTGGCACCGGCGACTCCGCGGTCCCGGCCGACCCGGCGACGTACCGCTGCGAGCGGCTCGTCGCCGACGTCGAGGCACTGCGGGAACATCTGGGCCTGGAACGCGTGGACCTCCTGGCGCACTCGGCGGGGGCCAATCTGGGCATGCTGTACGCCGCCGCCCACCCCGCCCGCGTCCGCCGCCTGGCGCTCGTCACGCCGACCGCGTGGGCGGCGGGGGTGCCGGTGACGCCCGAGGACCGGTTGGCGGCGGCGCGGCTGAGGAGGGGCGAGCCGTGGTTCGAGGAGGCGTACGCCGCACTCGACGCGCAGCTGCGGGGCGTCGCCACATCCGGTTCGGCCTACCCGTTCTTCTACGGGCGGTGGGACGCGGCCGCCCGGGCGCACGCCGCGCAGAGCCCGCGGCAGCTGAACCAGGCGGCGGCGCAGGTGTTCGCCACGGAGAGCACCTTCGACCCGCCGGCGACGCGCGCGGCGCTGGCGCAGTTCGACGCGCCCGTTCTCGTGCTCGCCGGGGAACGCGACGGCGTGCCCACTCCGGAGCGCGCCGCCGAGATCGTCGCGCTCTTCCCGGGCGCCCAGACGGCGGTACAGCCCGGCGGCGGGCACTTTCCGTGGCTCGACGACCCCGGCTGGTTCGCCCGTACGGTCGGCGCCTTCTTCGACGCCGGGCTGCGGAGCGTGCGGGCCAACGGCATCCGGATCGCCTACCGCACCTGGGGCGACCCCGTGGCGCCGCCCGTCGTACTGCTGCACGGCAGGTCCGGGAACAGCGCCGACTGGACGCACATCGCCGAACGGCTCGCCGCCACCCGCCGGGTGTACGCCCCGGATCTGCGCGGTCACGGGATGAGCGACTGGCCGGGCAGTTACACGTACCCGCAGATGTGCGACGACGCACGGGCGTTCCTCGACGCGCTCGGCCTGGACCGTGCCGACATCGTCGGGCACTCCATGGGTGGCGCGGTCGCCCTGCTGGTGGCCCAGAGGTACCCGGAGCGGGTCGGCCGGCTCGTCCTCGAGGACCCGCCCCCGCCGTTCCCCGCCGAGCCGCGGCGCCCGGTTCCGCGGCGTACGGACGAGGAACTCGACTTCGACCGGGGGGTCGTACCCGCGACGGACGCGCAGTGCAACGACCCGGATCCCGCCTGGTCGAAGGGGCTCGCTCGTATCACTTCCCCCACCCTTCTGGTGGCCGGGGGACCCACCAGTCACGTGCCGCAGGACGGGCTCGCGCGCATGGCGGAACTCATCCCCAGCTGCCGCCTGGTGACGATCGGGGCGGGTCACCTGATCCACCAGGAGGCGCCCGAGGAATTCCTCGCCGAACTCAGGGTCGCCGACTGTTACTGACGCACTGTCTGGCACTGTGGCGTACCGGCTGGTAATAATCAGGCCGCCGGCTGTCGCTGACGGCGATCGACTACCCCGACCGACTGCCGCCCAGGAGGCCCAGATGATTGCCACCGACGCCACCGATGCCACCGACCGTTCCGCGCGTCTGCTCGTGGGTCTCCTCGCCGCAGCGGGCGCCGTCCACATGGTGGCGCCCAGGCCCTTCGACGCCACGATTCCGGACGCGCTTCCGGGAAGCCCCCGCGCGTGGACCCACGCGAGCGGCGTCGCCGAGCTGCTCCTGGCGGCGGGCCTCGCGGTGCCCCGCACACGCCGGATGAGCGCGGTCGCCGCCGCGTGCTTCTTCACGGGCGTCTTCCCGGCCAACGTGAAGATGGCGTACGACTGGCGTCACAAGCCCGCCGCGCTCAGGTCCCTCGCCTACGCGCGCCTCCCGCTCCAGGTCCCGCTCGTCCTGTGGGCGGCCAAGGTCGGGCGGGACGCCGCCCGCTGACGCACGCCGCTGCGCGGGCTCACCGGCCCGCCCGGGGCTCACCGGCGGCGCGTGCGCGTGGTCTTGCGCCAGCCGAAGGGGCCCGGCAGGTCCATCGAGGTGGTGCGGCGGCCCGTGCTGCTGGTGGTGCGGCGGGGGCCGTTGCGGCCACCGGTGGTGATGGACCAGGAGTGACGGTTGATGTTCAACCGCACCCCGGGGAGGATCCGGAAGCTCTTGCGGAATGTGATCGGCATGTCGACGCCCTTCTGGGGATGGGATCCATTGCTGTACGGGTTTCCCGTCCGGCCCGCACCATGCGCCCTCGACCGCGCCGCTGCCCCGATCCGCCGGTAAATGTCGCTGGTGAGACGGTGATTGGCTTGCCTAGTATCCGACCGTGAACAAGCCGACGGACGACCCCGCTCTCCCCCGTATAGTCCTGCTGGCGGAGCGAGTGGCGGCGGACCGCCCGGCCGACGAGCGCGATGTGGCCGAACTCGCTGAGCTGTTGCCCCGCTTCACCCCGAAGTCACCGGAGGCTGCGCTCGTCCTGGCCCGGCTGTACGAGCGTCTCGGACCGCGACTGGGCGGATGGCGGCCGCCGTCGTGGCGCGGGGGCGGATTGCCGGCGACCGTACGGATGGCCCTGCTGCGCGCCGGACTCCTCGTCGAGCCGGAGCTCTTGAAGGAGGAACCGCCGGGCGAACTCCTGTACCAGGCGGTACGGGGGACGAGTGTCACGCGTGCGCACCGCCCCGCGCGTCTCGTGGCGGAACTCGCGGACAGCGTTGACCCGGTGCTCCAGGCCGAGGCGCTGCGGCTGGCCCGCGAGGGGCTGCGTGCAGGACTGCTCGGGCCCGCGCTCGTCCGCGAGCACCTGGTAGCGCTGCTCGGCGCGGGCAGCTCCGATGTCGTGGCCGCCGTACTGGGCGAACTCGCCCAGCCGTGGGCCGCGCTGCGCCCCTTGCCGCCGCGGCGCCTGTTCTCCCTCCTCGCCGCGGACGCGGTGGCCACCCACCCCGAGGTGGCCGACGCGGCGCTCGCGGCCGCGGCCCGCCACGGGCACGGCGACGTACTGCGGCAGACCGCCGAAGACCCGGAGCTGCCGCCGCTTCTTCGCCGGCGGGCGCTGGAACTCCTCGGCGACGTGGCGGAACGCGGCGACATCGGCGAACTGACGACGCTCGCCTCCCGCGACCCCTTGCTTCTGGGCGGGCCGGCCGTGACCTGCCTGCGCGGTCTCCACCGGCGCGGACATTTCGCGGACGGGCGGGCCGTCACGTCCGTCGTCGCCCTGGCGCTCGCCGACCACACGATCGCACCCGACGAGATCGCCACGGTCCTGTTCACCTGCCGCCAGGAGACGTTCCGGATTCTGGTGGAGACCGCCCCGGACGACCCGACCTGGCCCCGGCGGCTCGCCCTGCTCGTCGCCCTGGCCGCGCAGGGGCCGGGCGACCTGCCGATCGGGCAGGAGATCACACGGATGCTTGTCCTGTCTCCCGCGCCCGGACCGTTCCTCGACGCCATCCGCCGGCTCCGCCACGCGGACGCCGAAGCGGCCGTGCTCGCCCTCCTGCCCGCGGCGCCCTCGGCTGCCCTGGACGCATTGGAGGCCATGGGAGGCCACCGGACAGCGGCGGCGCTGGCCGAAGGGCTCGGCCTGGCACCGGACACGACGCCGGACTCGGCCCTGAGCGCGATCGCGCCCCACCTCCGAGCGGTGCGCGGCCGGGCCCTTGAACTGCTGTGGCACCTGAGCCACGAGACACACCAGAGGCAGCGCATCCTGGCCCGTCTCGACCCGGCCGATCTGCCGCCCCGTATCGCCACCGACCTGGGCGCCCCCGACGCGCGCGAACTGGCCGTCCTCAGCTCTCACCTGGACCCGGACCAGCCGGTGGAGGCGCTGTGCAGGCTCGCGGCCCACGGCGGCGCCGGAACGCTGCCGATCATCGCCGATCTGCTGCTCGCCGTCGTACGCGATCTGGCCGCGTCCCGGCAGTCGGACCGGGCTCACCGGAGCCCGGACGGCGGGCCGCCCGCCGGTGAGCCCACCGTGCCGCAGGAAGTGATGGACGCCTTGTCCGCACTCGGCCGCCGCCTCCACGCGCGCGGAAAGATCAGACCGGCCTGCCTGCTCGACACGCCGCACACGCTGGAGGCCGGACCCGCACTCGTCGCGGACACGGCACTGGGGCTTCTCGACCGGCCGGGGCTGACCGGCGACGAGCAGTCGATTCTGCTCGAACTGCTGCTCAGAGCCCCCAGCGCGCGCACCCGCCCCAGCGTCCACCGGTTGCTGCGTTCCCGTGACGGGCGAGTGCGGGGGCGCGTCATCGCGTTGCTCGCCCAGGACGCCACCGGAGAAGGCGCGCAGGCGCTGTCGGCAAGCCTGATCACGCTGACCGCGGCCCAGGACATCCAGACCGTACGGCAGGCGCTCCTGGCCCTCGGGCACGCGCGGGCCACTTGGGCGTCCGCCGCGATCGCGGCCTGTCTCGGCCACCCGAACATGAACGTCAAGAAGACCGCAGCCGAGGCCCTGGTCCCGGCCGGCGCCCCCGCCGCCGTGCCGACCCTGCTCCTGTGGCTCGGGCGCCACGACAACCCCGGGCTGCGCGCCGCACTCGTCGAGGCCCTGCGCGCGACCCTCGGCGACGCCTACGCCGCGACGCTCCTCGCCGCCGCCGAACGCGCCGGTGACGCGCGCACGCGCGAACTGCTCCTTGCCGGACTCGACGGCGTACTTCCGGCGCGCTCGGTACTGGCCCTGGACGCCCAGTCGTCACCGGCCGCGCCCGCGTTGCTGACCCTGGTGGCGGCCGGGCGGGTGGGTCTGGCCGCCGGGACGGTCGCGGACCTGGCGGCGCCGCTGGCCCGGCACGGCCTCAGCGCGGGCACGGCGCGGGAGCCGGACCCGGAAGTACGGGAAACGGAGCGCGACATCACTGCGCTGCTGACCGAGGGCTGGGATCCCTCGGTCGCGCTGCGCGTCGCGGAACGGCACGAGCCGCCGCCCGCCGACCGGCTGGGGGAACTGCGGCCGATGCTTGCGGACTGGCTCCGTCTGGCGGCCTCCGCGCCCACACCCACGGTACGAAGTCGCGTGCTGCGGCTCACGCTTCGGCTGTGCCCGGCACCGTGGGCGGCCGGTGAACGGGCGACCTTCGCCCGGTTCGCGCGCGTGCTGCTCGACGGGCTCACCGATGCCCCGGGCGGGAACGGCGAGGGCCTTGTCGCGTTGCTCGAAGAGGTCGCCCCGGCCCTGGCCGCCGTCGCGAAACTGTCGATGGCGGACGCGGTGCGCGCCCTGCCCGCCGGGGCCGCGGAAGGCCGGTCCACGCTGCCGCTGCTGCGCAACTGCGGCGCCGTACTCGTCCGCGCCGATCTCGACCGTGCGCTGGCCGCCGTACGGACCGGCGCCGATCCTTGGCGGGCCGAGAAGGCCGTACTGCGCGACGCCTTCGCCGTCCCGCCGCCATCCGCACCCGCCGAGGCCAGGGCCGACGCAAGGGCCGTGGGCGGCACAGCGGCCGGGGCGCGGGCGGTATGGCAGGCCGCGCTGCGGGACGCGGTGCGGACGACCGGCGCCCTGGAGGCGTTCCGCCTGCGCGCGGGGGACGGCGCTCCGGGGTCCCGGGAGCGGCTGAGCGCCCTGGTCGACGCCTATGGGCCCGCGGGCCCCGAGGTCCGCGTCGCACTCCTCGACTGGATGACGTCCCTTCAGCCCCTGGACGCACCGCCCTGGACCCTCAATGAGACAGCCGAGGCTCCGGCCCCGGCTCTGCGACGCGTACGCGTCGACGACCTGGACCAACCCCGTTCGGCGGCACAGCGAGAGCGACTGCTGGGCATGCTGGAAGCCGCCGCTCCCGAGCGCCGGGACGCCGCCGCCCTGGCGCTCACGCAGTGGCCCGAGCCCGAGGTCGCCCGCCACGTGCTGCGCGCCTTCCTCCAGGGCCGCGCCGCCCTGCCCCTCGGGGCCGTGCCGGCCGGAGCGCTGAACACCATGAGCGAGGCGGAACTGCGGTCCGGTGAGATCCTGCCGGCCCGAGTGATCCTCGCGGCCCAGCGGCTCGACGACCCCAGGGACCGGCACCGGCTCCTCCCCCTCCTGCTGGAGTGGTGGGAGCACGGCCCGCCCGCCGTCCGCCCGGACGCCGCACAAGCCCTGCGCGGGATCCCGGCGGACACGCTGGCCGCGACCCTCGCCGACCGCCTCGACGCCGGCGGCTGGGGGCTCCTCGACCTCCTCGCGGGGCGGCCGTTGCTGCGTACGCCCGCCCTGACTCGGACCCGACGGCGACTGCGCGCCGAAGGGCGCGACGACCTCGCCGACCGACTCCGTCTCGTCGACGGGCCTCTGCGCGGCCCGGACGCGGAACTGCACGACGCCACCGTCCTCGCCGGACTGCGCGAGCGCGCCCGGGCGGCGCGGGACGACGCTCCCGGACCCCCGTCCCGGACCGAGCTGCTGGACCTCGCCAGGACGGGCACCCCCGAGCAGATACGCCGCGCGCTCACCCGTCTGGCCGCGGAGCACCGGAGTCCGGACCCGGACGACGACCCGGGACTGCGGTCCCTGATCGGCGCGTTGCTGAAGCACCCCAGGCCCAAGGTCCGCCTCCACGCCCACCGGACCTCGCGGGCCATGCTCGACCGGCCGACGTACCTCCGGCACACGGCGGTCCTGCTGGACGACCCCCAGCCCGACGTGGCGCGCCTGGCGGTCCGCACGCTCTGCCACGCGGGCTGGGAACCCGCTGTCCCCGCCGTGGTCGGGTTGCTGGACCACGCACATCCGGTCGTCCGTGAGGCGGCGCGCGAGGGTCTGGCCCTGATGCCCGGACCGGCTGCCCCCGCCCTCCGGTACGCCGCCGACCACGCCCGCCCGGACAAGCGCCCCCTCTACGAGGAAGTCCTGCGCCGGATCCGCGCGTCCGCCGACGGCGACTAGCGGACCCACCGGGGAAGAAGGGGAGCGGCCGGCTCACTCCTCCGCCCGCACCGGCCCGGTCGCGAGGACGGTGGCGATCGTGTCCGACTCGGTGGCCGGCTTGTCCTCCCGGTAGCGCACCACGCGCGCGAAACGCAGCGCCACACCCTCCGGGTAACGCGTGGACCGCTGAAGACCGTCGTACGCGATCTCGACGACGAGTTCCGGGCGTACGGTCACCACGTGGCCGTTGTCGCCGGTCGCCAGCTCCCGAAGCCGTTGTGTCTGCCAATCCAGCATCACATCGGTGAGGCCCTTGAACGTCTTGCCGAGCATGGCGAACGCACCGTCGGGCCGCCGGGCGCCGAGGTGCAGATTGGAGAGTTTGCCGGTCCGCCGCCCGTGGCCCCACTCGGCGGCCAGCACCACCAGATCGAGCGTGTGCACGGGCTTCACCTTGAGCCACGACGTTCCGCGCCGCCCGGCCTGGTACGGCGCGTCCAGGGCCTTGAGCACCACCCCTTCGTGTCCGCGCTCCAGCGTTCGCGCCAGAAACTCCTCCGCCTCCGGAGCGTCGTCGCCACCGCTCACCACCGTCCGGCGAACGCGCATCGGCTCGGGTACGAGCCGCGACAGCCGCTCGTACCTCTCCCGGTACGGCAGATCCAGGAGAATCTCGTCGTCGAGCGCCAGTACGTCGAAGAACACGGGGGACAGCGGCAGCGCCTCGCGCGCCGCCGTCACGTCGAGGCGGGAGCCCACGCGGCCTGCGATGTCCTGGAAGGGGAGCGGCCTGCCCTCCGCGTCGAACGCGATGACCTCGCCGTCCAGAATGAACCGGTCGCCCGCCAACTCGGCCGCGACGGAGCTGAGTTCCGGCACGCGGTCCGAGATGTCGTCCAAGGTGCGCGTGAAGACCCGTACCCGGGCGCCGTTGCGGTGCACCTGCACCCGGATGCCGTCCAGCTTCTCCTCCACCGCGCACGCCCCGAGCTTGCCGACCGCCGCGCCGACGCTCTGCCCCGGATGCGCCAGCATCGGCGGCACGGCGCGGCCCACCTGGAGACTGAACTCCCCGAGCGCCGCGGGCCCGGTGCCCAGCAGCGCCTGGCCGACCGCGACCAGCGATCCGCCCAGCATCACCGCCCGCCGCACATCGGCCGCCGGCACCTCCGCCGCCGCGGCCAGCCCCTCCGCCGCCAGTGCGTCCAACGCACCCTGCCGCACCTCACCGGTGAGCAGCCCGAACAAAAACTTCTGCTCCTCTTCCGTCGCCGCCCCCATCAGCTCCCGCACCAGCCGCAGCCGCTGCGCCTGCGCGCCGGCCCCCGCCACCCCCGCGAACGCGTTCAGCGCCGCGTCCACGTCACGCACCGTCAGCGTGGGCTCCGCGGCCGGGGCGACGGGCTCCCGCAGCAGGCTCCAGCCGGTCCCGATGCGCCCCTGGGGCAGGCGGCCCGCCAGGTACGGGATCACGATCGGTACGTCGTCGGGTCCGGCGCTCCGGAAGAGTTCCGCCAGCAGCGCGGTCTTGCGCGAACGCGCGGACGTCGAGGCGATCTCCCGCGAGACCCGGGCGAGTGTGGCCAGCAGCATGCCCCCATCCTGCAACGGCGTCCGCCGCCCCGCAGTCCCTAGAGTCGGGCTGTGGCCCTCTTCCGTATCGAAAGCCGAACCCCGCTGTCCGCCGACGAGGCATGGCGGCGGCTGACCACGTGGCAGCACCACGCCGCCCAGGTACCGCTCACCCGCATCACCGTCCCCACCCCACCGCCGACGGGCGCAGGGACGCTGGTGGTGGCCCGTACAGGCGTGGGGCGCCTGGGCTTCGATGATCCGATGGAGGTGGTGGCGTGGGATCCGCCGGAGGGGAGCGGCGCCGGGCACTGCCGGCTGGAGAAGCGGGGCGCGGTGGTGCTCGGGTGGGCGGAGATCGACGTACGGCCGGCTCCCGGCGGGGCCGTGGCCGTGTGGACCGAGGACCTGCGGCTGCGGGGGCTGCCGGGCGTGTGCGACGGGGTGGTCGGGCGGGCGGGCCGTCTGGTGTTCGGCCGGGCGGTGAGGGGTCTGCTCGGTTCACCGGCCGGGCGGTGACGAGACTGCTCCGGGTCGCCGCCCGGGCGGTGAGCGGCTATCCGGTTCACCGACCGACCGATGACGGGCCTGCCTGCTCGGTTCCTCGCCTGCCCGTGCAGGCGAGGTTCGGTTCCTCCTCCGGTCGCGGGCGGTTTGCCGGCCCGCCTGCGCGCTACCCCACCGGGACCCGGGGCGAACGGCCGTGCGATCGGGTGACTCTTGCTGTCCGGCGACATGCCGGAGCGCCCGGGAGGTTAGTCGTGCGGGCATGAGCCTTCAGCCCTTTCATGTGTACCGTGCCGCCGGCCCGCGAGCCCGGCTCGTCCGTATGGCCGCCCTCTGCGCGGTGACCGCCGCCGCGCTCGTCAGCGGCTGCGGGAACAGCGGCGAAGACACGCCGCCCCGCGCGGCCGCCGGGCAGCCGGACGTGCGGCAGACCACCTCGCCGAGCCCCACGGGCTCCGCCCGGCTCACCGAGGACCAGGCCGCCCGCAAGGCCCTGATCCCCTCAGCCAAGGTGACGGCCGACAAGGCGGCCGCCACGGCCGTGGACGAGGTGTCGGGCAGCACCTTGCTCTCGATCGAGCTGAAGCGTCGCCTGCCCCGTGGTGCCGACGCCAGTGCGAGCCCCAGCCCCAGCCCCAGCCCCAGCCCTGGTTCCCTTGTCCCGGTATGGGTCGCGGACGTCGCCGAGAAGGACGGTACGGAGCACACCGTCCGCATCGACGCCGAGTCCGGGGACGTGATCCGGTCCCGGACCGACGCGGGGCAGGACGCCGACGACAAGGCCGAACGGGCCGAGTGGCTCACGAAGGTCAAGCAGACTCCGGAGCAGGTGGCCAAGGCCGCCACCGACCGGAAGAAGGGCACGGTCACGTCCATGGAACTGGACGACGCCGACAGCGGTGACGTCATCTGGTCCGTAGAGGTCGTGAATACCGACGACTGGACCAAGACGACGTTCGACATCGACGCGACGACGGGGAAGATCCTGAGCGAGGACGTCGACCGCGACTGACGCGTCACCGTCACCGTCACGCCGCTGTCGGGCGCTGGAAGCGCCCGGCGGCGGACCGGCCCCGCGCGCTGTCAGCTCTGACGCATCTCGCGCCACCGCCGGCCTGCCACCCGGGCCTTGGTGTTCATGCGGTCCCGGACCCAGCCCCACAACAGCACGACGGGCGCCCGTACCCCGTCCGAGCCTCCGCACGACAGCCGGTCCCGTGTCCCGCCTCGCCGCCGCTGCCCCTAGCGGCCGGAGCCTGCCGCGACCGAACGGGCCCACCGGTAGTCCGCCTTGCCACTCGGCGAGCGCTGTATCTCGGGGGCGATCACCAGCTGCCGGGGAACCTTGTAGCCGGCGAGCCGGGTCCGGCAGTGCGCCTGGATGGCGTCGAGCCCCGGCGCGTCCGCGCCTCCGCGCACCTGCACCACGGCCGCCACCCGATTGCCCCACTTGTCGTCCGGTACGCCGGCCACCAGCGCGTCGTACACATCCGGATGGGACTTGAGCGCCTGCTCGACCTCCTCCGGGTACACCTTCTCGCCGCCCGTGTTGATGCACTGCGAGCCCCGGCCGAGCACGGTGACGATGCCTTCGTCGTCCACCGTCGCCATGTCACCCAGCAGCACCCACCGCTCGCCACGCGCCTCGAAGAACGTCTCGGCAGTCTTCGCCGGGTCGTTGTAGTAGCCCAGCGGGACATGTCCGCGCTGCGCGATGCGGCCCACCTCGCCCGGCACGACCGGTTCGTTCGTCGCCGGATCGACCACCGCCGTACGGGAGTTGACCCGCAGCCTGAACCCCCTGCCGGGGCCCGAGTCGTCCGTCGCCGTGCCGTTGAAGCCCGACTCCGAGGACCCGAAGTTGTTCAGCAGCATCACGTTCGGCACGAGCGCCAGGAACTGGTCGCGCACCGTCTCCGACAGGATCGCGCCCGACGAGGAGACGCTGAACAGTGAGGAGCAGTCGGTGCCCTTCATCGACCCGTTCAGCTCGTCGACGAGCGGGCGCAGCATCGCGTCCCCGACCAGCGACACGCTCGTGACCTTCTCCTTCTCGATCGTGCTGAGCACTTCCCGGGGCACGAACTTGCGGTGGAGCACGACACGCTGGCCGAAGAAGAACCCGATGAACGCGGTGAGCGTCGACGTTCCGTGCATCAGCGGGGGAGTGGGGAAGAAGGTGATCCCGTCGCCGCCGGCCGCCACCCGCTCGGCGAGCTCCTCGGGGGATTTCACCGGTTCACCGGTCGGCGCGCCGCCGCCGAGCCCGGAGAAGAACAAGTCCTCCTGGCGCCACATCACGCCCTTCGGCATGCCGGTGGTGCCCCCGGTGTAGATGATGAACTGGTCGTCCCCGGAACGCGGCCCGAACCCCCGCACCTCCGCCCCCGACGCCTCGGCCTCCGCGAACGGCACCGGCGGGATCGCAGGCTCCGGCGCGCCACTGGGCGCCGTACCCACCCGTACGAGATGCCGGAGTTTCTCCGTCCGCGGCAGGGCGGCCGCGACCCGCTCGGTGAACTCGGCGTCGAAGACGAGCGCCACCAGATCCGCGTCGCGGTAGAGGTAGACCAACTCCTCTTCCACGTAACGATAGTTGACGTTGACCGGCACCACGCGCGCCTTGAGGCAGCCCAGTACGGTCTGGAGGTACTCGATGCCGTTGTAGAGATGCAGCCCCAGGTGCTCGCCCGGCTGCACGCCCGCGTCGGCGAGGTGGTGGGCCACACGGTTGGCCGCCGCGTCCAGCTCGGCGTACGTGAGCCTGCGCTCCGTGCCCGTGCCGGGATGGTCGACGTACACGAGCGCCTCACGGTCCGGGACCGCGTCGACGACGGACTCGAACAGGTCGGCAAGGTTGTACTCCACCGTTCCTCCTGACCCGGGCTGCGGAATTGCTCGACGGCCACACGGTCATCAGAGCAAAGCCCGCCACAACTGGGAAGAGGCTGAGCCGAAGAAAACTGACTGGGTGTCAGAAAACTATTGAACTGGGACCCACCCTCCTGCAACCTGTTCTCGTTCCTGAGACGGGAGGCAGTCAATGGGTGGTACGGAACACCTCACCGCGCAGCGCGAAGGTGCCACGCTGGTGCTCACCTTGAACAGGCCCGAGGCGAAGAACGCGCTGTCGCTGCCGATGCTGGTAGGGCTGTACGACGGCTGGCTCGCCGCCGACGCGGACGACGGGGTCCGCTCCGTCGTGCTGACCGGCGCGGGCGGTGACTTCTGCGCCGGAATGGACCTCAAGGCCCTCGCGGGCGACCAGGGGATGGGCGGCGACCAGTACCGCGACCGTATGAAGGCCGACCCCGACCTCCACTGGAAGGCGATGCTCCGCCACCATCGTCCCCGCAAACCGGTCGTCGCCGCCGTCGAGGGGTACTGCGTGGCGGGCGGTACGGAGATCCTCCAGGGCACCGACATCCGTGTCGCGGGGGAGAGCGCTACCTTCGGCCTCTTCGAGGTGCGGCGGGGCCTGTTCCCCATCGGCGGCTCGACCGTACGCCTGCCGCGCCAGATCCCGCGCACGCACGCCCTGGAGATGCTGCTCACCGGCCGCCCGTACCCGGCGCGGGAGGCCGAACGCATCGGACTCGTCGGCCATGTCGTACCTGACGGCACCGCCCTCGACAAGGCCCTCGCCATCGCCGAGCAGATCAACGCCTGCGGCCCGCTCGCCGTCGAGGCGGTCAAGGCGTCGGTGTACGAGACGGCGGAAATGACCGAGTCGGACGGCCTCGCGGCCGAACTGAAGCGTGGCTGGCCCGTTTTCGACACGGCCGACGCCAAGGAGGGCGCCCGCGCCTTCGCCGAGAAGCGCGATCCCGTCTATCGGCGCGTCTGAGGAGACGCCTGAGGAGACGCGGAGGAGACGCCGAGGAGACATGAGAAGACGCCGAGAAGGCGCCCGAGAACAACCCCCTGAGAACGACGCCCGAGAAGGAGCCGTACGTGCCCGAAGTCCTCAGTGCCCCGCTCGTTGTCGAGTTCCCGTTCACCCGATCCCTCGGCCCCGTACAGAGCGCGTTCCTCACCGGGCTTCGCGAGCGCACGGTCCTCGGCGTGCAGACCGTGGGCGGCGGGGTGCTCGTGCCGCCGGTCGAGTACGACCCGGTCACCGCCGAAGAGATCCGCGACCTCGTCGAGGTCGCCCCGGCCGGCACCGTCACCACCTGGGCCTGGAATCCGGCCCCGCGCCGCGACCAGCCCCTGCCCACCCCGTTCGCCTGGGTCCTGGTGCAGCTCGACGGCGCCGACACCGCCCTCCTGCACGTACTGGACGCGCCGGGCCCCGACGTCGTACGCACCGGCATGCGCGTGCGCATCCGCTGGGCCGCCGAACGCAGGGGTGCGATCACCGACATCGCCTGCTTCGAACCGTACGAGAACGAGAGCGGGAAGAGGGACGGGGACGTGGACGGCAGTCCGGTGGTCCCGCACGACGGCCGCTTCGCCGACCCCGTCACCGGCATCACCGCCCCCGCCCGCCTCGACTACACGTACAGCCCCGGCCGCGCCCCCACCGACTACATCAACGCGCTCGCCGAGCGGCGCACCGTCGGCGAGCGCTGCCCCTCGTGCCGCAAGGTGTACGTCCCGCCCCGCGGGGCCTGCCCCACCTGCGGCATCGCGACGGCCGAGCGGGTCGAAGTCGGCCCCCGAGGCACCGTCACCACCTTCTGCATCGTCAACATCAAGGCGCGCAATCTCGACATCGAAGTCCCGTACGTCTACGCCCACATCGCACTCGACGGCGCCGACCTCGCCCTGCACGGCCGGATCGGCGGCATCCCGTACGACCGGGTGCGGATGGGCCTGCGCGTCGAGCCGGTGTGGACCGAGGGCGGCCGCTACCCCGACCACTACCGCCCCACCGGCGAACCGGACGCCGACTACGACGCGTACAAGGAGCTGATCTGATGCCGCAGACGCGCGAGATCGCCGTCGTCGCCTTCGCGCAGACCGCTCACCGGCGGCGCACCGACGAGCTCTCCGAAGTCGAGATGCTGATGCCGGTACTGCACGACGTGCTCGGGCAGACAGGGCTGAAGACCAGCGACATCGACTTCACCTGCTCCGGTTCGAGCGACTACCTCGCGGGCCGTGCCTTCTCCTTCACCATGGCCCTCGACGGCGTTGGCGCCTGGCCCCCGATCTCCGAGTCCCACGTGGAGACGGACGGCGCCTGGGCGCTGTACGAGGCCTGGGTCGAGCTCCTGACCGGTGAGGCCGATACCGCACTCGTCTACGCGTACGGCAAGTCCTCGCCCGGCGAGCTCCGCGACGTTCTCACCCGCCAGCTCGACCCGTACTACGTCGCGCCCCTCTGGCCGGACTCCGTGTCGCTCGCCGCACTCCAGGCCCGGGCGCTGATCGACGCGGGGCACACGGACGAACCCGCCCTCGCGGCGGTCGCGGCCCGCAGCCGTGCCGCCGCCGAGGCCAATCCGCACGCCCAGCTGAGCGGGCCCGTCCCGGCCGGCGACTACCTCGTACATCCGCTGCGTACGGGCGACTGCCCACCCATCGGCGACGGCGCGGCGGCGGTGATCCTGGCGGCTGGCGACACCGCGCGCCGGCTGTGCGAGCGGCCCGCCTGGATCCGTGGCATGGACCACCGCATCGAGGCCCACAGTCTCGGCGTACGTGATCTGACCGACTCCCCGTCGGCCCGGCTGGCAGCGGAGCGGGCCGGCGCCTTCGCCCGGCCGGTCGACACCGCCGAACTGCACGCGCCGTTCACCGCACAGGAGGTCGTCCTGCGCAAGGCGCTGCGGCTGGGTGACGACGTGAACGTCAATCCGTCCGGCGGAGCACTCGCCGCCAACCCCGTCATGGCGACCGGGCTCATCAGGATCGGCGAGGCGGCGGCCCGGATCCACCGCGGCGCGTCGGACCGGGCGCTCGCCCACGCCACCTCGGGGCCCTGTCTGCAACAGAACCTCGTCGCCGTCCTGGAGGGGGAGTCATGAGCAAGGAACCGGTAGCGGTCGTGGGCATCGGCCAGACCAAGCACGTCGCCGCCCGCCGGGACGTCTCCATCGCCGGACTCGTCCGTGAGGCAGCCCAACGAGCGCTTGCGGACGCCCAGTTGACATGGTCGGACGTGGACGCCGTCGTCATCGGCAAGGCCCCCGACTTCTTCGAGGGCGTGATGATGCCGGAGCTCTACCTCGCCGACGCCCTCGGCGCCGTCGGCAAGCCCATGCTCCGCGTCCACACGGCGGGCTCCGTCGGCGGGTCCACCGCCCTGGTCGCCGCGAACCTGATCGCCGCCCGCGTCCACGGCACGGTCCTCACCCTCGCCTTCGAGAAGCAGTCCGAGTCCAACGCGATGTGGGGTCTGTCCCTGCCCGTCCCGTTCCAGCAGCCCCTGCTCGCCGGGGCCGGCGGCTTCTTCGCGCCGCACATCCGGGCGTACATGCGCCGCAGCGGCGCACCTGACACCGTGGGCTCCGTCGTCGCGTACAAGGACCGCCGCAACGCGCTCAAGAACCCGTACGCCCACCTCCACGAGCCCGACATCACCCTGGAGAAGGTCCAGGCCTCACCCATGCTCTGGGACCCCGTCCGCTACTCGGAGACCTGCCCCTCCTCCGACGGGGCCTGCGCGATGATCCTCACCGGGCGCGACGGCGCCGCCCGCGCACCGCACCCGCCCGCCTGGGTGCACGGCGGCGCGATGCGCAGCGAGCCGACCCTCTTCGCCGGCAAGGACTTCGTCTCCCCGCAGGCGGGCAAGGACTGCGCCGCCGACGTCTACCGGCAGGCGGGGATCACCGACCCGCGCCGGGAGATCGACGCCGTCGAGATGTACGTGCCGTTCTCCTGGTACGAGCCGATGTGGCTGGAGAACCTGGGCTTCGCCGCCGAGGGGGAGGGCTGGAAGCTCACCGAGTCCGGCGTCACCGAGCTCGACGGCGACCTGCCCGTGAACCCGTCCGGCGGGGTCCTGTCCACCAACCCCATCGGAGCCTCCGGCATGATCCGCTTCGCCGAGGCCGCCCTCCAGGTGCGTGGACAGGCCGGAGAACACCAGGTCGACGGC
Organism: Streptomyces sp. NPDC055287; assembly: GCF_053646035.1. Taxonomy (NCBI): domain Bacteria; kingdom Bacillati; phylum Actinomycetota; class Actinomycetes; order Kitasatosporales; family Streptomycetaceae; genus Streptomyces; species Streptomyces sp. NPDC055287. Next base: position 108,706 of record NZ_JBSHNE010000003.1, on the reverse strand, counting down.
GCGCGCAGGGCGCTGGGCCACGCCTACGGAGGCGGCGCGCAGTTCTTCTCCATGTGGCTGGTCGGCGCCGAACCGCCCCCCGGCTGAGAGGTCCGGCATACCGGACGGGCGGCGGGACGGACACGACGTTCCCGCCGCGCCCTGTCCGTGGCCGGGCACGATCGCTAGGCTGGCCGGCGGACGACGAACCGGGAGGAGCAGGGACGTGGCCGAGAGCATCACCGCGCAGCGGCTTGCGAGCCGGGACAGGCCGGAACTGGACCTGAGCAAAGCGGACTGGCAGTCGGGCAGTCGGGGGGCGGGCGACGTTCAGATCGCGTTCGTCGAGGGCTTCATCGCGATGCGGAACGCCACCGCCCCCGGCAGCCCGTCACTGATCTTCGACCCGGCTGAGTGGCGCGCCTTCGTCCTGAACGCGCGCAACGGCGCCTTCGACCTGACCTGAGCCCCTCGCTTCCCTGCGGGCCCGGCGGTCCGAGACCAGGTAGGGCAAGGCGGGAGCCATCATCAACAGTGGCACCCACAAAGGCAGTTCGAACAGCGGCTGGTCACCGGTCAGCCAGGCCGTGAGAGCGGCGGCGGGGAGCCCGAGCAGCAGCTGGACGAGCAGCAGCATTCTGAACCCGAGGCTCCCGCGCCGCATCTCCCAGGTGACCACGAACACCGAAAGGACGGTGTACAGGACGAGGCGGTCAAGCGTGACCGGCCGTTCGTACGACCAGTTCAGCAGGTGGGAGAGCAGCAGGATCGGGCCGAAGACGAACGGAATCAGTGCCGCCATGCGCAGAGATCGCTGACGCAGAGGCTTGCGGGCCTGTGCCCAGGCGGCGGCGAAGGACTTCACGTCCTCACCGACGACGTCCTCCACGCCGCGCCCGGCCGCCTCCGCGTCCTCCAGGTGCGCGGAGAGCTCGTCGAGCATCTCCCTCAGGGAGGCGTCGTCGATGCCGCGGTATTGCCAGTTGCTCTCGCATATGGCCAGTACGCGCTCACGCGTCATGGTGTGTGTTCCCCCGTCGATTCGTCGTTGATTGATCCCGCGCTGCCCAAGGCCCGTCCGACCGCTTCGGTGAAGCGCTGCCAGGTGGCGTGGCCGCCGGTCAGTTCGGCCCGCCCCTCATCGGTCAGCCGGTAGTACTTGCGCGGCGCGCCGCCGGTCGCCGAAGGGGCGCGGAAGGTATCCACGAGGCCCGCGCGCTCCATCCGGGCCAGCAGCGGATAGATGCTGCCCTCACTGACGAGCTCGAGACCGGTCGCGGCGAGTGCCTCGACGAACTCATAGCCGTAACGCGGCCGCTCGGCGATCAGCGCGAGCAGGCACAGGTCGAGCACGCCGCGCAGCAGCTGACTGCGCCGCTGGTCACCTGCGGCGCCGGGCGGCTTCTCTGTCATGCGGTACAAGATAGTGAGCAGTGTCTTGCGCCGCAAGACACTGTCGCGCCCCGTCACCGGAAGACCGCCCGGGCCACGTACCATGGCGGCATGTCCTTCCTCCGCCGCCGCCCCTCCGCCACGCCCGCGGGCCCGGAATTCGATGTCCTGGCCATGGACCCGGGTGACTGGCCGGGCAACCTCGGAGCGGGCCTGCTGCCCGCGCCCGACGGCAGCTGCCAGGGCGTGTTCCTGCGCTACGACCTGTTCGGCGGCCGCGGCCCCGCGATGATCATCGGGAACCTGCCGGAGGGCTCGCCCGCCAGGGACCTCGAGGAGGGCCAGGTGCCGTTCGAGGTGGCGCAGCTGCTCCTGGCGCTGGAGAACGACGAGACCGTCACCGTGACCGGCAGCGAGGACATGCCGGTCATGCAGGGCGACAACCTGCTGATCGTGCGCCGTATCAAACTCTCCGAAACCCGCATCTCCTGCGTACAGTTCGACCGCAGCGACAATGTGCTCGTGACGATCGCCAGCTGGGACCGGCCGATCACCGACGACCTCTACGCGCTGCTGAAGCCCCTGCCCGCGGAGCTGTTCCAGCAGGGCTGAGTCCCTGTGAGGCAAGGAGTGGTTGTGGGAGATGTGTCAGTCGGCGCACCGGAGACGAAGTACCCGAGAGGGAAGAAGCGGCGCCCGTTCTGGATGGAGCTCCCGCTCCTCGTCCTGATCGCACTGCTGCTGGCGCTGCTGATAAAGACCTTCCTGCTGCAGGCGTTCTCCATCCCCTCGGACTCCATGCAGAACACCCTCCAGAAGGGCGACCGGGTCCTCGTCGACAAGTTGACCCCGTGGTTCGGCTCCGAGCCGGAGCGCGGTGAGGTCGTCGTCTTCCACGACCCGGGCGAGTGGCTGAAGAACGAGCCGACCCCCAGCACCAGCGCCGTCCAGGAGGCGCTCAGCTTCATCGGGCTGATGCCGTCCGCCAAGGACAAGGACCTGATCAAGCGGGTCGTCGGCGTCGGCGGCGACACGGTGGAATGCAAGGGCAAGGGCCCGCTGAAGGTCAACGGCAAGGCACTCGACGAGCCGTACGTCTTCCCCGGGAACACGGCGTGCAGTACGGACGACGGCGGACAGTTCAAGATCACGGTGCCCACCGGCCACCTCTGGGTGATGGGCGACCACCGCCAGGCCTCCGGCGACTCCCGCTACCACCAGGACGAGCCCGGCGCCGGCATGGTGCCGGTGGACGAGGTCGTGGGGCGTGCGGTCGTGGTCGCCTGGCCGGTCGGCCGGATGGACAACCTGCCGGTGCCCGCCACCTTCGGCCAGGCGGGCATCGCCCCGCGACGCTGACGCAGGCACCGGTACCGACGGTGCCGCCGCCTCCGCCGCCGGTGCGGCGCCGCCGTGCGCGGCGGCCGGTCCACCGGCGGCGGCCGACGCGAGCTACCTGTGCGCGGCGGCCGGCCGGCCCAGCAGGGTGACGACCCGGGCGGCCGAAGTGCCCAGCCCCGTGGGGCCGCTCAGGTGCCAGGGGGCGCCGCCGCCCCCGCCCCGCAGGTCCTCGTCGTGGTAACGGACGCATTCGCGGTGCCAGTTGAGAATCCCGGCCATCCAGTCCTGGAGCTCGCGCACATAGCCGTCGAGGATCTCACGGGCGTCGGTATCCAGCCCGAAGTCGTCGTAGAGGATGGGCAGTTCGACCCTGATGACGTGCTGGAACTGCCGCATCCGCCCCTTCATCAGCTCGTGCACCATGTCGACCCCGGTCGGATAGTCGACGCCGAAGAAGTTCTGCACGACCAGGACGGCATTGTGCACCTCGCCCTCGTACTCGATCTCCTTCTGGTACGAGAAGAGATCGTTGATCAGCGTGGCGTAGTCGACGGCGGAGTTCTCCAGCGAGCGGATCGGGCCGCTCCGGTAGATCTCGTCGGGCACCCGGTCCCCGTGCGACAGCCGGCACAGCCGCATCGTCATGTCCGCGCCGAAGGTGAACCGCCGCATCTCGATGTAGTCCACCGGGTCGGGCACGCGGTGCAGCGCCTGATTGGCAAGCTCCCACTCCCAGCTCGCGATCATGTCGTCCACCGTCTTGCGGAACGTACGCCGCGAAGCGTCGTCCATCGGCCCCGCGGTCCGCTGCCACAGGTCGGCGAGCCCGCGCTCCATCGCGTCGGCCGGCTCCGGCGTCGGTTCCCCGTCCAGCGGCATGAACAGCCGCAGCCGCTCGTTGGCCGCGTGCGCCCCGGCCAGGTCGCGGGTGCGCCCGTAGATCACGGGGTACAGGTCGTCGCCGTACGTGCCCCAGGTCAGCCAGTTCGACGACAGGTCCAGCTCGTGCGGCGTCGCGTCCGGATGCAGCCCCGCCGAGCAGAGCGGCAGATCGATGTTCCGCGCCCGCCGCTCGTCCCAGACGTGCGAGGTGGGCCGGCCCGGCTGTGGCTCCAGCATCCCCATCCGCCGCGCCCACGCGATGTTCCTCTCCCGCGCGCCCGGCAGGTGCGGACTGAGCTGGAGTCCGTACGGGAAGTCCAGGTCGGGCACGATGGACGGGCCGACGTGCTGGTACGGCACATGGCTGTGCTTGCGCAGGCGCGCCGCCTCGGCCCTGGCGGTGAAGCGGATCGTCGCCGCCGCCATGCCCCAGCCGCTCTCGGCGGGCCCGGCCGCCGCCCCGCCCCCGTTCATGTACCGGCTCGAGCGCATGTGCCACTCGTGGCCGCCCGACTGCCAGTCCTGCAGACCCTTCGCGTACGCCAGTACGGCGGCGGTCTCGGCGGGGCTCAGGCCCTTCTCGGCGCAGAGCGGTCCGACCTCGGTGAGTGAGGTGTTCTCGAACTGCTGGAGCCGCGAGGTCAGCAGATCGTTCACGGCCTCGGCGGCCTCCTGCGTCGTACAGCCCAGGAAGTGTTCGAGGACCAGGACGCCATTGCTGTTCTCGCGCTCGTCCTCGACCTCCCGCTGGTACGAGAAGAGGTCGTTGCGCAGGTGTACGGCGTCCGAGAACGCGTCGCGCAGCACGCCGAGCGGCCGCGAATGGGCCACCGACGCCGGAACCTCGGCGTTCGCGGCAAACTCGACGATCCCCGCCGACCAGGGGGCGCCGCCGACCTTGCGGCGCATCTCGATGTACTCGACGGGGTTGGCGATCCGCCCCTCGTCCATGTTGGAGAGTTCCCACAGGGATTCGTTGAGCAGGTTCCTGGTCGACTCGGCGAATCGTTCCCGCCAGGCGCCCGTCATGCTCGGCACGGTCCGGGCCCACAGGTCCGCGAGCCCCGCCTCGACCGGATTCTCCGCCTCCGGCATCCCGTCCGACAGATCCATCGGCATGAACGCCGGCAGCCGGTCCAGGTGGCGCTTCCCGCCCTTCCGGTCCAGGGTCCGCTTGAACGTCTCCAGGAAGTGGTCGTCGAAGAAGAAGACCCACACATACCAGTCCGTGACCAGTGCCAGCACGTCGGCCGGGCAGTCGGGATGGGTGTACGCGCAGGGCAGTGCGTAGTCATGCGCCTCGAGGTCGCGCTCCTCCCAGATGCCGGAGCCTTCCAGCATCTCCATCCGCCGCGCCCACTCCCGCGTGTGCCGACGTGCCTCGTCGACGTGAGGATTGAGCCGCGCCGGATACGGAACGTAGAAGTCCGGGAGTGTGAAGGGCTGCTGTGCCATGTACGGGTCCGGCCTCTCAGGGACGTCCGCGCGTCCACCGTCGCGCGGACCGGTCAATTCCGCCCAGCCCTACCCGTAGCCCGTACGGCCCACGCCCCCCGCCCATTAGTCACACAAAAAGGGCGCCATCGCCGGTCGTGGCCGATGGCGCCCCGTCGTCCCCCCGTGCCCTGCTACGACGCGAGGACGCGCACGTCAGAGGCCTTCACATAGGCCACCCGGTGCCCGAACTGGATCTCGTAGTACGCCTCTTTGCCGCGGATCACCCGGTGCCCCGAGGTATCGAACGTCGGAGCGAAGAAGTACTCGCCCGGGGCGCGGTCGCCCACGACGTAGCGTTGTCCGGCAAACAGCTTGTACGGCAGCGGTGAGACCGCCTGTACCGGGACGGAGGTCCCGGCGTACGCCGCCGCCTCCGGGTAGGCCCGCCCGTACACCGGCACCTCGGCGACGCCCTCCTTCGGCGTCAGCAGCAGACCGCGCGCGTTCACGGCGGTCGGCTGCCCGGCCGGATTGTGGAACCAGGCCTTCTGGCCGAGGTACCAGATCGCGGTCCAGTCGCCCCTGCGCTCGGCGACGGCGTACTGCTGCCCCGTCGAGGCGCGGGCTCCGGTGTCGTTGACACCGCTCGTCGAGTCCTGGCCCCCCGGGCGCAGACCGATGTCCTTCACCAGCGGAGCGCCCTCGGCCGGCGCGGTGTGCAGACGGACAGCTCCCGAACCGTGCGGGGCGCAGGGCTGGCCGGCCTTCACGCAGTCCGTGTAGAGCGGCTGGTGCTTCGCGTACTCGGGCCGGACGGTCACCACACCGCTGTTCGGGCCGGCCGATGGGGTGAAGGGCCTGCCGAGCAGCTGGAAGTAGTGCGCCCAGTCCCAGTACGGACCCGGATCGGTGTGCATCCCGCGGATGGTGGCAGTGGTCGTTCCCGGGACGTTGTCGTGGCCCAGGATGTGCTGCCGGTCCAGCGGGATACCGAACCGCTTCGCCAGGTACTTCACCAGCCGCGCCGACGTGCGGTACATCGCCTCGGTGTACCAGGCGTCCGGCGACGTCAGGAAGCCCTCGTGCTCCAGCCCCACGGACTTGGAGTTGATGTACCAGTTGCCCGCGTGCCAGGCGACGTCCTTGAGCGGTACGTGTTGCGCGATGTGACCGTCCGAGGAACGCAGCGAGTACTGCCAGGACACGTACTCCGGGTTCTGGACCAGCTTGAGCGTCGTGTCCCAGGTCGCCTCGGTGTCGTGGACGACGATGTAGTCGATCCCCTGGCCGGCGGGCCGCTCGGCCTTGTCGTGGTTGCCGTAGTCGCCGTCCCCGAACTCCTGGTACGGCGCGGGGATCCACTCGCACGCCACCGTCCTCGGACACTCGCTGAGCCCGGTGCCTGCGGTCCGCAGTCCGAGGTCCGCTACGTGCGTACGGTCGGGCTCGAGACCGGGGGCGCCGGGCAGGGCGACCTGCTGGCCACTGTCCGTCGTACGCCGCCGGCCCGACCGGATCACGTCGTACACGTCATCGGCGTACGTCGTCGCGGTCGCCGTGTCGTCGGCCCCGGAGAAGCGGGCGACCGCGCCGTACCAGTCGGCCGGGTCGGTGCTGAGCGGCTGCCCGAGCTGCTTCTGCGCCGCGGCCAGGAGCGCGGCGCCGCCCCGGATGTTCGCGGCAGGGCGCTGCCTCAGCTCCGTGTCCGGCAGCCCGGTGAGGGCGGCGGCCCGCTCCAAGGTCTTGAGGCGCGCGGGGAGTTCGGACGCCTTCGGCAGCCCGGTCTCGCCACCGGTGCGCGCGGCGCGCGCGTCGTCACCGCGCGGGTCCTCTCCTGAGTCCGTGTGGTGCGGAGCCTGTTCGAGCGCGGCCTCCGCGTCGGTGAGGTGCATCGGGCCGTAGCCGCCGGTCACACTCGGCGCGCCGCCGTGCGCGTCCCAGCGGGACTGCAGATACGACACACCCAGCAGCACACTCCGCGGCACCCGGTACTCCGCGGCGGCCGCCGCGAACTCACGCTGCAACGCACCGGACGCGGGCTGCTCGGCCGTCGCGGAAGGGCCTGCCGACAGCAGCGGCAGCACCAGCGCGGCGCACGCCACGAAGCCCCCCGCCTGCCAGGCACCTCTGCATGCGCTCGTGGATCGTGACGTGACGGATCCTTGCAATGCGGCCTCCAGGGACGGGCGGTACGCGAAGGGCCTGCGGGCGGGGACTCGACTCCAGGGGTATCGGCTCCCGGACGATCCGTCAATGAGGCTCAGCCGCGTGGATTTCGCACGTCAGCGTGGGTGCGGCGGAGTTTCGCCGCGACGGCCCGCGGGCCTGCGGCGCGTCAGTGGTCTGAACCAGTGTCCCTAGAGCGCAGAGGAGCTGACGTCAGGTCACGTCACGCCCGGCGCGCACCGACTTCAGAGCCAGCAGCAGTACGCCGATGTCGTCGAGGAACACCGGGTCGGGCATCAGATCCGCCGGCAGCACGAGATAGGCGACAGCGGCCCAGAAGACCCAGGGGCGCCCCTCCGGCAGCCCCGCCTCGCGCAGGCTCCGGCGGGCGCGGACCAGCCGTACGAGCACGAAGACCGCAGCCGCGAGCGTGGCCACCACCAGGACCACGGCGACGGCGAGCAGCATCCAGGCTTCGGTGCTCATGGGACCTCCAGGCGGCTCACGTCCGGCGTGCTCTCTCTCCCCGTCTGCCCCTGCGCGGGCCGGTTCAGGCACCGGACGACGGGATGTCGCGCGTACGGGCCCATGACAGGAGGTCGTCCATGGCCCACGTGTTCACCACCCGTTCCACCGGCACGCCGCATTCCTCGGCCCTGGCGCACCCGTAGATCTGCCAGTCGAGCTGGCCGGGCGCGTGTGCGTCGGTGTCGACGGAGAACAGCACACCGGCGTCGACCGCCCGGCGCAGCAGCCGCTTGGGCGGGTCGAGACGCTCCGGCCGGCTGTTGATCTCCACGGCGGTGCCCGACGAGGCGCAGGCGGCGAAGACCTCGTCGGCGTCGAACTGCGACTCGGGCCGTCCGCGCCCGGAGATCAGCCGGCCGGTGCAGTGCCCGAGGATGTCCGCGTGCGGGTTGCTCACGGCGGCGACCATGCGGCGGGTCATCGCCGCGGCGTCCATACGCAGCTTGGAGTGCACGGACACGACCACGATGTCGACCTGCTCCAGCAGCTCGGGTTCCTGGTCGAGCGAGCCGTCGAGGAGGATGTCGCACTCGATGCCGGTGAGCAGCCGGAACGGCGCCCAGCGCTCGTTGAGCCCGGCCACCACCTCCAGCTGCTCGCGCAGCCGTTCGGGAGAGAGCCCGTTGGCGACCGTCAGCCGGGGGGAGTGGTCGGTGAGGACCGCCCACTCGTGGCCCAGCGCCGCCGCCGTACGGCCCATCTCCTCGATGGGGCTCCCGCCGTCCGACCAGTCCGAGTGCAGATGACAGTCGCCACGGAGCAGTGCGCGCAGGTCTTCCCCGCCCTCGGTCCGCGGCCCCGTGCTCTCCTCCTCCAGCCGCTTCAGATACGCCGGCACCCCTCCCGCCAGCGCCTCGCGCACCACCTGTGCCGTCTTGGGCCCGACGCCCTTGAGCGTCTCCAGCGAACCCGCCGCCGCGCGGCTCGCCGCCTCGCCTTCCGGGAGCGCGGCGACGGTGGCGGCGGCCGTGCGGAAGGCGCGCACGCGGTAGGTGGGTGCCTGGGCCCGTTCCAGCAGGAACGCGATCCGCTCCAGAGCCTCGACGGGATCCATCGGCACCTCTCGTCGGTGGGGCCGGCACGTACGTGCCCGGTCGGCGTGGGGTGTCCAGCTTCACCCAGCACTCCCCGCCGCGCACGTCCGGATACGGCGGACCGCGCGCCTTCCCAGCGGGAAGAGCGGGAGGGGAAGGCTCCGCGGATTCGGCCTACGGCCGACCCTCCGCCGCCACCCGCTCACCCGCCGGGACCGGACCCGGCGGCGTACCGTCACCGAACGGCCGCCCGCCCAACTCCTCCCGGTGATGCGGGGTCAGCCAACGGGACAGCTCAGGGCCCAGCGGCACGATCCCGGTCGGGTTGATGCCGGTGTGCACCCGGTAGTAGTGCCGCTTGATGTGGTCGAAGTCGACCGTGTCCCCGAATCCGGGCGTCTGGTAGAGATCGCGCGCGTACGCCCACAGCACAGGATCCTCGACCAGCTTCCACAGATTGCACTTGAAGTGACCGTGGTAGACCGTGTCGAACCGCACCAGGGTCGTGAAGAGCCGGATGTCCGCCTCCGTGATGGTGTCCCCCACGAGGTAGCGGCGGTCCGCGAGCCGCTGCGACACCAGGCCGAGCCGCCGGAACACGTCCCGGCAGGCCTCCTCGTACTCGCTCTGCTCCGTTGCGAACCCGGCCCGGTACACCCCGTTGTTGACGTCGCGGTAGACACCTTCCATGACCTCGTCGATCTCCCCGCGCAGAGGCTCCGGGTAGAGATCCGGTGCGCCCGGACGGTGCAGCGCCGTCCACTCGGTGGCGAAGTCCAGCGTGATCCGCTGGTAGTCGTTGGTGACGAGCCTGCCGCTCGGTACGTCCACGATCGCGGGGACGCTGACCCCGTCGGCGTAATCCGTCTTGCGCGCGTCGTAGGCCTCGCTCAGGTACCGGATGCCCAGTACGGGGTCGCGGCCCCCGGGATCGAGGGTGAACCGCCAGCTGCGGTCGTCCTGGACCGGGTCGGCGACGGCGAGGGAGATCGCGTCCTCCAGGCCGAGCAGGCGCCGCGAGACCACCGCGCGGCTCGCCCAGGGGCAGGCGCGGCTCACCACGAGCCGGTAGCGGCCCGCCTCGACGGGCCAGCCGTCCTTGCCAGCGGCCGTGATGCGGTCCGCGAAGTGGCTCTTCGACCGCACGAAGGGCTTCCTCCCGTACGCGGCATTGCCGTCCGTGCTCATCATCGTGATGTGCCTTCCCGGTCGGGTACGGAGAGACTCTTCCCGTCGGCGCCCGCTCCGGCACGCGGGCGGTGACACCGCCATTGTCCCTCGGTCACCACCTTCACCGGCACGGCACATGACCATGCACTGGCCCACCCGGCGGTGACCGCCGGGTGGGCCAGTGCGTTCCCCTCTTCGTCAGCGGGTGCCGACAGCCGCGCGAACGGCCCGCCGGGCCATCGCGCAGTCGTCGTGCAGTCGCCGCAGCAACAACCGCTGTTCCTCACCGGTCGACAGGGCACCCGTCGGCGCCTGCCCCGCCGCCCCGCCCACCGGAGCGGCCTCGCGCATGGTGCGCTGGACAGCGGTCTCGTACGTACGGATCTCCCGCGTCAGTACGAGCATCAGGTTCACCAGGAAGGCGTCCCGCGAGGCCGTGCCCGGTGCCTGCGCCAGCTGGCTGATCTGCCGCCGCGCCGCCGGAGCGTCGCCCAGCACCGCCCACAGCGTCGCCAGGTCGTACCCCGGCAGGTACCAGCCCGCGTGCTCCCAGTCGACCAGTACGGGACCGGCCGGCGACATCAGGATGTTGGAGAGCAGCGCGTCGCCGTGACAGAACTGGCCCATGCTCTGGCGGCCTCCGGTCGCGTGCGCGACCCCGTGGAGCAGCTTCTGCAGGTCTCCCTGATCCCGGTCGGTGAGCAGACCCAACGCGTGGTACCGGGAGATGCGCGAGGCGTAGTCGAGCGGCGCGTCGAAGATGCCGGGGGGCGGCCGCCACGCGTTGACCCGCGTGATCGCGCCGAGCACGGCCCGCAGATCGGCCCGCGGCGGCGCCTCGGCCGGATGCCGGGTGAGCGCCGCGACCCGGCCGGGCATCCGCTCGATCACCAGGGCGCAGTTGTCGGGGTCCGCCGCGATCAGCCGGGGCACACGTACGGGTGGACGGTGCCGGACGAACGCGCGGTAAGCAGCTATTTCGTGCCGGAACCTCTCCGCCCAGGCGGGGGAGTGGTCCAGTAAGCACTTGGCGACCGCGGTCGCGCGGCCTGTGGTGCCGACGAGCAGTACGGACCGTCCGCTGCGGCGCAGTACCTGCACCGGATTGAACTCCGGGCAGATCCGGTGCACCGAGGCGATGGCCTTCCGCAGCTGCGCGCCCTGGGGGCCGGACAAGTCGAGTCTCCCGCTGAGCGGTTGGGAACCCAGCCCTGCCGCCGCGCGCCGGGCCCGTCCCGCGCCGAGTGACGCTCCGCCGGCGTGGTTGGGATCGAGATACGGTCCGCTGCCCGTCGCCACTGGACGGTACGGCCGAGGCGGGGCGGACACGGAGGACGATGCTGTGTACATGGGACAGATCCCTTCGCGCGCCGACGAGTTACGTGCGCCGCCCGCCCCGGCAACCGGTCAGCACCCTGGGGAATGCCGGCCGGTTGCCGGAACGGGGTGGCGCTTTCTTACCTGACACCCGCCTGCGGGTGGCACACCATCTGGCGGACCCTGGCGAACCCTGGCGAATATCCCCGGCGCATCTGACACGGGGTTACTGTCGAAATCAGCCGAGAACCTGGGGGCTTGAAGTGACCGGAGAACCCAACACCCGCCTGGCAGACCTGTTCGGCCTCGCCGGCTGGTCCAAGGGCGAACTCGCGAGACTGGTGAACCGGCAGGCGGCGGCCATGGGCCATCCGCAACTGGCCACCGACACCTCGCGCGTACGACGCTGGATCGACATGGGGGAAGCCCCTCGCGATCCCGTGCCCAAAGTGCTGGCAGCTCTGTTCACCGAGCGACTCGGCCGTGTCGTGACCATCGAGGACCTCGGGTTCGACCGGCACGGGCGCACGGGGAAACGGCGAGACGTCAGGAACACAGAGAATCCCGACGGTCTGCCGTGGGCGCCCGAACGGACGGCAGCGGTCCTCACCGAATTCACGGGAATGGACCTCATGCTCAACCGACGCGGCTTGGTGGGCGCGGGCGCCGCGCTCGCCGCAGGCTCCGCACTCAGCAGCGCCATGCACGACTGGCTGCACACCGACCCCGCTCTGACGGCCGACGCTCCACGCACCGACCATCCCCTGCACGCCGACCCCGCTGGGTACGACCGCTACGAGGCCGCCCCCATCGGGTCGCAGGAGATCGAAGAGCTCGAGCGATCCGTCGAAGTGTTCCGCGCCTGGGACGCCGCCCGTGGCGGCGGTCTCCAGCGCAAGGCGGTGGTGGGCCAGCTCAACGAAGTGGGCGGCATGCTCGCCTACCATCACCCCGACCATCTCCAGCGCCGGCTGTGGGGCGTGGCCGCCAACCTGGCGGTTCTCGCGGGCTGGATGTCCCACGACGTCGGCCTCGAACCCACCGCCCAGAAGTACTTCGTCATCGCCGCCCACGCGGCCCGCGAAGGCGGCGACCGCCCCCGCGCGGGGGAGGCCCTCTCCCGGGCCGCCCGCCAGATGGTGCATCTCGGAAAGCCCGACGACGCCCTGGACCTGATGAAGCTCGCCAAATCCGGATCCGGCGAGCAGATGCTGCCCCGCACGCGCGCCATGCTGCACACCATCGAAGCCTGGGCACAGGCGGCCATGGGCCGCGGCCAGGCCATGCGGCGCACACTGGGGGAGGCGGAGGAACTGTTCGTGTCGGACAAGGGCGATGTCCCACCGCCGAGCTGGATGCAGATGTTCGACGAGGCCGACATGCACGGCATGCAGGCTCTCGCCTTCCGTACGCTCGCCGAGCACGACCCCTCGGCGGCGGTCACGGCTCAGCGGCACGCCAAGCAGGCGCTCCATCTCCGGGAGGGCGGCAGGCAGCGGTCGAAGATCTTCGACTACCTGTCCCTGGCCTCCGCGTGCTTCATCGCGGACGATCCGGAACAGGCCGACCGGTACGCACGCCTCGCGCTGGTGTCGATGGGGGAGACCTCGTCGCACCGCACGTGGGACCGGCTGCGCCAGATGTACCGGCTCACCGGTGAGTACGCCGGGTACCCGAAGATCGAAGACCTGCGTGAGGAGATCCAGCTGGCGCTGCCCGCCAAGAAGGCGAACAGGAGTACCAGCATCTAGATCCGGAAGGTCCGGGCGAAAGATTCCACACCTACGACCACACCAACTACGTCAACCACAGCTGCGGCTACGCGCCTACGCCGCGATCCGGGCGATCAGCACGCACGCGTCGTTCTCACGCTCCGCCTCGCCGAACTCCTCGACTGCCAGCCGCACGCACTCCTGCGCGCTGCGGGCCTCGGCGAAGCGCGGCGCGAGATCCAGCAGCCTTGAGGGGCCGGCATCGTCGGTGGGGCTGCGGCGCGCGATCCCGTCGGTGTGCAGGACCAGCATGTCCCCTGGGCGAAGCTGTACTTCGGCCTGCTCGTACGCGGCACCGGATGTCGCCCCGAGCAGTACGCCCTCGGGCGGCGTCAGCGCCCGCCCCGTCCCGTCGCGGAACAGCAGCGGGGCGGGGTGGCCCGCCTGAGCCCAGGTCATGAGCCGGGTGACCGGGTCGTAGCGGCAGCACATCGCGCTGCCGAGCGCGGGCTGCGTCGAGGCTTCCAGCAGCTGGTTGAGATGCCCCATCAGGGCTCCGGGCGCGATCCCGGCCATGGCCATCCCGCGCAGCGCACCGAGCAGCATGGCCATTCCGGAGGTGGCGGCGACCCCGTGGCCGGTCAGGTCGCCGACCGTCAGCAGCGTATGGCCGTCGGGCAGCTCCAGCGCGTCGTACCAGTCCCCGCCGATCCTCGCGCTCGACGCGGACGGAAGGTAGTGGGCGGCCAGGTCGAGAGCGGCGGGCCCGCCGTGCGGGAGCCGCAGCGAACCGCGCCACGGCGGCAGCACGGATTCCTGCAGCTCGACCGCGATCCGGTGCTCCGTCCGGTCGATGTGCCGCCGACGCTGGAGCGAGTCACGGGTCTCGCGTACGGCCCGCTGGCTGCGGCGCAGCTCGCTGACGTCCCGCAGTACCGCCCACATCGACGCGGTGCAGCCGTCGGAGTCGAGTACCGGCTCGCCCATCATGTGCAGCGTCCGTACGACGCCGTCGGTGCGCACGATGCGGAACTCGCCGTCGATCGGCTTCCCGTCGACCAGACAGTCCGTGACCATCGAGGCGAGGAAGCCCTGGTCCTCGGCGAACAGCATCGACGGCAGCTCGTCGAGCGTCAGCGGCCCGCTCTGCGGCGAGCGGCCGAAGATCTCGTACAGGTCGTCGGACCAGCTCGCCTCGTCGGTCAGGAGGTTCCACTCGGCGCTGCCGACTCGGCAGAGTAACGCCGCGTCGCCGCCCGTGGCCGGGGAGCGGTCGGCAGGTGCTTCCTCCGCCCGGGCGGGCAATCCGGCCTTGAGCTGCCCCAAATGGGCGCCCAGATCGTCGAGTTGATGAACCGCCAGGTCGCACAGGGCTCGCTGCCAGCGCACCTGGGGGTCTTCGTCGTCCACCGTGACCGCGTCCCGGCGCACCGCGTCCACGTCGCCGCGCAGCCGACGTGTCTGCGAAATCAGTGCGTCGACCGAGCCCCGCTCGGGAGGCTGTGGCGCAGGACGGTCCGCGAAGAGATGGGACGGCATGTCGTACTCCGATACAGGCGCGGCCAGGCCAGGTCTGATGGATGGACCAGTTACGACTGTGGCACAGCCGGGATAGGCCCGTAAGGGATTTGGCAACACTCGATACGGTGGTGCTTCTGGCATATGCCATCGGCCTCACTGAAGGACCCGGAAACGCCCATGCGGGATGCCGGATGCACGGGACGCGGTCCGGGATGTCAGGATAGAGGCATGACGATCAAGGCTTACTTCGACATCACCATCAACGACGAGCCCGCCGGGCGGATCACCTTCAACCTGTTCGACGACGTGGCTCCCAAGACGGTGGAGAACTTCCGCGCGCTGGCCACGGGCGAGAAGGGCTTCGGCTACGCCGGTTCCTCCTTCCACCGGATCATCCCGGCCTTCATGCTCCAGGGTGGCGACTTCACCCGCGGCGACGGCACCGGCGGCAAGAGCATCTACGGCGAGAAGTTCGCCGACGAGAACTTCAAGCTCACGCACAACAAGCCGGGCCTGCTGTCGATGGCCAACGCCGGCCCGAACACCAACGGCTCCCAGTTCTTCGTCACCACGGTGCTCACGCCGTGGCTGGACGGCAAGCACGTCGTGTTCGGCGAGGTCGCCGACCAGGAGAGCATGGACCTCGTCAAGAAGATCGAGGGCTACGGCACGTCCAGCGGCAAGCCGAAGGCCAAGGTCACCGTCTCCGACTCCGGAGTCCTCTGATCCCTGCCGCAGTCTGAGCTTCCGGCCGTGAGCGCGCCGGCCGACGTCACCCGTCGGCCGGCGCTCCCGCATGTGGCGCCCGTACGCCGGTCATCCAGGGCCGGGGACCCGTGACCTACCCGCGCGTCCTGCGCACGCACTCGGTGACCACGCCGCTCAGGCCGTCGCTCCGGCTCAGCAGCTCACGCTGGACGCGCGCCCCGTTTCCGGTCTTGAGCAGTGTCGCGAGCCCCTCCTGAGCGGCCACCACGTCGCCGCTGTCCTCCAGGGCGTCACGGACATGATCGAACAGCGCCCGTACCACCGCTTCGGCCGGTGCGGGGCGCATCGTGCCCGGATGGATCAGTTCTCCCTCGAGCCCCGACCGGCCCGCTCGCCACGCGGCCAGCCGCAGCAGGCCGACGCCGTGCCGCGCGGGCGGCTCACCGGCATGCCATTGGCGGGCCGCCGTCTCCACGAGACCACGGATCAGCGTGGCAAGGAGCACCGGCGTACCGGGATCCAGACAGACGTCGGAGACCCGCACCTCGACGGTGGGGTAGTGGTGTGAGAGCCGGGCGTCGAAGTAGATCATCCCCTTGTCCCGCAGCGCCCCCGTGCCGACCATGGCGTCGACCTGCTCGTGGTACCGGTCGGCGGAACCGAAGATCTCCACCGGCCCGGACGACGGCCACCGGCCCCAGACCCGGCTGCGGTAGCTGCTGTACGCACTGTCCTTGCCCTGCCAGAAGGGTGAGTTCGCGCTCATCGCGAGCAGGACGGACAGCCACGGCCGGATCCGGTCCAGGACGGCGACGCCCTCCTCGTCGGAGTCCACCGACACATGTACATGGCAGCCGCAGGTGAGCTGCTCCTGCGTGGTCAGCCCGAACTGCTCCTCCAGCCACTGGTAGCGCTCGCCGCTGCCGATTGCCGGGCTGACGGGCAGCGGAGACGTCGCCAGGGCGACGACGGCCGCGCCGAGGTCTTCCGCATGGCGCGCGGCCTCCGCCCGCCAGCGGAGGATCTCCTCCGCGAGGTCCCCCATTCCGGTCTGCGGCCGGGTGGCGAATTCCAGCATCTGCCGGTGCAGCTCGGCCTCGAAGACCTCGGCCTCACCGCCGCCCTCCCGGGACACGGCGGCCAGTACCGCCGTGGACAACGCCTGCGGCTCACCGGTCCGCGCGTCCACCAGGAGGAGCTCCTCCTCCACTCCGACACTACGCAAGACGACTGCCTCTCCGCGGCGCGGCGGGCCGGCTGCGGCCCGGGCGCAATGCTGTGTGTACGTGCTGTTCGTGACCCCACCACGGCTGACATGTACGACCGGGTCGGGCAGGCCGCGGCGCGGTTTCTTTCCCTCTGCCCCCCGCCGGACGCTTAATGCCCGGCGCTCTCACCGGCTCCGGGGCCACCGGCCGGCCCGGCGCTCCCGGCCCGGCGGTGTCCGGCGTACTCCAGCCCGGCGAAGACCGCCACCACCACCGCTCCGACGACCATGAACGCGATGCCGAGGCCGGTGAGCGGCACGACGCCCGTGAACGCGATCAGCAGGAGCGCCACGCAGGAGAGCGCGTTGCCCACCGCGACAGCCATGACCGGGCGGGACGGGATCCGCGGAGCGCCGGCGATGAGAGCGAGCGCGGCGGCCCCGCCCAGCATGGCGATCCCGAACGGGACGGACCAGGTGACCGGCAGTCCGAGCGGGCCGCTGAGCCAGTTGCCGCCGGCCAGCAGGACGACTCCGAAGGCGGCGGTGCTCCAGCTGTCGACGCGCAGGCTGGTCCGCAGCTGGCTGTCCTGCGCTCGGCCGGCCGTCCGGCGCCGGGCTGTCGTGGCAGGGGCGGTCATACGGGTCTCCCTCGGTCGTGGTGGGCCGAGCCTGACCGGTCCCGGCTTCTCCTGCCGAGACCGTGGCACCGCGGAGGTCCCGGACACAATGACCTCCCAGGTCATGGCCGCCATGATCCATGGGTGGATATCCTCCGGGCATGGATGCGGAACAACTGTCGCGGGTGGGTGCCCTGTTACGGGAGTGGCGTCGGCGCCGCAGGCTCAGCCAGCTCGGCCTCGCTCTTCTGGCCGACACCTCCGCCCGGCATCTTTCCTGCGTGGAGACCGGCCGGGCCCGGCCGAGCCGGTCGATGGTGCTCCGGCTCTCCGCCGCCCTGGAGGTCCCGCTGCGCGAGCGCAACACGCTGCTGGTCGCCGCGGGGTACGCACCGGAGTACCAGGAGAGCGGTCTCGACGACGAGAGCATGGCCTCGGTCCGTTCCGCGCTCGGCACGATGCTGACGGCGCACGAGCCGTACCCTGCCGTCGTGGTCGACCGCTGCTGGAACGTGCTGGCCGGCAACCGGGCCATGTCCGTACTGATGGACGGCGTACCGGCGCATCTGCTGGAGCCCCGGCCCAACGTGTTCCGCCTGACCCTGCACCCGGACGGGCTGGCTTCGCGGCTCGCCAACCTCGCCGAGGTGCGGGGCCTGTTCCTGGAGCGGCTGCTGCGCCAGGTCAACGCCACCGGCGACATGCAACTGCGCGCGCTGTACGACGAAGTGCGCCGGTACCCCGCAACGGTGCGCGAGGAGACGGGCGGTCCCGGCAACCCGGCAGCGCGGCCCGGCCCGGTACAGGTGCCGCTGCGCGTGCGTACCCCGATGGGTGAGCTGTCGATGTTCAGCACCATGGCGACGTTCGGAGCCCCGGCCGATGTGACGCTGTCGGAGCTGGCGATCGAGCTCTTCTACCCCCTGGACGACTTCACGACGCAGGCTTTGCGCGCGCTCGCGGGAGCGGCACCCGTCTAGGACGCCTGGGCCTTGCGCCGGCCGCGTCTGCCGCTGAGCGCCTTGATGAGCTCCTCACGCGTCATGGAGGAACGGCCCGGGACATCGGCGTCCGTGGCGCGCCGGTAGAGCTCCGCCTTGGTCAGGGAGTCGAGCGACGAAGCCTTCGTCTGCTGTGCCTTCTGCGTCTGCTTCGGCTCCTGCTCGCGCTTCGCCGCGCCGCCGGTCCGGCGCTTGCCGGCGGCGTCCTTGATCCGGGCGACGGGGGCGGACTTCCCCTTCCCGCGGCTCTGGGAGCTCCCGGAGCCCTTGGCATGATCGACGCTGGCCCGCAACGCCTCCATCAGGTCGACCACGTTCGTGGACTCGGCCGGGGGCTCCGCCTTCTCGACCGACTCGCCGGTGCGTTTGGCCTCGATGAGCTTCGTCACCTGTTCCTGGAACGTGTCGTGGAACTCCTCGGGCTGCCACTCCATGCTGAGCGTCTCGATGAGCTGCCCGGCCATCTTCAGCTCGCGGCTCGTGACATCGGTGTGGCCGGGCAGGGAACCGATCTCCTTGCGCGGATCCCGGATCTCGTCGGCCCAGTGCAGCGTGTGCAGCGTCAGCAGCCCGCCCTCGGCCTTCACGGCGACCAGGTACTGCCGGTTGCGCATGACGAATGTCGCGATCCCCGCCTTGCCCGCCTCGCCAAGGGCCTTCTCCAGCAGGGCGTAGATCTTGGCGTACTCCTTGCCCTTCGGACCCAGGTAGTACGTCTTGTCGAAGAAGATCGGCTCCACCCGCTCCAGGTCCACGAACCCGGAGATCTCCACCGCCTGGGAGCGGCCCGGAGCGATGTCCTCCAGCTCACCGGGCTCGATGAGCACGTACTCGTCGCCCGCGTCGTAGCCCTTGACGATCTCGTCGAGCGGGACCTCGTCGCCCGTGCGCTCGTTGACCCGCTTGTTGCGGACCCGGTCCGACGTTCCGCGCTGGAGCTGGTGGAAGTGGACGGTGTGGCTGTCCGTCGCGGTGAACATCTGGACGGGCAGGGACACCAGCCCGAACGTCAGGGCCCCACTCCACACCGGACGCGCCATGGCCGCTGCCACCTCCTTCTGCCTGCATCCATGGCACCTCCGCCGGCCCCGATCCGCATCCCGGGGCGGCCGGGGACGGCGAGCACCGTGACCCGGCAGCCGACGGTTCACGGCGCCCCGGGCGGTGGTGTCACTGCAGCGCGCGGACAGCCGCCGCGAAGGCCGACGGCATCCTGGCCGCCGCCGGTACGACCAGACGGGCGACGGCCGCGTGACCCGTCATCCGCACGAGACCTTCCGTGAGCAGCCGGTGCCGCAGGGACAGCCGCCGCCAGCACCGCTCGTACGCCTGCGGGCGTCCCGCCCTCAGACACCGCACCGCCGCCTCGGCCGACGCCAGCGCGAGCGCGACGCCCTCACCGGTGAGCGCGTCGGTGTATCCGGCCGCGTCGCCCACGAGCAGGACGCGCCCGGCGGTACGACGGCGGGCCCGCTGGCGCAGCGGTCCCGCGCCCCGCACGGAGCCGGCGGAGGGCCGGCCGTCCAGCAGCTCGAACAGGTGGGGGAAGTGGGCCAGGTGCGCGTCGAAACCGCGCTTCGCCGTGCTGAGCACGGCCACTCCGACCAGGCCGTCACCGACCGGTGTCACGTACGCCTCGCCGAAGACGGACCAGTGCACCTCGACGAAGTCGGTCCACGGCTCCACCCGGTAGTGCCGCCGCAGGCCGAAGCGCCGGGGCCGTCCGCTGGGCAGGTCCAGGCCGAGCGAGTGGCGCAACGGCGAGTGCAGGCCGTCCGCGGCGGCCAGCCAGCGCGCCCGCAGGCCCCCGGCGCTCACCCCGTCCGCACTCTGGCGCACCTCCGAGACCCTGCCGGTGACGACCTCGACGCCGACTTCGGCGGCTCGCCGGGCCATCGCCGCGTGCAGTTCCGTACGGCGTACCCCGAGGCCCGAGCCGTCGGCAAAGGACGCCTGGGCGCGGTGGCGCCCGTCGACGTAACGGATACCGCGCAGTGCGCGGCCGCCGACCCGTACGCCCAGGGCCTCCAGGGCCAGCACGCCACCGGGCATGATGCCCTCACCGCACGCCTTGTCCACGGGCGCGGCGCGCGGTTCGATCACGACCGCTTCCATACCGGCCGACGCCGCCTGGATGGCCGTGGCCAGCCCCGCCGGTCCGCCGCCCGCCACGAGCAGGTCGATCACGGCCGGGCACCCGCCCCGCTGCCGGCGGTACGCGGCGGAGCGAGCCCGAGCGCTTCGTTCTCGCAGCGGATCCGTACGGTGAGCAGGGCCGCGTTGAGGCCGGTGAAGAGCGCGGCGGTCACCCAGGCGCCGTGCACGAGCGGCAGGGCCAGCCCCTCGGCCACGACCGCCACGTAGTTGGGGTGGCTCAACAGGCGGTACGGTCCGCCCGACACCAGCGGCAGGCCCGGCACGACCAGCACGCGTGTGTTCCAGCGGGGCCCGAGAGTGCGGATGCACCACCAGCGCAGTGCTTGGGAGGCCACTACGACGGCCGTCGCCGTCCAGCCCGCCACCGGGTCGAACGGCCGCCCGGCCCACCAGACTTCGGCCAGGCAGCCGGCGAGCAGCCCGGTGTGCAGGACGACCATCGCCGGATAGTGCCGCCGTCCCGCCTCGACGGCGCCCCGGGCCAGACTCCAGCGGGCGTTGCGGCGGGCCACGACGAGTTCGGCGACGCGTTCCGCGCCGACCGCGAGCACCAACAGGGCGTACCAGAG
Organism: Streptomyces sp. NPDC055287; assembly: GCF_053646035.1. Taxonomy (NCBI): domain Bacteria; kingdom Bacillati; phylum Actinomycetota; class Actinomycetes; order Kitasatosporales; family Streptomycetaceae; genus Streptomyces; species Streptomyces sp. NPDC055287. The sequence continues at coordinate 87,965 of NZ_JBSHNE010000003.1, read as the reverse complement.
CATGAGTTCCTCTCCCTACCAGCGGAGCAGGACGAGTTCGGAGCAGAAGCCCGGGCCCATGGCGAGCAGGAGCCCCGCGCTGCCGACGGGCGGACGGCGTTCGGCGAGGGTGTCGCGCAGGACGTGGAGCACCGAGGCGGACGACAGATTGCCCACGGCCGCCAGCGACCTCCAGGTGACGTCGAGTGCGCCGTCCGGCAGTTCGAGCGCCTCCTCGACCGCCTCGAGCACTTTCGGTCCGCCCGGGTGACACACCCACGCGGTGATGTCCGCGCGGCGCAGACCGTGTCCGGCGAGGAACCCGTCGACGTCCGCGGCCAGGTTCTTGCGTACGACGTCAGGGACGCTGGCGTCCAGCACGACGCGGAACCCCGAGCCGGTGATGTCCCACCCCATCACGTGCTCGCTGTCCGGATAGAGATGGCTGCGGGTGTCCACCACGGCCGGCCCGGTGACCGCCGCCGACCGGCGGGCCCCGCACGCGACGACCGCCGCGGCGCCGTCCCCGAAGAGCGCGCCGGCGACGAGATTCGCCGGTGAGGCGTCGTCGCGCTGGAACGTGAGAGAGCACAGCTCCACCGACAGCAGCACGGCCACGTCGTCGGGACGGCCCAGGAGGTAGTCGTGCAGGCGCGCGATGCCGGCCGCCCCCGCGACGCAGCCCAGGCCGAAGACGGGGACACGCTTGACGTCCGGACGCAGCCCGAGGGGGCCTACGAGTCGCGCGTCCACCGAAGGCGTGGCGATGCCGGTCACCGAGGTGAACATCAGGAGGTCGACGTCACGCGGGGAGAGCCGCGCCGTGTCGAGGGCCGCGCCGACGGCCTCGGCGCCCAGGCTCAGCGCCCCCTCGATGAACGCGTCGTTGACCGCGCCGAAGTCGCGGAGATCCGCGTAGGCGTCGAGGGGGAGTGCCGTATGGCGGGTACGGACCTTCGCGCTGTCATGGAGCCGGTCCAGCACCCGGCGGTCGGTCCCCTCGGGCAGACACACCCGGGCGATCATGTCCGTGATCTCGCGTTGGGCGTGCCGGTGGGGAGCGAGAGCTCCGTGAACAGCTGCGATCCGGGTCATCTGGGGTCCGAGGTCGGGGGCGGGAGACCTTGCAATGAGTGCCCCGGCTCGCCGCCGCCACACGCCATGTCGCTCGTCCGGCCGCTGGGCACGACTCGCCGCGGGCGACGCCCCGGCGGCGCACCGCGGGTCCCTCCTGGCGGCGCCCGGTCCGCCTAGCATGAGCGCGTGGACGTTGAGGCCGACGTGGACGCGGGCGCTGCGGGCCGCGCATCGCGGCGTGCCGATGCGGGGCGCCGGCTACGGCTGGCAGGCGGGCTGCTGAGGGCATGTCACCTGGGTCCGACCGTCGCGGTCACCGTCCTGATGACCGCGCTGGCGGCGGCCTGCGGGCAGGACGCGGCCGGGTCCCTGCTGGTGGCCGCCTCGGTGGTGACGGGACAGCTGTCCGTCGGCTGGAGCAACGACGCCGTCGACGCGGCGCGCGACACGGCCGCCGGCCGGCGCGCCAAACCCGTGGTCGCCGGCACGGTCGGCGTCACCGCCGTACGCGGTGCGGCGCTCACCGCCCTGGCCCTGTGCGTACCGCTGTCCCTCGCCTACGGCCCTCTCGCCGGTACGGTCCACCTCGCCGGCGTCGCCGCGGCCTGGGCGTACAACTTCGGCCTGAAGGCGACCGCGCTGTCCTGGCTGCCGTACGCGGTCGGGTTCGCGGCCCTTCCCGCCTTCGTCTCGCTCGGACTGGAGGGGCAGCCCTGGCCGCCCTGGTGGATCGTCGCCTGCGCGGCGCTGCTCGGCGTCGGCGCGCACCTGGCGAACGTGCTGCCCGACATCGGTGACGATCTGGCCACCGGCGTACGGGGCTGGCCCCAGCGGCTGGGCCCCGCCCGGGTGCGGCTGCTGCTGCCGGTTCCCCTGGTGGCGGCCACCGCGCTGCTGGCGTTCGCCCGCCCCGGCCGGGTCGGCGATGCCGGGGCGGCCGCGCTGGCGGTGGCACTGGCCGTGGCGGGCGGCAGCGCGCTGCTGGGCCGTCGGCGCCCGAGGCTGCCGTTCCTCGCGGCGATCCTCATCGCCGCGGTCGATGTCGCGCTGCTGCTCCTTCAGGGCGCGGCTGTCATGTGACCCGGCGCCGCGTGCGCCATACGGGCGACCGGCGGCGCCGTCGGCTCAACAAGACGTGCTGGAAGGGCCGGCGGGCGGAGATCCTGAGGCACTCCCCCCGAGGAAAGGTTCAGCGATGCTGGAGCGCAGCCGACGTAAGAAGCACACGGAGATCACCTTCGTCATCCCGGCGGGCCAGGCCTGCGGGCAGGTCAGCGTGGTCGGAGACTTCAACGACTGGCAGCCGGGAGCCCACCCCTTCACCGAACGTGCCGACGGCACCCGCTCCGTCACCGTCACCCTCCCCAAGGAGCAGCGCTACGGCTTCCGCTATCTCGCTCACGGCGACTACTGGTTCAACGACGGCCACGCGGACGACCAGGACGGCCGCAACAGCGTCGTCCACACCTGAGGACGCGGTCACCGCTGGTGAGCGGTCCTCGGCAGGCCGCGGACGACCCGGTCGGGCGGGCTGGCCAACCGCGGGGGTACTGGGTACACAATGCGTAGTACTGGGACCGATCGGGCGGTCCGGTGGGCTGCCCTCAGGAGAAAGAAGCGCGGTCATGAGTGCTCAGCACCGTACGGCGTCGGTCGCCCGGACCCCTGTGCAGCAAGCGGCCCTGCTGGTCGGCGCGGTCTTCCTGCTGGTCGGCGTACTCGGCCTCATCCCCGGGATCACCACCGACTACGACACGATGAAGTTCGCCGCGCACGACTCCGAGGCGAAGCTGCTCGGGCTGTTCCAGGTGTCGGTACTGCACAACGTCGTGCATCTGCTGTTCGGCATCGCCGGTGTGGCCATGTCCCGCGCCGCGTCCACGGCGCGCAACTATCTCGTCGTCGGCGGTGTGATCTACCTGGCGCTGTGGCTGTACGGCCTGTTCATCGACCATGACAGTGCGGCCAACTTCGTACCGGTCAACACGGCCGACAACTGGTTGCACTTCGCTCTCGGCGTGGGCATGATCGCCCTCGGCGTCCTGCTCTCCCGCCACCCGCGCGCCGGCGCGGCACGCTGACCGGGGTCGGCGTGATCACTGTGGGGGTCGAGGAGGAGTACCTCCTTCTCGACCCGGACACGGGCCTGCCGGTGCCGCTGGCGGACGAGGTGCGGGGGTCGTCCGGTCTGGAGCCGATCGTTGACCGGAGCGAGGTGCAGTCCGAGCTGTTGCAGGCACAGGTCGAGGTCGCCACTCCGGTGTGCTCCGATCTCGAGGAGGTCGGCGGTCATCTGCTGCGGCTGCGTCACGCCGTCGGCGCCGCGGCAGAGGAGTTCGGATGCCGGCTCGCCACCACCGGGACAGCACCGTTCAGAGAGGTGGCGCCGGTCCCGGTGACCCGCTCCCCGCGCTACCTCGCCATGCAGACCCAGGCCCCGCAACTGGTCGCGGAGCAGCTGGTCAATGGCATGCACGTCCACGCGGCCGTGTCCGATCCGGAGATGGGTGTCGCCGTCCTGAACCGGCTCAGGGTCTGGCTGCCCGTGCTGGTGGCCATGTCGGCGAACTCGCCGCTGTGGGACGGCCACGACACCGGCTTCTCCAGCTGGCGCACCGTGATCTTCGGCCGCTGGCCCGTCAGCGGGCCCCCGCCGCATTTCGCCGACCTGGCCGACCACGAGCGGCGGGTCCGTGGACTGCTGACGTCCGGGATCATCAGCGACGTCGGGCAGGTCTACTGGCAGGCCCGCCTCTCCGACCGGTACCCCACGGTCGAGGTGCGGTGCATGGACGTGCAGATGAGGGCCGACGACGCCGTCATGTTCGCGGGGATCGTGCGCGCTCTGGTCGCGGCCGCCATCAGCGAGGAGAAGGCCGGTGTGCCGCTGACCGAGTGCCCGCCGGAACTCCTGCACGGCGCGAACTGGTACGCCGCGCGGGACGGCATCAGCGGTTCGCTGGTGGCGCCCGACGGCAGGCTCCGCAGCGCGGGCGATGTGATCTGCCAGCTGATGGACCACATCGGACCCGCCCTGGAGGAATCGGGAGACACCAGGGAGGTGGGCTCCCTGGTCCACCGGCTCCTGCAACAGGGCACCTCCGCCGACCTCCAGCGCCGCGCGCTCGCCGAGGGGGGTCTGCGGGCGCTGACCGATCTGGTCACGATGCAGGGCACCCCTCAGTAGCGCTTCGGCCTTCCGCATTCCGTCTCGCCGGCCTCCCCGGCGAGTGGAGCTTCGGAGAGCCCAACTCGCGAAAAATACAGCTTAGTTGTGCGACGCCGGATCGCCGGGGGCACATGCTGTGCGTCGCGCCGCCGCACACGCAGCGCCGCCCGCTGCGCCGGTCGCGGCCGGGTGTGGTCACGGCGGTGGCACAGGCGCCGTGATCGGTGCGCCGCGAGGATCGCGGTGATCGGCCGCGTGCCGTCCGCGCCCACCCGTTGCGCCGGAACAGCTGCCGTCTTGCCGCGAATATCTGTCGTGACGATGGTAGACATCTGAGTTCCCTGTGATTAGAGTTTCTGACGTAGCCAACGAAGTCAGCACAGCGCGGCAGAGACGACCGGCGCCCGCGGTGCACACGGCACCGCATGAAGAGCAGAGCAAGCCGGAATTGATCAGCAAGGGAGGAGCAGACGCCATCAGGATCGCCTGAGTGAGGAGCCCGTCGCTCAGGTACCGCGACCCCGGATTGGAAGGTGGTCTCCGGTTAGGCATCAGAAGCCCCGCACCTCCGGCCTCCCCGGCGGACGTGCGGAAAAACAAGAGTCGGCGCCAAGCGCCGACAGATGGTGTTGAACCCCTAAGGCCCCGGTGCCGGACGCACCGGGGCCCCTCTGTGTGCTCGCGAATACCTGTGGCCGCGGGTGCAGAAAACAACGTGATGCGCGACGAGAATTTCAGAGCTGGTTTTAGGGCTTCCGGGTGAAATGATATTACTTGCAGCCCTCTCCCGCCCAAGTCGTGCTACGGTGAATATCAGTTGCAGTTGTGGTTCCCAAAGACTTCAAGTGCTCTTGTCGGCCGTTCATGCCGACGGGTGCACTTTTATATTTCCGGTGTTTTTTCCGGAGGGGCAATCATCGCGGCGACACCGGAACTCGCACAGTGCGGCTCCGGGCACTGCCCCGAAGGAGATATGACATGGCATCTGGCACCGTGAAGTGGTTCAACGCGGAAAAGGGTTTCGGCTTCATCGAGCAGGAGGGCGGCGGCGCTGACGTCTTCGCCCACTACTCGAACATCGCCGCCCAGGGCTTCCGCGAGCTGCAGGAGGGCCAGAAGGTGAACTTCGACGTCACGCAGGGCCAGAAGGGCCCGCAGGCCGAGAACATCGTTCCCGCCTGACGCTGAGGCGTCTGGCGTAGCTGGGGCCCGCACCTTGGGGTGCGGGCCCCAGCTCATTGCTTTTCCGGGGCGCTGTGCATGTCGGCGTCTTTTTCTATTTTTTTCTCGGCTCGTTGTCGGACGTGCCAATCATTTCCGGATCTCATCAACCCTGCTGAGGCATTTATGCGCTGCGTCATCGCCCGTTTCCCCTTCGACCTTTTCAAGGTCGACGTGCAGGAGTCGATGAAGGGCATCAAGCCCGAACCGGTCACCGGCGAGTCGGTGATCATCGGCCGTCGTCACTACCCCGTCAAGCAGGTGGGTGAAGTGATCACCGGACAGGACCGTCGCGACTTCAGCGCCGGTGAAGTGACCAGGGCGCTGGCCCGCCTCGGCTTCACCTGCCGCGCTGTTCCCCTGCCGGTCGAACCCCCCGTCCTCACGCCGCTCGAGACCGCTTCCGCGCTGCTGGGCGCCCCGGAACGCGTCTGAGACCGGTCGGCCCCACAACCACCGGGCCGCGAACCGCCGCGACCGGTCAGCGTGCGACGTACACGATCCACATCTGACCGGAAGCGAACGTCATGCGTTTGCCGTCCGGGGCCGTGAACGCGGTCCGGGACTTCGCGTCGTCCCGCGACCAGTCCGCGTCGTACGCCCTGCCGTCGCGCAACACCGTCGCGGAACCGGAGCCCACGGTCTCGGTGAACGGCGTCCTGTTGCCCGAGCGGTCCCCGAAGTCCGACGGGCGCACGGTGACCTCCTGCATCACTACGGTGGCCGCTGCCAGCCGCTTTCCCCCTGCCGTACGGGCGGGGGCGCCGTCCATCTCCACCAGCCACCGCTTCTGGTCCGGGGACCAGGTGAAGCCGAACGTGGCCGCCGGGTAGCGCACGGTCCGCTCGGCGGTGGGCCGGCCACCGGAGGGCGCCGGGCCGAAGCGCATTCCGATGTCCTCGGCGGCGTTCGTACCGGAGCCGGGCTGTGGAATGTTCCCGGGGCGCAGATACAGGTTGTGCGGCGCCGGGCGGTCGCCGCTGCGGAAGAACGCACGCGGTGCGTCCGAGGGTGACAGCGCGTCCAGCGGCGCCGCCTCGATGAGCGGCATGAGCTTGCTCTGCGCGCCGGAGTAGGCGAGCGTGGGCCGGTTGAACTGGCGAAGCAGCTCCAGGTCCGTCTCGCGTGCGCTGCGCACCGGGCCGACGACGGGCGGCACAACAGACGAATAGACGGCGAGTATGCGGCTGAGACCGGCCTCCACCTGCTCCAGGTAGACGATGTCCGCCCTCTCCAGCCCCGTCGGCGGCCGGGCCGCCCCGACGTTGTCGATCTTCACCCCGAGGACGCGGGTGCTGGACGAAACGCGGTCGTCCGGCGGGGGAGTGCTTTCCCCGGTGCCCCCGTCCCCGCCACCGCACGCTGTCACGATCAACAACGCCAGTGTGGCGAGTGAAGCAGCGGCTGATCTCTTCGCGCCGGCTGCACGCATGGCTGCCACCTTCCGAGGCGGGCCGCGGGGGCCCACCGCTCCTTGACCGCGGCGACGAAAGTTCCCTCATCAATCATCACGCCGTCGAGCGGTTGTCGGTTCGCTCCGGGGCGCGCCGGTCGGGGCGACGTCGGCAGCTGCCGGGCACGGCGCAGCGGATAATGGCGCATCCTGGGTAGAGAGACGATGGGAGACAACGGCGGCGGGCGGAAGGAGCCCGGGATGCGCGCAACCGAACCCGTCCCTGCCCACCCCGATCGGCCGGGGGGCGCACCGTCCGAGTCGGGGGGTTTGCTGGACCTGCTGAGCGTCGCGGCCGTGGTGCTGGACGCTCAGGGGCGGATCGTGCTGTGGAGCCCGCAGGCCGAGGATCTCTTCGGTTACTCCGCCGAGGAGGCGCTCGGCCGGTTCGCCGGCCGGCTCCTGGTCAAGGAGAAGCACCTGGAACTGGTGGACGGGCTGTTCGATCAGGTCATGGCAGGAGGGGCCGGCTGGGCGGGCGTCTTTCCGATGAGCCACAGGGACGGCAGCACGCGTCTGGTGGAGTTCCGCAACATGCGGCTGGAGGACAGCCGCAAAGACCTCTACGCCCTGGGCCTGGCCACTGACCAGGCCACTCTGCACCGGCTGGAACGGGACCTCGCCCTGTCCACCCGGCTCGTCTCCCAGTCCCCGATCGGCCTGGCGGTCGTCGACACCGATCTGCGGTACGTCACCGTCAACCCGGCACTCGAGCGCATCAACGGTCTGTCCGCCGCCGAGCATGTGGGCCGCGACGTCCGCGAGGCGCTGCCCTTCCTGGACACCGAGTCCATCGAGGCGTCGATGCGGGAGGTCATGGCCACCGGCGCGCCGATCCTCGACCGTGAGTCAGTCGGGAGTACCCCGGCCGCCCCGGACCGTGAGCAAGCCTGGTCGGTGTCCTTCTACCGGCTGGAAGGGTCCAACGGGAAGGTGCTCGGGGTGGCCGTCTCCGTCGTGGACGTCACCGAGCGGCGCAGCGCGACGATCGAGGCCGCGCACGCCCGTCAGCGTCTCGCGCTCGTGGCCGATGCCTCCATCCGCATCGGCACCACGCTCGACCTCGACCAGACCGCCCGCGAGCTGGCGGAGGTGTCGGTGCCGGAATTGGCCGACGTAGCCGCCGTGGATGTCCTCGACAGCGTCCTGAACGGCCGCGCGGCCGTGACGGTACAGACAGGGCACGCGGTGTTCCGGGCCCTCGCCGTGGCCAGCGCGTACCCCAGCGAGGCGGTGAGTGCGGCCGACCCGCCGGGTGAGGTGGCCCGGTACGAAGCCGACCGGCTGGTCACGCAGTGCGTGAACACCGGCCGCCCCGTCCGCGTGTCCCACGTGAGCGCGGACGACCTGCCGTGCGTCGCCCGCAGTCCCGAGGCCGCCGAGCTCCTGGCCACCGCGGGACTGCATTCCTATCTGGCCGTGCCGCTGATCGCGCGCGGCCAGGTCCTCGGCGCCCTCGACCTCAAGCGCACCCGTAACCCTGAACCCTTCACCGCCGACGACGAGGTCCTCGCGGGCGAGCTCGCCGCACGGGCGGCGGTGTGCATCGACAACGCGCGCTGGTACCGCCAGGCACGCAACACCGCCCTCACCCTCCAGCGCAGTCTCCTTCCCGAGCGGCCGCCGGACCAGCCCGGCCTGGAGATCGCCAGCCGCTACCAGCCAGCCCAGGCGGCCGACGAGGTGGGCGGCGACTGGTTCGACGTCATCCCGCTGACGGGCGACAAGAGCGCCCTGGTCGTCGGCGACGTCATGGGCAGCGGCATCAGCGCCGCCGCCACCATGGGGCAGCTGCGCACCGCCACCCGTACGCTCGCCGAACTCGACCTGGAACCGGACCAGGTGCTGCACCATCTCGACCGGCTCACCGACCGCATGGGGCAGACCATCACCACCTGCATCTATGCCGTCTACGATCCGCATCAGGCCCAGTGCCTCATCTCCAACGCCGGTCACCTGGCGCCCGTTCTGATACGCCCCGGCCGGCCGGCCGAGCTGCTCGACCTGCCCACCGGTGCCCCCCTCGGTGTCGGTCAAGTCACCTTTCACACCACGACGCTGGCCCTGAATCCCGGTGACCGCCTGGTCCTCTACACCGATGGCCTGGTCGAGACGCGCGACCAGGCCATCGACGAACGTCTGGACGCCCTTCTCGCCCATCTCAACGACCCTCCCAGGTCCCTGGAGGAGACCTGCGACCTGCTGCTGCATGCCCTTCGGCACCCCGGAGACCACGACGACGTGGCACTGCTCATCGCCCGGGCCACCGTCATGAACGGCTGACTCCGGTGTCAGCCGGTCCGTGGACCGGCTGACACGGGTGCCGAGGACCACCGGTCAGGGAAGCGTCCATTTCTGGTTGGGGCCGGTGTGGCAGGTCCACAGGTGGACGCGGGTGCCGTCGTTCCAGGTGCCGCCCTCGGCGTCGAGGCACTTGCCCGACTGCGGGTTGCGTACGGTCCCGTCCGGCTGCGGCTGCCACTGCTGCGCGCCGGTGCCGTTGCACGTCCACAGCTGGATCTTCGTGCCGTCGGCGGTCCCGCCGCCGCTGACGTCCAGGCACTTGGCCGACGCCCGCAGCGTTCCGTCGCCGGGCAGAGTCCACTTCTGCGCGGTTGCGCTGTTGCAGGTCCACAAATGGATCTGGGCGCCATCGGCCGTCGAGCCGCCGGCGACATCCAGGCACCTGCCGTTGACGCCCCTGACCTCCCCCGTTCGCGGCCCCGGGGGCGTACCACCGGATGTGCTCACGCGGACGTTGCGGAAGGACACCTGATCACCGTCGCCGTGGTTCTGGATCCCGATGTGCCCCTGCCGCAGGCTCCGGGCAGGGTCGGCGTTGGTGAAGTCGTTCACCTTGCGGCCGTTGAGGAAGACCTCCAGCCGTTCGCCGGTCACGCGGATCTCGTACGTGTTCCATTCGCCGGGCGGGTTGAGCGCGGCGTCACGGGCGGCGACGTCGGCGGACTTGAACCCGTACACGGATCCGGTCGTCCGGTCGGCGCTGTCCGTGGCGTCGATCTGGATCTCGTACCCGTTGTCGACCGCCGACCACGGGTCGTCGGACGCCGGGAAGCCGACCAGGATCCCGGAGTTGTCGTCGCCGTCCATGCGCCAGTCGAGCTTGAGGGAGTAGTCGCCGGTGAACTCCTTCGCGGAGTACCACAGCATCCCGAGCCCTCCCTGGGACGTGAGCGTTCCGTCGGCCAGTGTGAACGATCCGGGTCCGGCCTGCTTCCAGCCGTTCGTGCCCGTACCGTCGAACAGCGGTGTGTACCCGGTCTCCGGTCGGCAGTCGGCCTCCGTCATGCCCGCCGCCCACCGGATGCCGCCCAGCAGGTGCCTGCGGAAAGCGGGTTCGGTGTACGACTCGTCGGTGTGGCCGCCGCCCGTGTAGAAGGCCCGGCCGCCTTCGTACCCCTTGCACCAGGAGATCGGGTGGTCCCCGGACATGGTGCCGCCCGAGTAGCTGGACTCGTCGAGGGACGCCAGGACGCGGGCCGTCGTACGGGGGTTGGTGCGGTAGTTGTACCACTCGTCGAAGCGCTGCCAGGTGGCGCCGAGGTGGGCGGTGGCGTCGTGGGCCCGGTCCTCCACCTTGACGGTGGCCGTCTGGTTGTGCGGATGGGAGTGGAACAGGGCTCCGGCGAGCCCGGCGTAGAACGGCCAGTCGTACTCCGTGTCGGCGGCCGCGTGGATGCCGGCGTAGCCACCACCCGCCTTGATGTACTGCTCGAATGCCGTCTGCTGCGTGCCGTTGAGCACGTCCCCGGTCGTCGAGAGGAAGACGACGGCCTTGTACCGGGCCAGGTTGGCGGTGGTGAAGGCCGCGGAGTCCTCCGTGGCGTCCACGGTGAAGTTGTTCGCGTCGCCGAGCGAGCGCAACGCGGCGAGACCGTCGTCGATGGAACCGTGGCGGAAGCCCGCCGTCCTGGAGAACGCGAGGATCTTGTAGGCCGGATCGGCCGCGGCCGCGGCGGCCTTCTGCCGGACGGCGGTGCGAGCGGATTCGTCCGGTGCCCGGTCGCTCGCGGCCACAGCGGGAGCGGTGGCCGCACAGAGCAGCGCTGCGGCGAGCAGGCCGCCCGCCTTCGTGAGCTTGGTACGCATGTCGGTTGCGCCTCCTCTCCTGCTACGGCAGGGTCCATTTCTGGTTGGGGCCGGTGTGGCAGGTCCACAGGTGGACGCGGGTGCCGTCGTTCCAGGTGCCGCCCTCGGCGTCGAGGCACTTGCCCGACTGCGGGTTGCGTACGGTCCCGTCGGCCTGCGGCGCCCACTGCTGGGAGCCGGTGCCGTTGCATGTCCACAGCTGGATCTTCGTGCCGTCGGCGGTGCCGCCCGCGCTGACGTCAAGGCACTTGCCCAGTGCCCGCAGTGTTCCGTCGCCCGGCACCGTCCACTGCTGTGCGCCGCTGCTGTTGCAGGTCCACACCTGCGCCTGCGTCCCGTCGGCGGACGCCCCGTCCGCGACGTCCAGGCAGGCGCCGTTCACCCCCTTCACCGCACCCGTGCGGGGGCCGGCGCCGGAGGTGGTGAAGCGGAAGTCGTCGATGTCGAAGAGCGCGCCGAGGCCCCCCTTGAAGACCAGGTACAGCGTCGTCGTACCGGCGGGCCGGTTGGTCAGGGCGGTGCCGACCTCCTGGTACGACTCCCAGCCGCCCGTCAGGGGCACGGCCGCCGTTCCCAGCAGCGTGCCGGTGGGGGAGCCGGCCCGTACCTCGACGGTGCCGCCGACGCCGGCGGAAGCGACCCGCGCGGTGAACCGCGTGGCGTCGTCCAGGGCGTACGGCTTGAAGGAGATCCAGTCGCCGTTGTCGATGTAGCCGACCGCCTTGCCGCCGTGGGCCGGCGTGTGACTGACGACCTGGACGCCGGAGGAGTCGCCGTAGTGCTCACCCTGCCGGTGGCTGGGCTGGCTGATGTGCTGGGCGTGGGTGGTCAGGGCGGGCTGGCCGTTGGCCCCCTTGTCGGTGTACTCCGCGTCCCAGACGCCGAAGATGTTCGCGTTCGGGTCGTGCTCGCCGTCCGCGATGGTCTGCACGGTGCCGGAGCACCCGGTCGCGGAGGTCTGCGGGTGGCCGTGGCTGTCGTGCCCGACGATGAAGGTGATCTTCACCTTGGCGCAGTCGATGGAGGTGTCCTCCGGATCGGTGACGGTCACCTTGAACGGGACGGCCGCTCCGGGGTCGATGATGCGGCCGTCCACCGGCAGCTCCAGCCTCACGGTCGGTGCCGTGTTGCCGACGGTCACCTGCACGGAGGCGGTGGCGCTCTTGCCGGTGCCGTCGGAGACGGTGAGCTCGGCGGTGTACTGGCCGTTGGCCGTGTACGTGTGGGAGGGGTTCGCGGCGGTCGACGTGCCGCCGTCGCCGAACTTCCACGCGTAGCCGAGTGGGTCCCCGTCCGGGTCGGAACTGCCGGCCGAGGAGAACGCCACGGTGAGCGGCGCCTTGCCCGAGGTGCGGTCGGCCTTGGCCTGGGCGACGGGGGAGCGGCCGCCGCTGACGTGCTCGATGCGGTACAGCGCGGAGTTCGCGTCACCGTTGAAGTAACCGGTGCCGTAGTCCAGGACGTACAGCGCGCCGTCGGGGCCGAAGGCCATGTCCATCACCTGGGTGCCGTTCCAGGGGAAGGCGTTGATGGACTGGACGGTTCCGTCGGCGCCCTGCGCGATCCGCTTGATCCACTTGCGGCCGAACTCGCCGGCGAAGAAGTTCCCGTCGTAACTCTGGGGGAACTTCACGGCGGAGGTGGAGGCAGCGTCGTAACGGTAGACCGGTCCGCCCATGGGGGACTCCGAGCCGCTGCCGAACTCGGGCACCGAGCCGCCGTCGTACGGGATCCACGCGGGCTGGGCCGGGGGCAAGTCAGTGAGTCCGGTGTTGCGGGGCGAGGTGTTCTTCGGCCCGGCGCAGTCGAACTTCGCGCCGGAGGTCGCGGTGGCGAAGTTGTAGTCGGTGTACGCGTCGTTCTTGCCGGTGCAGTACGGCCAGCCGTAGTTGCCGGCCTTGGTGACCCGGTTGAACTCGACCTGGCCGGCGGGGCCGCGGCCGGCGCTCGCCGTTCCGGCGTCGGGCCCGTAGTCGCCGAGGTACACGGTGCCCGTGGCCTTGTCGACGCTCATCCGGAACGGGTTGCGAAAGCCCATGGCGTAGATCTCGGGGCGGGTCTTCGCCGTGCCGGGGGCGAAGAGGTTGCCCGCGGGGGTGGAGTACGAGCCGTCCGCGTTCACCTTGATGCGCAGCAATTTCCCGCGCAGGTCGTTAGTGTTGCCGGCCGAACGCTGGGCGTCGTACGCCGGGTTGCGGGTGGCGCGCTCGTCGATGGGCGTGTAGCCGTCGGAGGCGAAGGGGTTCGCGTCGTCCCCGGTGGTGAGGTAGAGGTTGCCCTGCGCGTCGAAGTCGATGTCGCCGCCCACATGGCAGCAGATTCCGCGTGAGGCCGGTACGTCGAGGATCTTCTTCTCGCTGGCGAGGTTCAGCGTTCCGTCGGCGGTGAGGGAGAAGCGCGAGAGCCGGTTCACGCCGTCGAAGGGGGCGAAGTCGGCGGCCGTGCCGTCGCCCGGGGCGTCGCCGGCGGGGGTGCTGAGCTTGGGCGCGTAGTACAGGTAGACGAGGCGGTTGGAGGCGAAGCCCGGGTCGACGCCGACGCCTTGGAGACCTTCCTCGTCGTGGCTGTAGACGTCGAGCTTGCCCGCGACCTTTGTCGTGCCCGCCGCGTCCGTGAGCCGCAGCGTGCCGTCGCGCGAGGTGTGCAGTACCGAGCGGTCGGGGAGAACCGCCATCGTCATCGGCTCGCCGGTTTCCGCGACGCCCTTGGCGAGTGTGACCTGCTGGAACTCGTCGGCCGCGGCCGCCTTCGCGGAGCCACGGTCCGCGCCCCGGGGGACGGCGGAGGCGGATCCTGCGGGGACGAGGAAACCGGCGGTGAGTAACGCGGTGAGGAGGAACGCGGGGACCAGGCGGGGTCTGAACGGTTTTTTGCGCACAGAAGTCTCCCGGAGGGGGGTGGGTGCCCGGCGGACCAGGACGTGAGTCCCGCCGGGGGGAGCCAGGCGCGCGCCGTCGCGCCGGAAGATCACCGGACATGCATGCCTGTCCGGTTCATTTCAAGGAAGCTAGCGGGCTTGGTCCCACCGCGTAACCCCTTTCGCACCCGCTTTCCCGACTTCTTCCGCGCCCAGGACAAAGCACCCGTCCCCTGGGCCGGTGAACCGGCCAGGACCCCGGCGGCGCCCTCCACGCCCTTCCGGACTCAGGCAGTTGCCGCCCCGGCTGGGTTCCCCCACCAGCCGGGGCTTCCTCGTGCGGAGGAGCGGACGGTCAGAAGGCGAACAGCGCGCCCTCGGCCAGGCCGGCCTCCATCTGACACGGGTTGCCGAAGGTGGTCGACCAGGTGACCGGCTTGCCCTGCCACACGCCCTGGGCGGTGATCACGACCGGGTTCCACTCGCGGGTGCAGTTCCGCTGCGGCGACGTATCGATCAGGCCGGCGAACTCGCCACCCGCATCACGCAGTTCGGCGCAGGCGGCCGCGGGCGCCGGGTGTGTGCCGCCGGGCCGGGGCGCGCAGCTGAGCGTCACGGCGCGCGCGACGGTCGCGGTGCCGGCTTCCTCGCCCGTACCCAGGGTGAGCACCAAGGCGGACGGAGCGTAGAGGCTGGCCGTTCCGGCCGGCTGCGCCTGTGCCGGGCTCGCGGTGGCGACGCCCGACAGTGCGAGGACCGTGGCCGCGCCGACGGCGCCGAGCGTGTTCCGGAGGGGACGCATGAATGAAACTCCTTTGATTGCGGATGAGTTGCGAAGGTGTTGCGGTGAGGAGTGTTGCTGATGCGGACAGTGAGTGCACACTGATCAACCCATTCCGGCCGTACGCCATCCAAACGGCATGACCGAATGGTCGTTCGGGCAGCTCGGGGACGGTGTGCGTATTGCCCCGCGAGGCGTCCATCATGTGGACAGAGCGGAGTGGTACAACGCAAAACGACCCTCTGGCCTGCACTTTCCTGTAAGTGGTTCACTCGTCACTTACGTCGCTTCGACCGGAAAGCATCGCTCCGGGGCGGGTCCCGGCCGACGGCAACGTGCGCGGACCACACCCCGCACGGCCGGTGACGGTGGCGCCGCCCCGTCCTGCGCGGCGTACCGCCGGCCCTACAGTCCGACTTCCGGACGGACGGGGGAGACCCGTTGAAGGAGCCGCCATGTATACAGCTTCATCCCGTACGAAGAAGGGACTCCCCGCCGTTGCCGTGCTGCTGGCCCTGCTCGCCGCACTGCTCGGCACCGGCTGGACCGCGTTCGCGCCCGTCGCCCGGGCAGCCTCGCTCACCGAGGTCACCGGCTTCGGCACGAACCCCGGCAGCCTGCGGATGTTCCGGTACGTTCCGGACGGCCTGCCGGCCGGGCGCCCCCTCGTCGTGGCGATGCACGGCTGCACGCAGTCGGCGGCCGCGTTCGACGCGGAGACCGGCTGGACGGCCTGGGCCGACCGCTGGGGCTTCGCGCTCCTGCTCCCGCAGCAGCAGTCGGCCAACAATCTCAACTCCTGCTTCAACTGGTTCGAGCCGACGGACACCAGGCGCGGCTCGGGCGAGGCGCTGTCGATCAAGCAGATGACCGACCGGATGAAGGCCGACCTGGGCAGCGACCCCGCCCGCGTGCACGCCACCGGGCTGTCGGCGGGCGCGGCCATGACCAACGTCATGCTGGCCGCGTACCCCGACGTCTTCGCCTCCGGAGCGCCGGTGGCCGGGCTCCCGTACGCCTGCGCGACCACCGTCGCGACCGCGTACACCTGCATGAGCCCGGGAACCAACCTCTCGCCGACCGCCTGGGGCGACAAGGTCCGCGCGGCCCACCCCGGCTGGACGGGCCCGTGGCCGACCGTCTCCGTCTGGCAGGGAACGAGCGACACGACGGTCGTGCCCGCCAACATGACCGAGACCGTAGAGCAGTGGACCAACGTCCACGGCACGGACACCACGGCCGACACCACCGACACCGTGGCGGGATATCCGCACGCGGTGTACCGCGACAGCGCTGGACGCCCGGTCGTGGAGACGTACTCGATCACCGGCATGGGCCACGGCCAGCCGGTCGACCCCGGGGCCGGTGCGGAGCAGTGCGGCACCACGGGCGCGTACATGCTCGACGTCAACCTGTGCGCCGCGTACCGCATCGGGCAGTTCTGGGGCCTCGGCGGCAGTGGACCGGGAGACGGTACGAAGAGCGCGGTCCTGCCGAGCCGGGCGGCGGACGACGGCTACGTGAAGGCCTCGGCAACCGGCGGCGCGCCGGCCGTCGGCACGCTGGAAGCCACCTACGGCGTGGCGGTGGGCAGGGGCTCGGACGGACAGCACAACCGCGCGCTGCTCTCCTTCGACACCTCGTCCGTCCCGGACGGAGCGACCGTGAGGCGCGCCTACGTGAGCGTCACGTACGCCAGCGGCAGCGGTGACCCCTGGGCTGCCGGAAACCGTATGGTCCTGGACGTCAGATCCAACTGCTTCGGGGCGGGGTGCGCGACGGGCGCCGACGACTGGAGCGCCGCCGCGTCGGCGTCCGGCGTGGCGGACATCGGCCGGTTCACCTCCGGCACACAGACGTCGGGCGACTTCACGGCGGTGAACGACACGGGGATCACCCAGGTACGCCTGCGCCTCGCCTCCGCGCCCGCCGCCACGGCGTACGTGTTCCTGAAATCCGGGGCTTCCGCCACACTGACGGTGGAATGGGAATGACGGGCCGGGGCCGGGCCCCGGCGGCACCTCAGGTCAGCAGGCGGAACAACCGGGCGCAGGCCTCGGCCTCGCTCGCGTGCCGGGAGACGGTCTCATGGACACCGCGTTCGTACGCACCGGTCTCCCACACCCCGCCCTCCTCCTGGACCTTCCGCAGATACAGGAAGTCGGGGGGCGTGGGGGCCGGTTCGTGGACGCCCTCGATGCGGTAGTAGTCGTCGGGCACTCCCGCCGCGCCGAGCGCGGCCCGCAGTTCGTGGCGGTCCATGGGGTGAGGCTACGCGCCGGCCGGTTCGAGGTAGTCGTGCTCCAGCAGCCACTTCACATTCAGCCGCTGCCCCTCACCCGGGTCCAGGAAGGCCTGGTCGAGCTTGATCTGCTGCCCGCCGCCCGGCTGCTCGAACCACGGCGCGATGCTCCCCTGCCACACCCGGAACGGCTTGGTGACCTCGTAGACACGGTAGTCGCACGGAACCGACGGCTCACGGGTGTTCAGGTTCTGCGGAGGCAGCGCGCGCTTGGAATACGCGTCACCGGCGGGCGCCAGGTAGGCGCCGTACTCGGAACCGAAACGGTCCAGGCGCTGACCGCTGCGGAGCCTTGTTGGCGCCTTGTCCACCTCGCCGTTGACCTCGCCGAACCCGTCATTGGGCGGATATTTCCAGCCACCCGAGTCCGCGGGACCCTGCCAGTACTCCTTCAGAAAGTCCGCCGACGACAGCTCCCCGGTCCGCTTGTAGCCCTTCAGTAGCGGGCCCACCGGCTTCTCGTGCTTCGGCGGGAGCCACTTGGGGCCGAGCCGTGCGTCGCCCTCGAACGAGCCGGTACAGGGCTCGTGCCGGGACGCGGCCGCCTGCCGTTCCTCGGGAGGCTGCGGCGGCGGTGCGGCGCTCGCGGTGGGCGCGAGCACTGTCGCGGCTGTGATGCCGAGCGCGGCGAGTACGGTGCGCATGCGGTTCACTCAGGGTTCCCCTCGGATGCTGGATCCAACACGTGACGCGGCGCAGCGTAGTGGATCAACTACGCTGCGCGCGTCAGAGTTGGTGCAAATCGCCCCGAGGGGGGGACTGATTACAGCCAGTCCCGCCTACAGCCAGTCCCGCGGCAGAGTCTCGTTCCACGTACGGGAGAAGACCCGCCGCTCCCCTTCGTAACCGTCGAGGGTCGCGTCGACGAAGAACTCGCTCTCACTGCACCGCAGTTCGGTACGGGTCTCCACGCGCACGTCCCAGTCGTCCCGCCGGAAGCGCATGGTCCAGGCCGCTTCGCCGCCGACGGAGGTGAAATCGTCGGCGGTGGCGGTGTAGCGCTCGTACGCGCGGCAGCCGACGTCGAGCCCGATGTCGTCGATGCGCACGGTGCCCCGGTCCTTCACGATCTCCAGCGCGGACTCGTACCCGATCAGGTCGCGCTTGACCTCCCAGCGCTGGTCGGGAGCCGACAGCCGGGTGGTCGTGATCGGCGGTGCGCCTTCCGGCTCGCCGAAGGGGCGCTGCGGCAGCTCGTCCGGTTCCTCGACCGGACGCACCGGCAGCGTCAGTGCGCTGGACCGCTCGTGGACGCTCAGCAGAACGGGCCTGGGCGGCGGCCAGGCGAGCGGCCAGTACGACGTGGACAGGGAGAGCCTGATGTGATGGCCGCGCGGGAAGACCTGGGCCACGCCGTTGAGCTGGACCGTGGCGCGGTAGCGTCGGCCCGGCTCCAGCGGCTCGGGCTCGCCTGTGCCGTCGCGGTGCGTCAGATTCAGCACGCCGTACGTGACACGGGTGGCGCGGCCGTCGGGCGCGACGTCGGAGAGGCGGGCGGCGACCGTGGCCACCGGTTCGCTGACGGACAGGTCGAGTTCGACCGTCGGGGAGCCGAGGATCTCGACCGGCTCACCCATTGGGCCGGTGTCGAACACCAGGGACCCGCCGTCCTCCTCGCGCTGGTCGTACGGCAGGTCCGGCGGGGCGTTGTAGGACGCCCACTTGCCCGCGAACTGGCCGACCGACAGCGGCGACTGCACCGTCATCACGCCGTCGTCTCCATCGCCGTCACCCGCGCCGGCCGGCTCGACGTCGTCCTGCGGCATGAGGATGCGGTGCCGCAGCAGCGGATGCGCGACGGCCTCGATGTGCGGCGAAGGCCAGTGCGGCTCGCCGACCCACCGGCCGGGCCGTTCCTCGTACGAGGTCGACGGCGGCACACTGTCCTGCATCCACGCCTGGAGCATGGGCCCGTCCATGACGCCGTTGTCGGCGCCCTTCAGCCAGTGGTCCCACCAGCGCACGACCTCCTGGAGGTAGCCGATGGCGGGGCCGGGCTCACCCAGGTGCGGGAACTTGTGGGACCAGGGCCCGATCAGCCCCTTGCGCGGTACGTCGAGATTCCCCAGCAGCCGCGTCACGGCGTTGGAGTAGCCGTCGGCCCAGCCGCTGGACGCGAGGACGGGACAGCGTACGGCCGTGTAGTCCTCGCAGACCGAGGCGTGCCGCCAGTAGTCGTCACGGCGCTGGTGGCGCAACCACTCCAGGACCCACGGGCGTGTGTGTTCCATTCGTTCGTGCCACATGTCCCGCCACCGGTCACCGACCACCGCCGGGTCCGGCGGACACGTGGCGTACGCGAACATCGTCCCCGCCTCGGCGAGGTTGTCCGACAGCATCGCGCCGCCCATGTAGTGCATGTCGTCGGCGTACCTGTCGTCCGTGAAGGACGCGATGACGACGGCGCGCAGGCTCGGCGGCTGCCGGGCCGCCGTCTGGAGGGCGGCGAACGCGCCCCAGGAGATGCCCATCATGCCGGTGGAGCCGTCGCACCAGGGCTGTTTGGCCAGCCAGGCGAGGACCTCCTCGGCGTCGGCCTGCTCCTGCTCCAAGTACTCGTCGGCCAGTACGCCCTCGGAGTCGCCGGTGCCGCGCAGATCCACCCGTACGCACGCGTACCCGTGACCCGCGATGTACGGGTGGTGGATCGAATCACGCACGGCGGTCAGGTCGCGCTTGCGGTACGGGATGTACTCCAGCACGGCCGGTACGGGCTCCTCGTCCGAGGAGACCGGACGCCAGATACGGGCCGACAGGCGCGTGCCGTCGGACATGGGGACGACGACGTGTTCTTCTTCCTTCGTCGCGTGCGGCAGGTTGCTCACGAAACGCATACGGCTGAGCCGCTCCTTCCCTCGGGGTCTCAGAGGTTCTTCTGGTCGCGTCCGCCCGGTGTGGTCTCGTCGAAGTCGAGTCCCAGGGCCGCCACACAGCGGTCGTACTTCTCCCGCAGCTCCTTCTCGCTGTCGCCGCCCGTGAAGATGTGGGCGAGTTCGTAGCTGTAGCTGTCCTGCTGCGGAGTCTCCGACAGGCGCTGCCCCTCCTCCGGCACCACGTCGACCCGTACGCCCGGAATCTCCCGCTCGATCCGCGCGATGTCGTCGGCCGTCGGCACCTGACGCGCCGCACCGTCGGCGAACCACCGGTAGTACCACTTGGCGGCCACCGCGTACGGGCCTGCCCGGTGCGGAAGGGCGGGGTCCTTGCCCAGGGCGAGATTCAGCATGCAGTGGTGGTTCGGGACGCCGTCGACGTACTCGAACAGCTCGGCGTGCGACTGCGAGTGCCGGGGATTGATCTCCAGCAGGTTGATCGCGTCGGTCTGCGGGTCGTAGAAGTACTCGATGCTGAACGTCGCCGCGTCCATGCCGATCTGCCGCATCACCCGTTCGGAGACGTCATGCAGCCGGCGGATCACCGGATCGGGCAGGGCGGAGGGGTACTGGTGACGCAGGAAGCTGGAGGAATCCGGGTAGTTGATGGAATCCAGGACACCGTACACGGTGACGTCACCGTTGTGGACGTACCCCTCCACCGCGACCTGGATCCCGGAGAGCGCCTCCTCGGCCAGGCAGACCTGACCTCCGACACCGGCCATCTCCTCGGGCAGGTCGAGCCGGTCGAGGACGTACTCGAAGGGCCGGCCCACCCGGGCGACTCCCTTGCGGATCGCCTCGACCGCTTCTTCGAACTCCTGCTGGTCCTTGACGCCGAAGGCCAGCTCCGAGGAGTACGACAGGGCGGGCTTGAGCCACATGGGGAACCGCACGCCCTCGGGTGCGCGCGGTTCGTCCGACTCCAGATCGACCCGGCCGAAACGCGGATGCTCGTCGACGACCTTCTGCTGCTCGAGGCGGCTCCAGTACTTGTGCTCGCACTTGACGACGGACTCCAGGCCGGTGCTGCGCGTGCCGTAGCGCTCACTCAGCATCGGTACGAGTGTGCTCACGGGGAAGTCCCAGTAACCGACGATCGCGTCGATGCTGCCGTCGAAGCCGTCGAGCACCTTCCGCGCCTTGTCGAACAGCTCCGCGACCGACACCTCGCCGTGCTGGAGCTCCTCAATGGTGAGCAGCGGGTGGAACTCGTAGTCCTGTGCGTAGGGCACCGCTCGCAGGGTCGGCAGATTGGCGTCGTCCAGGCCGATCACGAATATGTTCTTGCGCTCGCTCACTGACTCTCCTTCGTCGGTTCGTCCCGGTCGACTTCCTCGTCAGACGCTTCTCACACATCTGATGCGGGGAAACCGGCCGGTCAGCCGGTCGGAGAACCTGCGTCGGGACCTACCAGCGGTGGTGCACCTGCGCGCGGATCCGCCGGTCGTACAGCTCCCGTACCGCGTCGGCAGTGGTGTGCGGAAGAT
Organism: Streptomyces sp. NPDC055287; assembly: GCF_053646035.1. Lineage (NCBI taxonomy): Bacteria > Bacillati > Actinomycetota > Actinomycetes > Kitasatosporales > Streptomycetaceae > Streptomyces > Streptomyces sp. NPDC055287. The sequence goes on along the minus strand of NZ_JBSHNE010000003.1, from coordinate 66,653 downwards.
CCGGCTGCGACGCGGCCGACGTGTTCGCGCGGGCCTGCTCCGGCGAACGCGCGCCGGGAATGACACTGCTCACACCGGGCTGCTGGATGATCCAGCGCAGCGCCGTCTGTGCGGGCGTCGCTCCTCGCGGCGCGAGCGCGGCGAACTCCGCGGCGGCGTCGACACCGCTCGCGAAGTCGACGCCGGAGAACGTCTCGCCCTGGTCGAACGACTCGCCGTGCCGGTTGTACGTCCGGTGGTCGTCACCGGCGAACACGGTGTCCTTGGTGTACTTGCCCGACAGCAGCCCCGAGGCGAGCGGCACCCTCGCGATGATGCCCACACCGGCTTCGGCGGCGGCCGGAAGCACCTCTTCGAGCGGCTTCAGCCGGAACGGGTTGAGGATGATCTGTACGCTCGCCGTGCCCGGTCGTGCGATCGCGGCGAGGGCCTCGGCGCACGTTTCGACACTCACGCCGTACGCGGCGATCCGCTTCTCGGCCACCAGGGTGTCGAGCGCGTCGTAGACCGCGTCGGACGAGTAGACCGACGACGGCGGGCAGTGCAGCTGCACCAGATCGAGGGTGTCCACGCCGAGGTTCTCGCGCGACCGGTCGTTCCAGGCGCGGAAGTTGTCCAGGACGTAGTTCTCGGGCAGCTGGTCGACACGGCGGCCCATCTTGGTGGCCACGAACACACCGGCGTCGGGCCGGGCGCGCAGAAAGCGGCCGATCAGCTGTTCGCTGCGCCCGTCGCCGTACACGTCGGCCGTGTCGAAGAACGTCACGCCCTCGTCGACCGCCGCGTCCAGGACGCCGAGCGCGTCCTCCTCGCGTACGTCGCCCCAGTCTGCGCCGAGCTGCCACGTACCGAGCCCGACGACGGAGACGTTCCGGCCGGTCCTGCCCAAAACCCGCTGATCCATGGGGGCACCCTATTCGACTGCCGGTCACCGTTGCCGGCGGCGGACTTGGCTGGTCACGGGCACCGGGCGGCCCGTAGCATCCGCCCGTGACCGACAACCAGACGGACAACGCGGCCGACGACACCGAAGCGGCGTACCGGGAGCCCTGCTGGCGGGGGAGGAGAGTCGCTCTGGCGCCTCTCGACATCGACGACGCCGAGTTGATGCACAGCTGGCGCTCCGACCCGGTGGCCGCACAGGAGATCGGCTTCTGGCCGCGCTCCCTCTCCGCGCTGCGCGAGCGCATGGAGAGCAACAGGGACGACCACGACCGTGACGATTTCCTCGTCCTGCTCCCCGACGGCACACCGATCGGCCACATCGCCCTGGCCGACCAGAACATCGTCGACGGCACGGCGGAAGTCCACCTGATGCTGGCCAGCCGCTACCGGGGGCAGGGGTACGGCACCGACGCCCTCGACGCGCTGACCGACCTCGCCTTCGGCGAGCTGCCCATGCAGCGCCTCCAGGCGGACACCCACACCGGCAACACGGCCGCGCTCGCCGTCCTGGCCAAGTCGGGGTTCGTCCAGGAGGGGACACGCCGCTCGGTCTGTCTGCACCGGGGACGCCGCCACGATCTCGCGGTCCTGTCCCTGCTCCGCCCCGAGTGGGAGGCCCTGGCCCGCCCCAGGTCCTGGGACATCTGACCGGGCAGCCTGGCAGGACAGGACGCGCGGTCCGGCCCCTTATTTCCAGGAACAGCAACAAAGATTGCCGCCTCAAGCGCCTGGCCGCACCCTGTGGGCGGAGGTGATCGCCATGAGCGATACGAAGCGGGTGGCAACGAACAGTCCCGCGTACGACGTCGTGGTCGTCGGCGCGGGGGCCGGCGGCCTGAACGCGGCCCTGGTACTGGCCCGCGCCCGCCGCCGCGTGGCGGTGGTGGACGCGGGGGATCCGCGCAACGCCCCGGCCGCGCACATGCAGGGTTTCCTGTCCCGCGACGGGATGCCACCGGCGGACCTGCTGGCGGCCGGCAGGGCCGAAGTGGCGGCGTACGGCGTGGACTTGATCGAGGGCCGGGTCGACCACATCGATCCCGGCTTCCATGTGCGTCTGGCCGACGGCACCGTGCTCCGGGCCCGTCGGGTGGTGATGGCCACCGGCCTGCGCGACGAACTACCCCCGGTCCCCGGCGTGCGTGAGCGGTGGGGCAACGATGTGCTGCACTGCCCGTACTGCCACGGCTACGAGGTACGTGACCAGCCGCTCGGAGTGCTGGGCACCCACCCGGGAGCTGTGCCGCACGCCCTGCTGTTGCGGCAGTGGTCGGCCGACCTGGTCTTCTTCCCGCACACCCTGGACCTGTCGGGCGACGACCGTGAACGGCTGGCCGCCCGGGGGGTGCGCGTCGCCGAGGGGGAGATCAAGCGCCTGGTGGTGGACGACGACCGGCTGCGCGGGGTCGAACTGGCCGACGGCCGTGTGGTGTCCCGCGGCGCGGTGTTCGCCCTGCCGCGGATGGTGCCGCGCGACGCCCTGCTGACCGGCCTGGGCTGTGAGCGGGACGAGAACGGCTGGGTGACCACCGACCGTTCGGGCCGGACCAGCGTGCCCGGGGTGTGGGCGGTGGGCAATGTCGCCGATCCGCGGGCGCAGGTGGTCACGGCGGCCGGCATGGGGTCGGCGGCCGCGGCCGCCCTGCACCACCACCTGGTGCAGGAGGACATCGAGCGGGCCGTGGGCGAGCACCGCGCGACGGCCCTGCGGTAGACCGCGCGCGGCGCCGACGCTACGGGCCGTCCCGGCGCCCCGCGTGCGCACCGGGCCGAGCGGCTCCCGGAGAGGTGCCAGGCCGTGATCACGCCGACCGGGCGCGTCCCCTCGCGCATCCGCTCAGGGACCACCGACAAGATGAGTCATCAGGCAGGCGGCCGTGACGGCGCCCAGCAGGCGCACCTCGTCGCCGTCGCGCTCGATCACCCCGACCAGCGGGCTGCGCGTGCGGGCCATGAGCGCAGCGACTTGCAGCAGACCGGCGTCGGGCCCGACCACCGGAGGTGCGTAGGTGCGCGGCGGCAGCCACTCGGCGACCGTCAGCCCCGCGATCTTCTCCGTGACCTCGCCCAGGTGCCGGTCGTCGATCACGGAGACGAGGAGCGGCTCCTCCAGCAGGTAGTCGGGCACGAGCTGTTTGATGAGCTGGGAGCCCGGCACGATGGCGTACGGCCGCTGGTCGGAGTCGACCACGAGCAGCGCGGGGAGCTTGTTCGCGGCGAGCAGCCGGGCGGCGTCCACCGCGTCGGCGTCGACCGAGATGTGCGGGTAGGTTTCCGCGAGATCACGCGCGAGCATGGCCGTTCTCCTAGCTGTGCCGGGCCGTCCGCGGATGACGTGGATCGGCTTGCCGTGCGAGGAGCGGCCGACCCTACGGCCGGGGGAGCGGCGTCACTGAGGCGAGGAGCTGTGAGGTGGCGCGGGGACAGTGGCGCCGCCACCGGCGCGGACCGCCGCTACCACCGCGTCGTGCAGGTTCCGGCTGTCAGCCTCCGAAGAGGAGGGCACCGGACTGCCCGACATGGTGAACCAGTCCGCCGCACCGCTGTACTGCACAGCGATCCGTGCCTCGCCGTCGGCCCATGTGGTGTGCACCGTGAGGTCACCGGTCAGCACGCCCACCTCTTCGGTGAGCACCCCGCCGCGGCCCGTCAGTACCCCGAGCGTCGTCCATGAAGCCCAGTCCATGTTTCCAAGTCTCGCATCTGTGGCCGCATCCGCGACCGGCGTGAGAAGAGCCGCGCCCGGGCCGGAGTGCGGCTCGGTCCGCGGTCGGCGCGGCAGGGGCGATCAGCCCCGGTCCCGCTCGTCCGAGTACGTCGGGCCGCCCGGATCCCCGGACCGGTCTCCGGGCTCGGTGTCCCGCTCGGCGGCCTTCCGTTCCCGCTCCCGGGCCTGCCGCTTCTCTTCCTCCAGCTGCTTGCGGACCTCTTCCGGCTTGTCTCCGAGCTGATTCATCGCCATCTCCCTCGGTCGGCCCGGCCTCGTCCCGCGGCCAGGGTCACACGGCCCCGCCACGGCCGCACGTCGGCGTCTTCGGGGCGATCGGCCATTGGCCGGTCTTTTGCCCTCCGGGCGGGCGGACGGCCGGGGTGATGGATAGCCTGATCAAGAGAACCAGGACACCGACGGATCAATGGTGCCTATCGTCCGGCCGCATCAGGACCGATGAGATGCCGACTCGGGGGTGCGTGTGCGTATGGCTCGCAGCAACGACGATCCCCTCGACGCAGGCAACTCCGCCGGGCTGCTGGTGGACGCAGCCGGGATCATCCTCGGCTGCACCCCGGCGGCGGAGGCTCTGCTCAATCAGCGGGCCGAGGAACTGTGCGGCCGGCGGATCAAGGATCTGCTGTCCGACCCGGACCGGTGGGCGGACGTCATGGCGCAGCGGGACGGCGCTGTGTGGGAGGGCCGGGCCGTGGTGCGCCAGGGCGGCGGCGGGGAAGCGGACGTCATGTTCCGTGTCCTTCCGCTCGACCGGGGGCAGCCGGACCGGCGCTCGTCGCGTTTCTTCCTCCTGGGGGCGCCGGCGGCCCTGATGGCGCGGTGGCGCCAGGACCACGCCTTCATGCAGGAGATGTTCCTCCAGGCACGGGTCGGCTTCGCGATGTTCGACCGCGAGCTGCGGCTGGTGCGGACGAACACCCAGCTCCTTCCGTACACGGGTGTGCCTCCGGACCTGGGAGGCCTGCGGCTCGCGGAATTCCTCTGGGCCGAGGACGCGCGTGTGATCGAGGAGCAGCTGCGGGACGTGCTCACCACCGGGATCCCGCTCGTGGCGACGGACGCGCTCGTACGCACACGGGTCGACCCGGGTATGGGACGGATCATGGCGCTGTCGGCGTTCCGCCTCCAGGAGCCGGACGGACGGATCATGGGCGTCACCGCCCTGTTCACCGACGTCACGGAACAGCGCGGCGCACGCGAGCGCCTCGACCTGCTGCACAACGCCACCGCCGTGCTGGGCAACTCCCTCTCCGTCGCCGAGACCACGCAGGACCTGGCCGACGTGCTCGTTCCCGTGCTCGCCGACCTGGCCGCCGTCGACATCGCGGAGGCCGTGTTCGCCCACGAGGAGCCCGGTCCGGGCCATGAGCGACACCATGTCCTGCGCCGGGCGGCCGTGGCGGGCGTGGCGGGCGCCGGGCAGCTGTCGCCCGGCGGCTCCATGCGGGTCGACGCCGGTGAGGCCCCGCAGGGCCGCGTATGGCCGCGGCTCGCCGGTGACCGGCCGCCGGACGACGACGTACCGGGTCCGATGCCGGGACCGGACATCCGCTCCTGCATGAGCGCGCTGCTGCGGGCCAGAGGCAGACTTTTGGGCCGGGTCACGGTGTGGCGCACGGGTGACCGCGCGCCCTTCGGCGCCGAGGACCTGGCCCTGCTGGAGGAGATCGCCTCCCGCGCCGCCCTGGTCGTGGACAACGCCCGCCGCTATGCCCGCGAGCGCCACGCCTCCGTGAGTCTGCAGCGCAGCCTGCTGCCGCCGACCATGACCGAGACGGCCGCGGTACACAGCGCCAGCGTCTACTTCCCCACGGACACGGCAGGCGGAGTGAGCGGCGACTGGTTCGACGTCATCCCCCTGTCGTCCGCACGGGTCGCTCTGGTGGTCGGAGACGTGGTCGGCCACGGTCTGCAGGCCACAGCGATGATGGGACGGCTGCGCACCGCCGTGCGCACCCTGGCTGATCTCGATCTCGAACCCGACGAGCTGCTGACCCACCTCGACGACCTCGTCTCACAGCTCACGGTGGAGAACAGCACCTTCGAGAACGGCACCCCCACGTCAGAACCGCTGAGCGCGTACGACTCGTTCGGTGCGACGTGTCTGTACGTCACGTACGACCCCGTGGCGCGACAGTGCGCCATGGCCAGCGCCGGCCACCCGCCGCCCGCTCTGCTGGCTCCGGACGGCACGGTCGATTACATCGATGTCAGCCCCGGGCCGCCCCTGGGAGTCGGCGGGCTGCCCTTCGAGCCCGTGGAGCTGGAGGTCGAACCGGGCAGCGTACTGGCGCTCTACACGGACGGCCTGGTCGAGCGGCCCCGGGCCGACCTGGACGAAGGCATGGCGGCGCTCAGGAGCCGGCTGATGGCCGCAGGCGCTCTCGACCGTCCGCTGCGGGACGTCGGCCGTGAGGTGGTGGCCGATCTGGCCCCCAGCCCGCTGTCGGACGACGTGACGCTGCTCCTCGCGCGTACCCGGGGAATCTCCCCGGACGACAGCGTGACATGGGTCCTCGAACCCGACCCGGCGGTCGTGGCCGACGCCCGTGCGCTGGTACTGGGGCAACTGTCCCGCTGGGGCCTGGACGAACTCGCCTTCACCACCGAACTGGTGGCGAGCGAGCTGGTCACCAACGCGATCCGCTACGCGGGGGGCGGCCCCGTCGAACTCAAGCTCATCCGCACGTCGACACTCATCTGCGAGGTGTCCGACCCCAGCAATACGCAGCCCCGGATGCGACGCGCGCGCGCCACCGAGGAAGGCGGGCGCGGGCTGTTCCTGATCGCACAGCTCACCGAGCGGTGGGGCAGCCGGTACACACGTCACGGAAAGACCATCTGGACGGAACAGCCGCTGCCGGGCCCGTCATGAGGTGTTCGCGTGGCGGGCCGCGTGGGGGTGGCGCGGGCAGGGTGGCCCGCGGGGTGAAATGTCACAGAAGCGGTGTGGTGTGTGTCCCGACGGGTACCCACATGCGCGACAGGCAACAGGGCACTGCCACGCGGGAAAGGAACCGGCGTATGTCTGAGGAAGCGGCACGAGGCGACGATGTGTACCAGCCGGAACGCTCCGACGCACAGAACAGGCCGACCGACGACCTCGACCTGGAGAACGCGGTAGGGGAGCGCGACCTGGACGACATCCTGGACGAGGGATACTCCCCGCCCGAGCGGGCCCTGGGAGTGACGAAGTACGGCACCACGGGAGAGGAACAGCGCGAAGGCGAGTCCCTCGACCAGCGCCTGGCACAGGAAACGCCCGAGGTGCGGCCACCGGAGGGCGACGAGGTCGGCGACCTGCCGGGGGGTGAGGGTGAACCCCTGGACGAGCAGGCCGCCGATGCGCGCGCGGGCCGGATCGCCCCGGTGCCGGAGGAGGCGCCGCGGCGGAACATCGGCGTACTGGGCCGGGATGTCGGTATCGACGGTGGCGCGGCTTCGGCCGAGGAGGCCGCGATGCACGTCGAGCCGGCGGACGAGGACGACGCGCGGTAGTCCCCGGCACTGACCGGGGGACCGGGCCGCCGGGGACTGTGGTGCCGTACGGCTAGCGGATCTCGTCAGGCTTGACGACCAGCCACCGCTTGTCGGCGGTCACCGGACCGCCGAGCTCCCGCTGCCGGGCGGCATTGGAGCGCCGCATGTCCTCGATCTGCTTCAGGTACGCGTCCTTGCGGTTGACCCAGAGCTTCGTGCCCGCGTTCTTCGGGTCGGTGCTGTGGAACAGCATCGGGCCGTCGCTCACCGGCGTGTCACCGGCCACCAGCACGGGCTTGCGCCACTCGTCGATGTAGGTCCTGATCGCGGCGGGTTTCCCCTCGAACCATGTCAGCGGCGCCCAGAGAGCCGGTGTCAGTTCGCGTTCGCTCAGTTCGGCCGGGTCGTAGTGACCGGCGGCGATCTCCTTGCGGGCGGTGGTGACTTCGCCGGTCTCGCGGTCCTTCAGGAGCAGCGATACGCCTATGACGTTCTGCGGCTTGACGTTGTAGCCGTACTTGGGGTCGGCCAGCACCATGCGGACCAGCTCCTCACTGGCCGCGCTGACCACGTAGACCTCGATGCCGTTGGTCCGCAGGGTCTTGTACAGCTCCCGCATTCCCGTCAGGAACTGAGGTGCCTCGACCTCGGTCGTGGTGCGTTTCCCGTCCTTGTAATACTCCGCCGGGATGGGCTTCCCGTACGCGAGCAGGTCGTCGACGTACCCCTTGAGCTCCTTCAGTGTGAACCCGGAGAAGATCTGGGCGACCCACGGGTAGCAGACCTGGTCGTCAATCTCGCACGGCCTGTTGTAGTAGCTGTACAGGCTCTCCTTGTGGTCCGCCGTGTCGTTGAAGGGAATGGTCCTCAGCGACGGGTCCATCGACGCGCGGGTGACCACTCCGCGCATTTCCAGGTAGGGGAGGAGGGATTCCTCGAGGTCGTTGCGGTAGGTGGTGTTGTCCGCGTCGAACACGGCGTACGCACCCTTGTGGGCGTTCTTCGAGATGACCCGGCCGAGTTGGGCCGCCACCGGCTTGGGCCAGTGCCGCAGGCCGGCCGCTGCCTTGCCAGAGGTGTCCGCCGCCCTGGCCTCGGGGCGAGAACCGAGTCCCGCTCCCGCCACCAGAGCCCCCGTCAGTACGCCCACTGCTCCGAGGACCGCCAGCCTGCTTTTTCTGCGCTCTGCCATCTTGCCCGTCCTCTGAGATCGATCTTCACGGCGACCCGCGATCGTAGCTTGTGCCAACGGGAGTTGGCGCTGTGGGGAGCACTACGCCGAGTGAACTTGGGCGCCCTGCTCGACAGCGGGTCGAGCGGTGATGTCGAATTGCCGCACACGTGTGGTTCTGCAACGACGACATATGTGAGTAGCATCCGCCCCCAACAGTCGTGCAAAGAAAGTGAGCTGTCATGGCAGAAGTCAACGCCACACTGCAGTCCCAGTACGCACAGCAAGTGGATGCCGATCTGGAGCGCAACACGAAGGAACAAGAACGCGTCAGGGCCGAGGTCGAAGACCTGCGTGCCCAGCTCGAGGAACTGGAGAAGGACTACGAACTGCTGGTGAGCATGCGCGCCGCGCTGGGCACACCGCCGGCGAAGAAGGCCAAGTCGGCCAAGCCGGCGACCACCACCGCGGCGGTTCCCAGGGCACGCCGCGCGAAGGCAGCCCCCGAGACCAGCAAGCGTCCCAAGAAGACAGCGCAGTCGAATACCGGAGCCAAGGCGAACAAGACCACGCCTCCCCTGCGTGAACTCGTCGTCGCCATCCTCACCAAGCACGACGAACCGCGGTCGGCGGCCGAAGTCACCCAGGAACTGACAGAGGCGCATCCCGACCGCACGTTGAGTGTCACCGTGGTGCGCAACGCACTCGAGGCATCGGTCGCCAAGAACCAGAGCGAGCGGACCAAGCAGCAGAAGTCCGTCTACTACAGGGCCGTCAAGAGCGGACAGCCGACGCAGCAGCCGGCTGCCGCGGCCGGCGCGGCGGGCGCGTAACCACACCTCGTGGCCCGCAGGGCGACACACCTCCACCGAGGAGTCGGGCTGCGGGCACGACGGCGATGTCAGTGGCAAGAGACGGAGGCGGGCGAGGAGCGAATTCGAACACGCGCTGAACATGCCGCCCACACGTTGCGTATTACCGGCTACCTGCGCCCGAGCCAGGTGTGGCGATGCGTCTGTGTCAACGACAGGAGCGGACATGACTGATCGTGTGGAATCAATGATGCAAGGGCTCCCGGGTGGTGGCGCCGAGCTCTCCGTGGTGCTGAGCCTGCGCTGGGACGACGTGGCGGCGCTCGGCCGGGAGGCGAGCCGGCTGGCCGAGCAGCGCGGGGCGCCCGTGACGCTCGACGAGGCAGCCAGTCATCGGCTCCGCACCTGGTCCTCGGTGGCGAACGCGCCCGACGAGCGCAAGAGTGCGACGGCCCCCTCGGGCCCGCCGCCCGCCGCCATCGCCGGAACGCCCGCCGCGGACCGGGCCCGCCCGCATGTGGGGCATCTGAGCGAGACCGCCCCCGTCGCGTCCATCTCGCCGCACGCCGCCCAGCCCTTGCAGGCCCCCGTGGGAGCGGGCGGCAGCCCGCAGAGATGAAGGCCCTCCCGTGCGCCGGGCCCGCCGGTATCGGTGAGGCCCCGCGCGCCGGAGCCGGACACGCCCAAGCCCCGGGCCGCCCCTCCCCCAGGACGGCCGCCGGAAAGGAACAACGAACGTGACAGCCCAGCGCACCCTCACTCGCCTCGTCACACTTGTCGCGCTGCCCGCCGCCCTCCTTCTCGCGGCAGTGGTCCCTGCACCCGCCGCCGCAGGGACGACGCACCGGATCGGCCTGGACCCGGCGAGCAACTCCGGTGCACTCGCCGGTGCAGGCATCCCCGTAAACGGTGAGATCACCACGTCGGGGAAGGTCCCGTCCGAGCGTACGATCACCGTCTCCCGGGATGTGACCGGCCGCGGAGAGGGGCTGCATGCCGGACAGAGCGGAATTGGCCCGAGCGGCAACACGCAGTACGACTTCGCCCGCAACGAGGTCTCCGGGGCGCTGGTCGCCGCCGGGGGGGTCGCGTTCGTGGCGGTGGCCAGTGCCCTTGCCCTGGGCCGCAGGCGGCCCTCGGCCGCCCCCACGAAGCCCGCCGGCGCCAGTGCGCCCGTGACCGATCAGGGCGGCCGGTAGAGGCGCCCCAAGACCCGTCCGGCAGGGGCCGGCGTCCTCTCGGACGCCGGCCCCTTCGCCGTACGCCGGCGGCAGGCTCCTCAGCGGGCGTCGGCGGACGCCCCGTCACCTTCACGGTCCGGTGCCGGTCGCGTCCCCGAGACAGTCGCCGCCATGTACGAGGACCACACCCGCAGTGGCAGGAAGTCGCCCCGTTCCGGCCCGGAGCCGCCGCCATCGGAGGCCCCTTCCACTCCGCCCACTCCGAACATCGGCAGCAGACCACCCTTGCCCGGCTTGTTCCGGAAGACGGTCACGGCGGTCGACTGCTCTTCCGTGTAGCCGATGAACCACGCGGCCGGCAGCCGGTCGTCGTCCCCGGTCCGGCCCGCGGAGACCGGTGCCAGCGCCCGGAGTGTGTCCGGTGCCAGGGCGTCCACGGCCACGTCCCGCATCGCGCGGGAGACCTCGCGGGCCACATCCGTGTCCAGAACCTGCCTGCCGGGCGGCCGCTCCAGCCCTTCGAGCGGTGTGCCCCGGTAGGTGACGGCGGTGACCGAGTACGGGTCCGTGCGCCGGCCGTCCTCGGCGAAGGTGGCGTACGCGTCGGCCATCCGAATGGCACTCGGGGTCGAGGTGCCGACGGAGAAACGCCGCTCCAGGGGAGCCATGCTCTGCGGCAACAGACCCGTACCGACCGCGAGATCGCGCACCTTTGCCAGGCCGACATCCTCACCCAGACGGCTGTAGACACTGTCACCGCCCTCCTCGCCGTCGCCGCCCCCGTCGCCGCCCGGCACCAGCGCCTCGCGCAGGGTGGGAAGGCCGGTGGAGAAGGGCAGGCCGCCGCCCGCGAACGGGTTCGCGCCGCTACTCGCCCCCTCGGGCGGCAGCAACGGCGCCGCGGAGGTCAGGGTGCCGGTCCCGTCGTAGAAGCTGTCGGACGTCACCGGCAATCGCGGCGGGGCCACCCCGCCCGACCGGACACCGTGCTGAAGAGCCGCCGCCAGGACGAACGGCTTGAAGGCCGAACCCACCGGCACACCGGCCGTGTCGGCGTTGTTCGTGAAGTGCCTGGTCGCGTCGGGGCCGCCGTACAACGCCAGCACCGCGCCGTCGCCCGGGCGGACCGACGCGGCGCCGACCTGGACGTCCCGGTCGGCGATCCGGCGCTCGGGGTCCAGCGCCTGCGCGGAGACCTTCTCCACGGTCTGCCGCAGTTGCTCCACCTTGGTCCTGTCGAAGGTGGTGCGAATCCTGTATCCGCCGCGCCCCAGGTCCTCGGTGGTCAGCCCGGTGCGTTTGGCGATGTACTTGTTCGCCACGTCCACCAGGTAACCGGTCTGTCCCGACAGGCCGGTGGGCACGGACTGCCGACGCGGCTCCGGGAAGACGGTGTACTTGGCCCGCTCCTCCCGCGACATGTGGCCGAGCTCCACCTGCCGGTCCAGTACGTACCGCCACCGCGCCTCCGCCCGGCGGTGGTTCGCCTCGCTGAGGGAAGGGTCGTACTGCTCCGCCCCCTTGAGCAGCGCGGCCAGCAGCGCGCTGCGGCCGGGATCGAGTTCCTTGGCGTCCATGCCGTAGTAGGCCACCGCTGCGGCCTGCACTCCGTACGCGTTGCGGCCGAACCAACTGGTGTTGAGGTATCCCTGCAGGATTTCCTGCTTGGACAGCGACCTGGAGAGTTTGACCGCCAGACACAGCTCACGCAGTTTGCGGTCCACGGTCTGTTCCGGCGTCAGGTACGTGTTCTTCACGTACTGCTGTGTGATGGTGGAACCGCCCTGGACCTCCCCGCCGCGTGCCATGTTCACCACGGCCCGCCCCACGCCGCCCACGGAGAAACCCGGGTCGGTGTAGAAGTCGGCGTTCTCCGCCGCGATCACGGCGTTCTGCAGGGAGGGCGGGATGTCGGACAGGGGGATGTTCTGCCGGTTGACCGCCCCGGTGGTGACCATCTGCTTGCCGTCGGCCCAGTAGTAGATGTTGGCTTCGGCGCGCGCGGTGGCGTTGACGTCGGCGATGTGCACCGTGGAATAGACGTAACCGAGCAGGGCGGCGACCGCACCGCAGCAGATCAGCGAGATGCCGAGCAGCTGGCGCCACGACGGGACCAGCCGTAACAGTCCGCGACGCCCCTGACGCGGGTAATCGACGCGGAACCGTCGGCTGTTGCCGGGAGACCGGCGCGGCGCCGCCCACGCGTTCGGTCCTTTTCGACGCATCACAGATGCTCGCCCCTTTTCTGTACGATCACGGTCACCCTCCCGCCCCCTACTACGCGGCGCGCCGGCCCCCCGTTCAGGCCGGCTCACGCGGCTCCTGGGCCAGCCAGGACGCGACCGCTTCCGCGATCGGCTGGCCGGTCTCCAGCTCCACGAAGCCGAACTGGCCGCCCTGGTTGCACTCCAGGAACCACCACACGTCCTCGGCGTCCTCGGCGAAGTCGAAAGCCGCGTACGCGAGCCCTGCCAGGTCCATGTACTCGTGAACGGCCCGCGCGATGCGGTCCGGTACGTCTGCGGGCTCCCACGCGTTGCCCGTGTCGCCGTAGCGGCCGTCGACCTGCCCGGACGCCGACACCTTGCGGGCGGCGAACAGCCGGCCGCCGACGCTCGTCAGCCGGACGTCGGCCCGTTTGGGGACGTACCGCTGAAGGAGCGTGGGACCGGCCGCCACGCCCGCGAAGTCCGTGCCGGGCTCGACCAGGGCGGTGGGCAGGGCGATCGACGGCTCACTGCGCGGCGGCCCCGAGAGGGACTTCACCACCACCTGTCCGTACTGCGCCGCGAACTGCTGGGCCACGCGCGGGAATGTCGTGACGACCGTGGGCGGCACGGCGAAGCCGCTCTGGTGGGCGAAGCGCAGCTGCCAGGGTTTGAGGCGCGCCTGTTCCGCCTGGCGGGGATGGTTCATCCAGCGTGCTGTGGTGGAGTACAGCACGCCGTACAGGGCCTGTCCGGTCTCGGCGGTGAGCCACTGCGACGGCTCCGGGGCGTGCGCGGCGGGTTCGCCGGGCCGTCGCACCCATATGGAGCGCAGGGCCTTGGAGCTGACCATGCGCCCGTCCGCCGACAGGAAGCAGTGGAAGTCGCCCCGCACGTACTCGGCCGACAACCCCGCTTCACCGGGCAGATCAGCCGGATCCAGGCGCACCAGGGGGACGCCCCGTTCGTGCAGCTTGGCCACCACCATGTCCGTCGTGACGTCCTGATGGCACGTCAGGATCAGTACGGTCATCGGCGTGCCGGCCGGTCAGTCGTCGAAGTGTGTCTGGGAACCGGCGGTGGACGTGGTGGTGCTGGTGGCCAGGAGCAGCGCCTGGTCGCAGATGGCGGGCCGTCCGTCGGGCAGCAGGTTCAACTGGTGAACGGCGCTGTAGTCGTAGGGAACCGGGACGTCCGGCCGTTCATTGTGCTGGGCGTAGTTCAATACGAACGGTCGCATGGGGCTCCTCGTTGCCTTCTCAAGCGGCGGTGTACGTACGTTGAGTACGCGCAGGCCATGTAGGGAGTTCATCACTCTCCGCTACGCAAATCTGCTGGGCCGCGACCCCTCGCGTCCCGGAGACTTGCCCCTGCGTCCGCGTCCCTCGCCTCTCGTCCGCCGGTTACCGTCGCTTCGTTCGCCCCTGCGTCGATAGCCCCACCACGTGAAACGGATGCGGAGGACCGCCGGCGCGGTCATCGGATCGGCGGTGGGTGACGCCCTCGGCGCCCCTTCGAGTTCGGCCCGGCGGGCGCGTTCTCCGCCCGGTTCCCGGCGACCGGTGACTACAGCGAGATGTGCGGAGGAGGCGGCTGGGACCCCGGCGAGGCCACGGACGACGCACAGACGGCCGTCCTGGTGGCTGAGTCACTGCTGGAGCGGGGCGGACTGGATCTGCCGGACATCTTCGCCGGGGACTCCGGGAAGAACTGATCCAGCGCGCTACGGGACGCGGCTGAACGGCCCGTACGACGGCGTGCGACGCGCTCTCACCAGCGGAGCGTGAGGAAGGGATCGGCGCCGGGCCCGTGCTCCAGCCCGGTACCGAAGGCCTGTCCCGCCCTCGTCAGGGCATGGCACAGCCAGTCGGCGTCCTCCGCCGACGCGTGGTGGAGCGTCAGCCGGCGGGCCCGCAGCGGGGCGATCCGCAGACCGGTCAGTTCACCCGTACTCGCGTCCAGCGACGGGAAGTACAGCAGGCGCAGGTCGTCGCGGTAGTGCTCGTAACCGGTGATGCCCTCGTAGTCGTTGACGAGGTCTCCGCAGCCGTACAGCACGAGTCTGCCGCGGTAGACCTCGATCGGGCGCGGATGGTGCGAGGAGTGGCCGTGCACGACGTCCACACCACCGTCGACGAGCCGCCGCGCGAAGGCGGTCTGGGCCCGCGGCACCGTGTACCCCCAGTTCGACCCCCAGTGGATCGAGACGACCGTCAGGTCACCGTCCCGCCGCACCGCCCGCAGCCGCCGTACGACCGCGTCCGCGCTGCGGACCGACAGATCGGGTACGAAGTCGACGCCCGGCCGGTTCTCCGTCGCCCCCCAGAGCGACGGGACCCCGCTGGACGCCGTCCCGCACGACAGCACGACCACTCGCCCGCCGCTCTTCGTGGCGACCGCCACCGCCCGCCGCGCCTCGGCCGCGTCCCGCCCCGCTCCGGCGGTGCGGAGCCGGGCTGCGTGCAGGACGTCCAGCGTCTCCTCGAGGCCGCGGGACCCGAAGTCCAGTACGTGATTGTTCGCGAGCGCGCACACATCGGGCCGCGCGACGGTCAGGCACGGGACGTTGCCCGGATGCATCCGGTAGTTCACGGCCTTGCCCGGGGCGAAGTCGCCGCTCGTCGTGACGCTCGTTTCCAGGTTGACGATCCTGACGTCGGGCGCCACGGCGTCCATCACACCCAGCGCCGCGCCCCAGGGCCAGGTGTAGTCCGCCGGCACGGGCACCGGACCGTGGGCGGCCTCCGCCAGCGCGACGTAGTCACGGGCGTCCCGGACGTATCCCTCGCGCAGCTCCGGGTCACCGGGGTGCGGCAGGATCTGGTCGACACCCCGGCCCGGCATCACGTCGCCGCTCAGCAGGGGTGTCACGAGGGTCTGGCCGCCCATGCACCCCATGTTCCCACCGGAGAGCGCGTCGCTCATCCCGGCCGCCGCGCCCCACCGGTGTTGACGTCGTCGTGGCCGCCACCCGCCGGGCGGTCTCACGACTCGCCGGGCCCGCAGTGGCGACCCGGCCGGCGAACGGTCAGTGCCTACTGTCCCTGGAAAGGAGGCTGTTGAGCGTACGGGTTGGGGCTGTTGTGCGGGGCCTGGTTCGGCGGTGCCGGGGGACAGGTCTGGCCGGGCTGCACCGGGTAGGGCGGGGGCTGGTGACCGCCGTGAACGGGCGTCGCGCCGCCACGATTGCGGTTGCGTACGACCAGGATCACTGCGATGACGATGCCGAGGACTACTACGCCCACGATGCCCGCACCGATGGTAATCAGCATTCCCATGGGCTGTTCCATCCTGAAGTCGCTGGTGAGAGGGGGGCGGTGTGGTGCCGGCCCGGTGTGATCGCGTCGGCAGGTGCCGCCGGTTCAGGGTACGTGATCAGTTTCCCCGGAGTCCCGTCGGCGGCCGGACCGCGCGCCCGGCCGTCCGCCCGCACCTCAGCGCTGGTAGAGCCCGACCATCGTGCCCGCCGCCAGTTGTCGCCCGTCCACCGCCGCGTGCACATCGTCGGCACTCGCCTCGTCGGCCAGAGCGACCGGCTCGGGGAGCGCGTAGACGCGGAAGAAGTACCGATGGGCCTTGTCGCCCGGGGGAGGGAGCGGACCTCCCCAGCCCGTCTCGCCGAATCCGTTCATGCGGGCGTGCCCGCCCTGTGGAGTCTGCCCCGCCTCCACACCACGGCTCGCGGGATCGATGCCCGTGACCAGCCAGTGCACGAAGGTCCCGCTCGGCGCGTCGGGATCCTCGCACAGCAACAGCAGCTCCGACGTGCCCTCCGGCACCCCGGACCAGGTGAGCTCGGGGGAGACGTCGTCGCCGTCCTTGGCGTAGTGGCGCGGGACGGTCGCACCGTCGTTGAACGCGGAACTCTTGAGCTCGATACCAGCCATGGACGAAGGGGTACCCCGCAGCCGCACCGGTCTGCTGAGCCGGTCGGCAAGATGCACCGACTGGCGCAGTGGCGGCGAACGCCATGCGTCGCGTCAGCCGGGCGGCCCTCTCGCGTCACCGCCGGTCCCCGCTCCCCTCGTGGGGGTCGGCCGGAGGTTCGGCGACCGCCGCTTGGGCGGCCCGCAGGAGCTGATCGCCGACCCGGTATCCCGGCCGCAGGATCGCGGTGCAGGTGGGGCGCTCGACCTCGTCCGTAAGGCTGTACGAGACGGCCTCGTGCACGAACGGATCGAAGGCGTCGCCCGCCGTCCCGAACGCCTGCAGCCCCAGCGCCTCCAGTTCCGACCGCAGGGCCTGGGCGACGCGCTCGAACCCGCCGGTCACCTCTCCCTGCTCGGTCGCCTCGGTGAGGGCGTCGAGCACGGGCAGGAGCCGGCCGAGCACGTTGACCACGGCGATCTCGCGGACCGCGAGCCGGTCGCGGCGTACCCGCTTGCGGTAGTTGTCGTACTCGGCCTTCAGCCGCTGCAGGTCGGCCGTGCGTTCACGCAGCTCCGCGCCGAGCGCCTCCTCCCGGGACGGCTGCCGGGCGTCGCCGCCGTCATGGGCGGGCGGGGCGCCGGCGGCCCGCTGCGTCTGCACCTCCCGCTGGGCGGCACGCGGCGAGAACGCGCCCGGGGAGCCGCCGCTTTGTCGCCCGTCCCGGACGATCTCCAGCGACGGCACGCGGGGCCGGCCGCCACCGTCGGTCGGGCGGTTCATCCGGCGCCTCCCTGCCGCTTGTCGTCGTCCACGATCTCCGCGTCGACGACTTCGTCCTCGTTCGCCGCGCGCGCACCGCTCTCGCCCGCGCCGCCCGAGGCCTCACCGGACCCCTGGGCCCGCGCCTGGGCATCGGCGTACATGGCCTGCCCGAGCTTCTGGGAGACGGTCGCGAGCTTCTCCGTCGCGGTGCGGATACCGGCGGTGCTGTCACTGTCGGCGGACTCGGCCTTGAGCTTTTCCTTCAGCTCCGTGGTGGCGGTCTCGACCTCGGTCTTCACATCGGCCGGGACCTTGTCCTCGTTGTCCTTGAGGAACTTCTCCGTCTGGTAGACGAGCTGCTCGGCCTGGTTGCGGGTCTCGGCGCCCTCGCGGCGCCGGTGGTCCTCCTCCGCGTACTGCTCGGCGTCGCGGACCATCTGCTCGATGTCGTCCTTCGGCAGCGCGGAGCCACCGGTGACCGTCATCCGCTGCTCCTGGCCGGTGCCGAGGTCCTTCGCGGTCACATGCATGATGCCGTTGGCGTCGATGTCGAACGCGACCTCGATCTGCGGCACACCGCGCGGGGCCGGCGGCAGACCGGTCAGCTCGAACATGCCGAGCTTCTTGTTGTACGCCGCGATCTCGCGCTCGCCCTGGAAGACCTGGATCTGCACGGACGGCTGGTTGTCCTCGGCCGTCGTGAAGACCTCGGAGCGCTTGGTCGGGATCGTCGTGTTGCGCTCGATGAGCTTCGTCATGATGCCGCCCTTGGTCTCGATACCGAGCGACAGCGGCGTGACGTCGAGCAGCAGGACGTCCTTGACCTCACCCTTGAGGACACCGGCTTGGAGCGCGGCGCCGATGGCGACGACCTCGTCGGGGTTCACACCCTTGTGCGGGTCCTTGCCGGTGAGCTCCTTGACCAGTTCGGTCACGGCCGGCATCCGGGTCGAGCCGCCGACCAGGATCACGTGGTCGATGTCGGAAACCTTGATCCTCGCGTCCTTGATCGCGTTGTGGAACGGGTCCTTGCAGCGGGCCAGCAGATCGGCCGTGAGCTGCTGGAACTGCGCGCGCGTGAGCTTCTCGTCCAGGTGCAGCGGCCCCTCGGCCGACGCGCTCAGATAGGGCAGGTTGATATTCGTCTCGGTGGCGGCCGAAAGCTCGATCTTGGCCCGCTCGGCGGCCTCCCGAAGCCGCTGCGTGGCCATCTTGTCCTTGGAGAGGTCGATGCCGTACGCGTTCTTGAACTGCTTGGCCAGGTAGTCCACGATCCGCTGGTCCCAGTCGTCACCACCGAGGTGCGTGTCACCGTTGGTGGCCTTCACCTCGACCACACCCTCGCCGATCTCCAGCAGCGATACGTCGAACGTGCCGCCACCGAGGTCGAACACGAGGATGGTCTGGTCGTTCTCCTTGTCCAGGCCGTAGGCGAGCGCCGCGGCTGTCGGCTCGTTGATGATCCGCAGCACCTTCAGGCCCGCGATCTCCCCGGCCTCCTTGGTCGCGGTGCGCTGGGAGTCGTTGAAGTACGCGGGAACGGTGATGACGGCGTCCGTCACGTCCTCGCCCAGGTAGCTCTCCGCGTCCCGCTTGAGCTTCTGCAGGACGCGCGCGGAGATCTCCTGCGCGGTGTAGCGCTTGCCGTCGATGTCGCCGGTGTCGGGGAACCGCCACTGTGCCTCGCCCATGTGGCGCTTCACCGAGCGGGCGGTGCGCTCGATGTTGGTCACGGCCTGCCGCTTGGCGATCTCGCCCACCAGCACATCGCCGCTCTTCGCGAAACCGACCACCGAAGGTGTCGTCCGGGCGCCCTCGGTGTTGGTGATGACCGTGGGCTCGCCGCCCTCCAGGACGCAGACCACCGAGTTCGTCGTACCAAGGTCAATACCCACTGCACGTGCCATTGCCTTCTCCTCACCCTGCGATCCACTTCCGGACCAGGTCCCAGCCGGTGGCCGGGTGCGGCCCCGGCGGGCCGGGGGCCTCGTACGCCGGACGCCCCCGGGTGGGGCCCGCCCACAGGGGCGGGGCGTGCCGGGGCGGAGCCGGGTGCACTGTCACTTCCACCGTCACACGCGCCGCGCGCGGTGACCACGTGTCCCTGGCCCCGGCGGGGGCGTCACGGCTCCCTGGTCCGTCCGGCCCCCTCGGACCGCGTCGGGAGTCGTATGCCGCGCGCAGGACAGGATCGCGCAGGGTGGCGCGGGCAGCCACGACCTCGGTGAACCGGCCGTCCGTCGCGGGGCCGCCCGGGTTGGCGTCGCGGTGCGGTGCGCGCGCGACCCCGCGGTACGCCGATGTGATCTGCGCGGCCGAAGCGGTCGGCCGCACGCCGAGCACGGCGTAATGGCCGTGTCGTCGGCCGGACGGCTCCTGCCCTGCCACTGCGTTCACTTCCCCCGCTCTGACCTGCGGATATGGAGGAAACCTCTTCAGAATCCTGGATAGAACGTGCCGCCCCGCTTGTCAAGACATGCGGGCTTCCCCCTCCTGGGGGTACCCGCGGCCGGCCCGCCCGGTGGACAGGACGTCCGGGTAGGGGTTTCTCTTGAGGAACAGCCGGTCCACCCCGTAGGCGCATCGCGATCGAAGGGGGCGCCGTGAACGACACGTTCCAGGTTGGCGTCCAGGCCACCGGACCCGACAGCTGCCGGATCACTCTGGCAGGGGATCTCGACGTCGTGAGTGCGCCGGATCTCAGGGAAGCCGTCCAGGCAGCCGTGGCAGGCCATCGGCAGGTCCGGGTGGACTGCGGCGGCCTGACCTTCTGCGACTGCTCGGGGCTGAACGCCCTGCTGGGCGCAGCCCGGGTGGCCAGGGCCGGCGGAACCGACCTGCGGTTGTGTGCCGTCCCGCGCGCGCTGGCCCGGCTGCTGCGGCTCTCCCACACCGGAAGCGCCTTCACGATCGAACAAGAGCCGGCGGACGTGGGGTAGCGGTGCAGCAGACGAACCCGGAGCGGTGGGGGGGCCCGGGTGGGGCGCGGCGCCGGCCCCCACAATACACGGCGGGAGCGAAATATAGATGTTTGTGGTAGGCCCGGGGGGGGGGCCAAAGAG